>NZ_NCUL01000008.1:56176-375905 GCF_002096455.1 Streptococcus oralis subsp. oralis | reverse complement strand
AAGGGTCCTTACGGTCGAAGACGATACGGGCTGGCACTGATTTCTTGAGAATAATCAACTCAGGCGTATAGCCCCCCATGACCTCCACACGAATCTCTTGGTAGTCCTTTTTTTGCTGGGCCTTTTGTCCAGATTTTTCAGGCTTTTTGAAAAACCAAAACAAGATAAACGCTATAAGGGCAATACAAATAATGGTTACAATACTATTTAACATGACGTCTCCTTTACATACAATTACATCTTACTTCTGTTACAGCGCTAACTTTCTTCTCAGAAATCACAACTTCTAAGTCTTCCAAGTCAGCCAGAGTAAAATCACATTCCATAATCAAATCAGCCAACAAGTTCTTAATCCTACGGGAACAAACCTTGTCTTTAATATCTTTAATAAGCAAATCCCGACTTTGGTCCAAAGTTAAAAGAGCCGAATAGACAAAGGACTTGCCTTCTTTTTTCCTTGTCAGACACTCTTTCTCAACCAAACGAGCCAAAAGAGTTTGAATGGTTGACTTGGACCAGTCGAACCGCTCCGCTAAAACCCTGATCAAATCGCTACTGGTCTGTTCCCCTTGCATCCAAATAATCTTCATGACCTGCCATTCTGCATCTGAAATCTGCATAATCACACCTCCTAAATCTACATTTGTCGATCACAGTTATTAGTATACTCCGAAAATCTACATTTGTCAACTATAATTTTTATTATTTTTTCGAAAAATAGAATTTTAAGCATTTGATAAAGGATTTTCAGTCAAATTTCACTATATAAACTATAAAAATATGCTATACTGTAGAAAAAAGAAAACAACCACTAGGGGTGCGTAAAGCTGAGATTAACGACTGTTAGATCCCTTTGACTCAATCTAGGTAATGCTAGCTGATGGAAGTGGAAATGATAATGAGGACTAGCTGCTCTTCTATTACTTTCCTCAAACAGACTAGCTTTTTCTTGAGAATACAAACTTCAGTTGGTTGGGAGGTTTTAGATGACTTATTTACCCGTTGCTCTAACCATTGCAGGAACTGACCCTAGTGGCGGTGCTGGCATTATGGCTGACTTAAAGTCGTTCCAAGCTAGAAATGTCTATGGAATGGCCGTTGTGACCAGTCTTGTCGCTCAAAATACCAGAGGCGTTCAATTAATCGAGCACGTCTCCAACCAAATGCTGGAAACTCAATTGGAGAGTGTCTTTTCGGATATCAAGCCTCAGGCTGTAAAAACAGGGATGTTGGCAACTACTGAGATCATGGAAATCATCCAACCCTATCTTAAAAAGCTGGACTGCCCCTACGTTCTTGACCCTGTTATGGTCGCAACAAGCGGTGATACCCTGATTGATACCAGTGCGAGAAGCTACCTAAAAACAAATCTGCTTCCCCTTGCAACCATTATCACTCCCAATCTTCCTGAAGCCGAAGAGATTGTTGGTTTTTCGATTCATGATCCAGAAGACATGCAGCGTGCCGGTCGCCTGATTATAAAAGAATTTGGTCCTCAGTCCGTTGTTATCAAAGGTGGCCATCTTGAAGGTGGTGCCAAGGATTTCCTCTTTACCAAGGATCAACAATTTGTCTGGGAAAGTCCACGAATTCAAACCTGTCACACCCATGGTACTGGATGTACCTTTGCTGCTGTGATTACGGCTGAACTAGCCAAGGGCAGAAGTCTTTACCAGGCAGTTGATAAGGCCAAGGCCTTTATCACAAAAGCCATCCAAGACGCTCCTCAACTCGGTCATGGTTCTGGACCAGTCAACCATACAACTTTTAAAGATTAAGAAAAAACTCTCTAGTTCCTACTTTAAGGGAATTAGAGAGTTTTTGATTAGGAAACAATGTCATCTAGCTTTGTTAAAAAGGCATGCGCTTTTGCTTCAATATCTTCTGCCTGCATCAGATCACGTACAACAGCTACTCCAGCTATACCCGTGCCAATAAGTTGGTCAATATTCTCTGACGTCAGGCCTCCGATAGCAACTACTGGAATAGCGACCGTTTGGCAAATTGTTTTCAAGGTTGAAATCAGGGTAATGGGTGCATTTTCTTTGGTCGTAGTCGGGAAAATGGCTCCTGTTCCCAAGTAATCCGCACCCGATGTTTCTGCTTCGAGGGCTCTTTTAACTGTTTTAGCAGTGACACCGAGGATTTTTTCAGGACCCAATACTTTGCGGGCAACCGAAACTGGTAGTTCATCGTCGCCTATATGCAACCCAGCAGCATCAACCGCGAGACAAACATCCAAACGATCATCGATAATCAAGGGTACTTGATAGGCATCTGTTATTTCCTTGACTTGTTTTGCCAGTTGATAGTATTGATTGGTAGTGAGATTTTTTTCTCGTAGTTGGATGATGGTAACGCCTGAACGGCAGGCTGTCTCGACTTTTTCAAGAAAGCTTTCCAAGGAATCTTGGTAGCGATTGGTTACCAGATATAGTCTGAGTGCTTCTCTATTCATAAATATCTCCTTTGATAGCTTTTAGCCAGTTTTCGTCTCTTTTTAGGATAGAGAGCTGATTGAGAACTTGGTAACGAAAATCTTCCAATCCCATTCCTTGAACAAGTATTCTCTCAGCAGAGATATTGAGATAAGAGACCGCTAGGCAAGAAGCTTCAAAGGCAGTCTTTCCTTGGCTGAGAAAAACAGCTGTCAAGGCTCCAACCAGGTCTCCTGTCCCTGTTATCCAGTCCAATTCGTCACAGCCATTCCTCAATACAGCAACTTGATTTTCTGAAACGATGAGGTCCTTGGGGCCAGTGACTAGGAACGACATACCAGGATAGGTCTGACACCAGTCTTTCAAAACTTGAAGCAAATCCTCCGTTTCTTGATCTTTAGCACTCGCATCAACTCCAACTCCATGGTATTTTAAGCCAACAAGACTTCGGATTTCTGACATATTTCCTTTAAGGACCGTGGGCTTGTATTCTAAAAGATCTGTGACTAGATCCTTACGAATGGGGGAAGCCGCAACGCCAACCGCATCTACTACCATTGGGAGACAAGCTTGAGCTGCATAAGTAGCTGCCAGACGGATTGCTTTTTCCTTCTCAGCTGAAAAATGCCCCAAATTGATGAAGAGAGCTTGGCTTTGTTTGGTAAAATCAAGGACCTCACGGGGATCATCTGCCATGACAGGTTTAGATTCCAGAGCCAAAATGCCATTGGCCAGCATCTCACAGGAAATCTCATTGGTGATGCAGTGAATTAAGGAGCTGGAGGTTAGAGGAAAGGGATTTGTAAATTCCTGCATCAGTCTATCCTTTCTCCAAAGAAATATCCCTGCACTTTTTTAAAGAATTCCTGCTTGATTAAAAATCGAAAGGCAAGAAAAGCTATGGCTGTACCAATCAAGGTTGCTCCAAAAAATCTAGGAGTGTAGATAAACCAGCTAAGCTTGGCCGCAGATCCTGTAAAGAGAACCATGACAGGATAGGAAACAATGGAACCGATAATCCCTGTTCCCAAGATTTCTCCTAGAGCAGAATAGCGAAATTTCCGACCATACTTATAAAAGAGACCTGCAAGGAGGGCTCCAAAAGTAGCTCCTGTTAGGGCCAAAGGGGGAATCCCTTGAGTCGTCATACGGATAAAGGCTGTGACTGTAGCCATGACCAAGGCATAAACAGGTCCCATCAAAATCCCTGCAAGAATGTTGACTACACTGGACATTGGTGCCATTCCTTCAATTCGAAAGATGGGTGTAAGTACTACGTCAAGAGCAATCATCATGGATAAAATGGTTAATTTGTGAACTTGTAGTTGGTGGTTTCTCATTTTCTATTTCTTCTCTTTTTCTAAGGATTGCAAATCACTCGTCCAGGTTTGATGTTGGTAAGCCATCTCCCAAAACTTGGCTTCCATGTGGACACTTCGATGGAAAGCCTCTAGCATTTTTTGTTTGTCTGTCTCGTCACTTTCGCGATAGAGCTGATTGACCAGGGCTTCTTCCTCTTTAATCTGCTGTTCTAACTCATCGGTGATATAGGTTTCAATCCACTGTTGATAAAGAGGATTCGGGGATGGTTTGCGATTAAGTGCCTTGCCCAAATCATGGTATAACCAAGGACATGGAAGCAAACTAGCAAAAGCAATGCCCAAATTTGACTCTGCAAATTGCCGATAAATATGCGAAATGTAATGATAGCAAGTCGGAGCAATCGGTTGCTCGTCCATCTCCTGGTCGCTGATTCCTAATTCCATGAAAAATTGTTGGCGGATAAACAACTCACCCTCCACTAGACTCTGGGCATTTTGTTTCAAGAGTCTTTTCATCTCTTGGTTTGAAGTCTTATCAGCCAAGAGGTGATAGGCTTCTGAAAAAGACTTCAGGTAGTAGGCATCCTGAATCAGGTAATAGCGGAAAATAGAAGGTTCTAAATTCCCCTCTTGTAACTGTAAAACAAAGGGGTGATGAAAGGAAGCCTGCCAAGCTTCCTTGGATAATTCCATCGCAATATCTGTAAATTCCATAATAACTCCTTTATAGAAATAGGCTGGTTTGAAGTAGTAAAAAGAACAGCAGGTAGATTAATTTTGTTTTTTTAGAAATATAAAAAGTCCGATAGCGATTCTCCAACTGCGCATGTTCGTCATATCCATGTGCAGACAGAGCTCTCAAGTAGAGATGGCGCCATCTAAAGACCATCATCAGAACCTTGCTGTAAATCAGGGGAGACCAAACATGCAATTTTTGACCACGCAATAAGCAAGCTTCCTTGAGGGACTTGATTTCTTGTTGAATGAGGGGAAAGGCATTGAATACCACAATCAAGGCATAGGCCAAAGACCGTGATAACCCCTTTTGAGCCAAGTACAAGAGAAGCTCTTTTAAGGAAATACTGGAAACAAAGACAAGGCCGATACAAACCGTCACAAAAGCCCTCGTCCCAAGTATCACTGCCTGCGAAGCATCCCCATGTAACTGAATTGCCCAGTAGTTGGCAAAGGATGGTAAGATGGCGAGTACGAGCATCCAAGCCAACAATTTAAATCGACGGTAGTAGAGCATGAAGAGAATGCAAAATGCGACTACTGAAAGATTAAGAGCAATCGAAGGAAGGAAAGATGTTTCCAAGGATAAAATCAGCAAGAAAAGACTAATAATCGGTGTCTGAGTTGCTACTTTGATCATACTACCTCACCTCCCCTAGAGTATCATTTTTCAGAGATGGGAGAGGTTTGCTGATAGTCACTTCTTGAAGATGGCTGAGACCCTCACTAGTCATCTCAATCCAATAATCAACCACAGAAATCAAGGGATCTAAACGATGGCTAATGATCAAAAAACTTCTTCCTTGATTTCTGTCCTCCAAAATCCACTTGCAAAAATAATGGCAGGCTCTATCATCCAAACCAGCAAATGGCTCATCTAGTAAGATCACAGAAGCCTTGCTGGTCAAGATGGTCAATAGCTGAAGAATCTTTTGCTGGCCACCACTTAATTGATAGGGACTCTTATCAAGCGCCTGCTCCAGATTAAAGTATCGTAAAGCTTGGAAAATTCGCTGATTTCTTTCAGAATCAGGTCCATCTAATTGAAGCTCTTCTCGCAGACTGGCTCTGATAAACTGCTTCTCAGCTTCCTGAACAACACCCGTCAGATCACGGTACAAACTCTTTTTCTTTTTCAGGACTGTCCCCTTCCAAGTAATGAGCCCTTTATACTTTTGAAATTGAAGAATAGAGCGAAAGAGGGTTGATTTCCCGACACCATTGTCACCCAAGATACAGGAAATTCCTTGGTAGAATGTAAAATCCGCAATTGAAAAGAGGGGACGCTTATCCAGCTCACAAGTCGTTCTATCCATATGGAACAATTCCGGGCTAGAAGCAACATTCTTTGAAGAAACCTGTGTCATCTCAGAGGTAGGGATTTGAAATACTTCCCTTAGTTGTCCGTCTCTTAGCTCCACCATATGGTCGATATAGGCTTCATAATCAGATAAATCATGGTCGCACAGGATGACTGTCTTCCCATCAAGAGCCAACTCTTTTAGAATCTCCAATATCTCGATTCTGCTCTTGCGGTCAATAGAAGCAAAGGGTTCATCCAAGAGATAGACCCTAGGATTCATAGCAAAGAGAACAGCCAAAGCAGCCTTTTGCTTTTCCCCACCTGATAGGTGATGAATGGGACGGTGCAAGATTGGCTCGCAACGACATTGCCGAACCACCTCTGCTATTTTAGCATCAATCTCTTGAAGGGGATGACCAATATTCTCCAAGGTAAAAATCAGCTCCTCAAACAAGTTCTCCATGGTAAATTGATGATTAGGATTTTGAAAGAGAATGCCAACCGTCTGGACACGGTCGACGATAGAAAGCTGACTGACCTCTCTCCCATCTATCAGGACTTGACCGCTATAGGGAAGAGAACTGACTTGGGCAATCATTTGAAAGAGACTCGATTTTCCTGAACCACTGCTCCCAACTAACAAGGTGAAGGCTTGCGCATGAAAAGTAAAATCAAGCGGTTCCGAAAAGATTGGGGACTGAATCGCTCGTAGTTTCAGCCCCATCTATGCCTTGCCCCCAGCTGCAAACTGATGATAAAGTTTGACAATGGCACGAACCAAGATGGTACAGAAGAAAAAGACAGAAATAAAGCGCACCACAAGCAAGGAAAGGACAAAAGGAAGGGAGAAGGCGTAGTAACCTAACTTAATGTATTCATAGACAAAACTAACAAGCGTAATCCCAATACTATTAGCAGTTAGAGAGAGCCAACTTTCATAGCGATTCTTGGTTACGATAAAACCAAGTTCACTTCCCAAACCTTGAACCAAGCCAGACAAAAGGGCACCTAGACCGAATTGACTACCATAAAGGACTTCAGCAAGCGCAGCTAGCACTTCTCCAATCGTTGCGCTTCCTACTCTTGGAACAAATATAGCCGCAATGGGCGCAGCCATACACCAGAGACCAAAGAGGATTTCATTGGCAAAGGCCTGCAAACCAAGAGGGGCCAAGATCAGGGTGAGGATATCAAACAGATAGCCTGACCCCACAAAAACGCCACCAAAAAAGATAGACAAGAAAGCAAGTAAGATAACATCTTTTAATTGCCATTTTTTCAACATAAAAAACTCCTTTTTTTAAAGAAAAGTGGGACATTCAAGGTGAGCTACCAAAAGGCTTGCCGTCAAGCCTATCCTCTTTTGATAAACAAAAAAACTCCAATTACAAACGAGAATTAGAGTTTAGCTTACAAGATTAGACAGTTCTTTTCGACATACGAAAAAAACCTTTTCACATTTCCCTTCGCCAGTCTTAACTGTATCAGGTTCAATGGGTATCATCTCAGCCTAAAGCACCCCAAATGTCTTTATTATTTAATTACTGGACCAGTATAACAGAAATTGAAAGCACTAGCAAGATATTTGACCGGAAAATATATTTATATAGTTTGTTTGTTACTTCTTTTAATCTACATCAAAGGATTGAATTTATCCTATAATTCATAACCGATATCAAAAAAGGCTAATTCCAAAGCAACTGCTTGATTCCAGCGTTGCTGAAGTTCTGTCAAATCTTCTCGATTTTTCCCGACACGATTAAGTTCATCAACCAGAAATTGAACCCACTCTGTAAAGAAAGGACCTCTGTGGAGATTGACCCATTCTAAATGAATATAGGCTTCAGGTAGAGCCAAATCTTTAGAACCCCAGTCTAAATAGAGACCTTCTGCAATGACCAGCATGACCAAAAGATGAGCATAGTCTGATGAAGTCACAGCAGAATACATTAGCTCCTGAAACGCTTTTGTTATAGGGTGCAAGGTCACTTCTAGATAGTCATTCTCTGCTACTTTTAACTCTTTGAAAGCCTTTTGGAAATAACCATCTTCATCTGCTTCAAGAAAGCCTAATTGCTTGGCAAAACGAAGTTTGGATTCAAGCTGGTCTGCGTGAGCTACACAGGCACCCAGCATGGATAAGAAGGCATCAAAGAAATGATAATCCTGAATCAGGTAGTCTTTAAAGACCTTATTCTCAATTGTCCCCGCAAAAAGTTCCTTAACAAAACGATGATTGATTGCAGCCTGCCAATCCTTCTGATTGCTTTTTAATAATTCTCCAACGGTCAAACCCGGCTCAAATGCATAGTCTTGTGTTTCCATATTTACTTTTCCTCTCTTTACTCGTTCGTAATCAACAAAATACCAAGAAAATCCTAGTTTTACTTGACCTTTTTAAAGAAAAGTGGGGCATTCTAGGAGAGCTACCGAAAGACTTGCCGTCAAGCCTATCCTCTTTTGATAAACAAAAAAACTCCAATTACAAACGAGAATTAGAGTTTAGCTTACAAGATTAAACAGTTTCTTTCGACATACGAAAAAAACCTTTTCACATTTCCCTTCGCCAGTCTTAACTGTATCAGGTTCAATGGGTATCATCTCAGCCTAAAGCACCCCAAATGTCTTTATTATTTAATTACTGGACCAGTATAGCAAAAAATGAAAGCCCTAGCAAGATATTTGACCGAAAAATATATTTATATAGTTTCTAATAACGATTGAATCTTTCTATACACGAAGAAAAACCTCCACATCAGGTGGAGGCCGTCTTCTTTATCAATACAATTTTAAGTCACGTGGGTCAACTGGGAAGGTTGGATTGTATGGGTTGTGACGGAGTTTGAAATGTTTGACATCCTCAATAGTCTGAGTTCCAGATAACTGCATGACTGTCTTCAATTCTGCATTCAAGTGCTCAAAGACTTGACGCACACCAACACTACCACCGAGAGCCAAACCATAGATCACAGGGCGACCAATAGCTACCAAGTCTGCTCCTGAAGCCAAGGCTTTAAAGACGTGTTGACCGCGACGAACACCAGAGTCAAAGACAATTGGCACACGTTTATCAACTGCTTCTGCTACTTCTTGAAGTGAGTCAAAGGCAGCTGGCCCACCGTCGATTTGGCGACCACCGTGGTTGGTTACCCAGATACCAGAAGCACCTGCGGCAAGCGAACGTTCAACGTCTTCACGGCATTGTGGCCCCTTGACATAGACAGGAAGTCCTGAGTATGTAGCGATAAATTCGACATCACGTGGAGACAAGCGTTGTTTGGCTGATTTGTAAACAAAGTCCATGGATTTTCCAGCACCTTCTGGCAGGTATTCCTCAACAATCGGCATGCCAACTGGGAAGACAAAACCATTACGCTTATCGACCTCACGATTGCCCCCTACCGTAGCATCAGCCGTCAAGACAATCGCTTTATAACCTTCAGCCTTCACACGGTCCATGATGTGGCGATTGATACCATCATCTTTACTAAAGTAAAACTGGAACCAATGAGGTGTCCCTTGAAGGGCTTCCGTAATTTCTGGAAGGTCGACAGTAGAGTAAGAGCTGGTTGTATAGAGAGAACCAAACTCATGCACACCACGCGCAGTCGCCACTTCACCCTGTTCATTTGCCAATTTATGAGCCGCAACAGGCGCCATAATGATTGGTGAAGACAATTTTTCGCCTGCAAATTCAATCTCTGTACTTGGATTTTCTACATTGCAAAGTGTATGAGGAACGATGAGTTTGTGGTTAAAGGCACGAATATTCTCACGCAAAGTGAAAGTATCCTCCGCCCCACTAGCGATATAGCCAAATGCTGCTTTAGGAATAACTTGTTGCGCCATTGGCTCCAAATCATAGGTATTGATGAAATCTACATGACCTTCTGCATTGCTTGTTTTGTATGACATAAAATGTCCTCCTTGATAAGTAAGCGTTTACTTTGTATATTACAAAAAATATTCTAACTCTTTTTTCAAAATTTTTCAAATATTTTGTTTGGAAATTTCATGCTTTCAATCATTTTACAGAGATAATTAAAAATGATGAACTTTCTTAAGTTATGGAAATTCAAATAATCTTTTCATTTTCTAATACTTTATCATCAAATTGTTCAGCTAGTATAGTTGCTGAGTGATAAAGTTCCTTTGCTTTATTTTTATCATTTTCAAAATAAAGATAGCACTTAGCTTCAAATACTGAAATTCCAGATTTATAGACTTGCAACATTGTTACTGATAAAATTTCATTCATCTTTTTTACTAGAGATATCATATGCTTATAGTCACTATGAACAACATAAACACCCGCTATGGCACAAAGAACTGATAGTAGCTCTACATTATACATTTCATCACTAACTAATTGCTGTTTCAACAACTTAATCCGAAAATCATCTAATGCTCTCTTCTATAAATCAAGTCTTGACATTGCATAGCAAAATAATCAATTAATAGTAAATCATTGAATGTGTAAACTTGCTTTAGTGTTACTTGCTTAAAATAATCATCAAAAATATCTTCAGCGAAACTACCTGTCCCTGTCCTTATCAAGTCTAATATTCTTTCAATCAAGTCTAGACTCAGCAACTCTTCCTCAGGAAGAGCTAGTTCTTTATTTTCAAGAAAAGTATCTATCGGAACTTCTAATCGCTTAGATAAATATTGTAACTTAGTAATTGTTGGCAAGGATTGCCCAAGCTCAGTACGCATCAGCTGTTTGATTATTAAGTCAGCTTCTGTCCACAGACCTCTTCTCTCGTCAATTTGTGACGTTCACGTTTCTGTCTTACTCTATGACCAATTTCAGTTTTAATATCTGTTGTCATTCTTACCTCTAACCACAATCCATAAATTAACATACTTTTAATTCTTCGGCTAAAAATTAACAATAATTCTTTTTCAAATCCGTCATATTATTTTCCAAAACTTGGATGTCTTGGCTGACTTTGAGAATGACAATGCTGCCTTGAATACTGGAGATGACTTGACGGGCCTGCAACTGCGCCCGCTCTTCTGACCAGTCAGCATGCAGGTCTTGCAAGAGGCTAGCTAACTTCTCTGTCCACTGGGTCATAAAATCATTGAGAGGACAGCGGAAGTTCTCATCTTCTGTGGACAATGCCACAATCAGATTACCAATTGGGCAACCATAAAAGACCGTCTGACTTTCATGAAATTGATAAACCCAGTCAATCATATCCGAAAATTTGTCACTGTCAGACTTGTCTGCTTCAAAAATATCTTCAAAAAGCTCTTTTCGCCAATTTGCTAAAATATCTTGAATGACCGTCAAACCAATTTCCTTCTTAGATTTGAAATAATAATAAAGCTGCCCCTTGCCAACATCAGCTGCCTCCATGATGTCACTGATGGAGGTGGCCACATAACCCTTCTGATAAATCAATTCCTCAGCACTTTGTAAAATACGCTCTTTAACGCTCATCTGCTCACCTCTCTTTTTTACTATTATAGCATATTCAGAGTCTGGGACCAAACCATTGAAATCACCTCCTTTTGCCACTGTTTTATCATTAAAATTTTTGTTCTGAGCAAATTGATTTACAAATTCAATTCTAGATGTTATTATAATTGTACCGAACGGTCAGTATATAACTAAAACTACCATTTGGAAAATCATCAAACTAACAGTCTAAATTCCTATTGGCTGTTAATCAAATCATATTAGGAGGAATCATGTTCAATCAGAAAAATGTCGCATTTGTTATCACAGACCCGCAAGTTGAATTCTTAAAATCTACTGGTAAAGGATTCGGAGCAACTAAAGACGTTCTTGAAAAAGTTAATACTATTGAAAATCTGACAAAGCTTTTCGCTCTTGCTCAAGAGCGTGGCTACAAGCGTTTTATCTCACCGCACTACTTCTATCCACACGATCACAAGTGGCAATTTAAAGCTGCTGGTGAAACGATGATGATTGAAAACGAAATGTTTTGGCGTGATAGCCAGTATTCAGCAATTCCAGAAGGCTCTGGAGCAGATATGATTGAAGAGATTAAACCATTTTTGGATGAAGATACTATTGTTGTCAACGGACATAAAATCTTTGGCCCAGAAAGCAACGACCTTAACCTTCAACTCCGCAAAAATGGTATCGACACCGTCATCTTGGCTGGTATGAATGCTAATCTCTGCGTGGATTCACACATGCGTGAACTCATAGAATTAGGCTACAATGTCATTGTTGTTAACGATGCTGTCGGTGCTCCAGGTGAAGAAGCCTACCAAGCTGCCCTGACAAACTATGGCTACATTGCCAACCAAGTTTTGACAACTGAGGAAGTTATCGCTCAACTTTAGTATTAAAAACAAAATCAGGTAATCCTAGCGACTACCTGATTTTCTATGTTTTAAGCGTTTTGCCAATTTTCTTGGTCTTCTTTAAAGCGTTTTAGGAGGTCGAGTCCTTCTGGTGTGATGTAACCTTCTTCTTGGGCTAGGTGGATCAGCTCACTGTAGTTTGAAAGAGTCACCAATTTTACACTAGCGTCTGCGAAGTTCTTATCTGCTTTTGGCAATTGATAGCTGAAGATAGCTACGACACCAAGAACATCGGCTCCTTCGCGTTTAGCTGCTGTTACGGCTTCAAGAACAGACCCACCCGTTGAAATGAGGTCTTCAACAACAACCATCTTTTGACCTTGTGCTACGCGACCTTCGATTTGGTTACCAGCTCCGTGGTCTTTTGGTTTGCTACGGATGTAGGCAAAAGGCAAGTTCATCTTGTCAGCGATGATAGCTCCGTGTGGAATCCCTGCTGTCGCTGTTCCTGCAATCACTTCTACTTCTGGAAATTCTGCTTTAATAGCTTCCACAAAACCATTTTCAATCAAGCTACGAGTTTCTGGATAGGCAAGCGTCACACGGTTGTCAGTATAAATCGGCGATTTGATACCAGATGCCCAAGTAAAAGGCTCCTCTGGTTTGAGGTAAACGGCTTGGATTTTCAAGAGGTGGCTAGCGATATCTTTAGCAAGTGTCATAGTATTCTCCTTTTGTTTTTATAATCTATTTCTTTCATTTCAGTCTTGGTTCCATTCATCCTTGATAGCATGATAAGCTACAACAGGATCCTCAGCTTGGGTAATGGGACGTCCCACTACGATATAGTCACTACCGATTTGATAAGCATCCGCTGGCGTCATGACGCGTTTTTGGTCCCCAACCGCAGCTCCCGCTGGACGGATTCCCGGTGTCAAACAGATAAAATCTGAATTGGTAGCCTGCTTGATGAGTTGCACTTCCTGAGCCGAGCAAACGACACCATCCAAGCCCGCTTCAGCTGTCTTCTTGGCATAGTGAATCACAGACTCTTGCAGGCTGGTTTGGATATTTTGAAAGTCTCTCATTTGTTCTTCAGAAGTTGAAGTCAATTGAGTGACAGCAATCAATTTTGCTTCTTTTCCAAGACCTTCACGCGCAGCCTTCATCATCTCCACACCACCAGCAGCATGAACATTGGTCATGTCCACACCAAGCTGAGATAAGACCTTCATAGCCGATTTAACTGTATTGGGAATATCATGTAGCTTGAGGTCCAAAAAGACACTATGCCCCAGTGACTTCAAATAACGGACAACTTCCGGACCTTCCGCATAATAAAGCTCCATCCCTACTTTTAGATAAAGACTTTCTTCTGCTGGGAAAAGAGATAAAAATTTCTTGACCGCCTCAAAAATAGGAAAATCAAGAGCAATAACTGGACGATGTTCACACATACCTTTCTCCTTTTACCTTTACGAGCAAGAGAGTATGGTCAAAAATAAACCACGAAAAAAGGAACCTGCCAACAGCAAGGTTCCACGAAAAATGGGTAGTCTCCACCCTTTCACCGTCTAACCTTAGCTGCCTCTCTGGACTGCTTTAAAGGTTTTTTTCTATTCTATTATTTATAGTAGGACTTGTCAAGCAAAAACTTGAAACTGGACTTCTATACCATTCAAAAATCAAGAGAAAAAGTTAGTCTAACGACTCTGTGACTGCTGGCTCGTTTGACTTTGATTTCCCTGTTCTTCTTGTTTTTTCTTTTCTTCTTCCTGTTTTTTCTTCTCAGCTTCCTTAGCCTCTTGCTTGGCTTTTTCTTCTGCTTCTTCTATCAGCTTATCCGCTATGGTATAGCTGTATGCTCCAGCCTCCATATCGACTACACTCGGTTCTGTCAATTGGGGCTTGATTTTGCTGTAATAAGGCAATTTCTTGCTCAATTCTGACAAGGGAACCAAAACCTCATCTGTGTCCAGCATAGTAATTTTTAAAAGATCTGCTGTTGCCTTGCTCGGCGCTAATTCGATTTTCTGGATTTGACTCTTGATATCCTCACTGATGGTAGACAATCCTGTTATCAGCTTTTTCACCTGCTGCTCATCGTTAAAGGTAACTGTCAGATAAGTCTCAGGCAAGTTTAAGCGATCAACAGGAGTTGACTCTACTGTACCACTAGAAAGAATTGGATAATACTCTTCACCAGACACATAATAACCAACAATATCAAATTCCTTAACCTCAATCGTAAAGTTAGTCGGAAATTGATAGTTAATCTTCGCTGATTCTATCCAATGATTGGACTTGATTCGCTCAGCGTATGTTTCCTTATCCAACAATAGAGCTAAAGTATAGTCACTATCTTGAATCCCAGAAGCCTGTTTGATGTCATCCGCCTGGGTGTTACTATTCCCCTTAACCTCGATATTTTTGATGGTCGAAAGTGGAGTCAATAGATAGACTGAAAGAAGGAGGACCAGGACACTGGGTACCAAGATACTCACAGCTCGCCAAATATGAACAGGCGCAATTTTAGGTTTGGCTGGTTTCTCTGGTTTTTCTTTTTTCTTCTTCTCTTTTCCCTCTTTGACTTTCCGGTCATCCTTTTGAGATTTTTCTTCTTTTTCGGATAGTTCCTTGCTTGGACTTGAGGCTTCCTCATCTGACTCACTCGATGATTTCTTGGATTCCTCCAATAGTTTCGAGTTGGCTTCCTTACGAGCTTGTTTTTCCTTTTCCTTCTCTTCAGCAAGGGCAGCTTCTTCCTCAGCCTTCTTCTTCAGGTATTCCTGGTTTCGTTTCTGCCATTCAGACAATTCTTGCTTCTGGTTTGATTCTTTTTTCTTATCCTTTGACATTGATATTCCTTATGCTAGGTCTTTTCTTAGTAGATCGTAAAAATCTGCAAGAGATTTCAATTCAGTCGAAGCTTTCATGCTAGCTTGGTATTGATCCTTGTGACTAAGCAAGTGACTGAGTTTCGCCTCCAAGCTTTCCAAGGTCAAGTCACTTTCTTGAAGTTCTTCTGCGTAGCCTTTCTTAACAAAATAGGCAGCATTTTCAATCTGGTCTCCTCGACTTGCTTCACGACCCAATGGTACGATGAGATGGAGTTTCGCCATGGCCAAGAGTTCGAAAATCGTATTGGCACCACCACGCGTTACCACCACATCTGCCATCTCCATCAAAGGTTGATAGAGATCCGTCACATAATCAACACGAAAGAGATTTTGACTCAACTCATTGAGGCTAGAATCTCCAGTGAGATTGATAATATTGTAGCGCTCTGTCAGTTCTTGCTTATGATCAGTCACCAATTGGTTAAAAACACGAGCTCCTGCAGAACCACCGACAAACAATACCGTTGGCAATTTAGGATCAAAGTGGGTTTGGATATCCACCAATTCATCTGGTTCAGGAGTGTTTTGATCTGAAACCTTGGTCACTGCCCCCACATGCTCGACTTTTGCGAGACCAGCAGCCTGCTCAAATGTCGAATACATCTTAGTCGCAAATTTATAGGCGATTTTATTGGCCAAGCCCATAGACAGGTCAGATTCATGAATAAAGACAGGCACTCCTGACACTCGCGCTGCGATAACCGGCGGTACAGAGACAAATCCTCCCTTAGAAAAAAGAGCCTGTGGACGCAGTCGTAACATGATAAAGAGCGATTGAACAATTCCCCAACCAACTTTGAAGACATCCAGCATATTTTGCCAAGAGAAATAGCGACGCAACTTCCCAGTCGCAATAGAGTGGAAGGTCACATTCAGGCCTGACTTGAGGATTTCTTGGTGTTCGATTCCGTGTTTATCACCAATGTAGTGAACTTCCCAGCCGTCTTCGATGAACTTGGGCATTAACAAAAGGTTGAGGGTGACATGTCCAACCGTCCCCCCACCTGTAAAGACAATTTTTTTCATATTATTCCTTTAACTCCGCTACTGTGTCGATGAAAAGATCTCCACGTACTTCAAAGTTAGCATACATATCCCAGCTAGCATTGGCAGGACTGAGGAGAACCACATCTCCTTGAGTCGCAAGCTCATAAGCCTTGCGGGTCGCATCAGCAATATCTGTCGCATCTACATAAGTCACACCAGCCTTATCCGCTGCCCGTTTGACACGTTCTGCAGACTGACCGAGGATAACCATCTTCTTGAGCCCAGTAATATCTGGCACCAATTCGTCAAACTCATTGCCACGGTCCAAACCACCTGCAATTAAGATAACCTTACTATTGTCAAATCCTGACAAGGCTTTTTGAGTAGCCAAGATATTGGTTGACTTGCTATCGTTATAGAATTTGACACCCTGAATTTCATCCACAAATTGGAGACGGTGTTTGACACCACCAAAGGCTGAAAGAGTTTCCCTGATGGTTTGGTTGTCTACACCACGAAGCTTGGCTACAGCAATGGTCGCAAGGGCATTTTCTACATTGTGGCTACCTGGAACACCGATTTCACTAGCTAGCATCACCACTTCTCCACGGAAGCAGAGTTGACCATCTTCCAGATAAGCTCCATCAACCTTTTCCTTTGTTGAAAATGGAACAACAGTGGCTTGTGTTTTAGTAGCCAATTCTTTTGCCAAATCTTGGTTAAAGTTCAATACAAGGAAATCATCCGCTGTCATCTTGTTCTGGATATTCCACTTAGCTGCCACATACTCTTCAAAAGAACCATGATAGTCGATATGAGTGGGCATGAGGTTGGTAATAACCGCAATCTCAGGATGGAATTCTTGGACACCCATTAGTTGGAAAGAAGAAAGTTCCATGACGAGCGTGTCCTTGGCTGTCGCAGTTTGAGCCACTTGACTAGCAGGATAGCCGATATTTCCTGACAAAAGACCATGTTGGCCGGCAGCAGTTAAAACTTCCCCAATCATCGTCGTTGTGGTTGTTTTCCCATTTGAACCAGTGATACCGATAATTGGAGCATCTGAAATCAAGTAAGCCAATTCCACCTCAGTAAGGACTGGAATCTCCTTTGCCAATGCCTTTTCAATCATGGGATTGCTATACGGGATACCTGGATTTTTCACCATCAGAGCGAAATCTTCATCCAATAATTCCAAAGGATGCCCACCAGTGACAACCTTTATCCCATCTTCCAGCAAGCTTTGAGCAGCAGGATTTTCCTCAAAAGGCTTGCCGTCATTTACTGTCACAATAGCACCCAGCTTGTCTAGCAAACGGGCCGCAGACTCACCAGACTTAGCCAAACCTAAAACAAGTACTTTCTTATTTTTAAATTGATCGATTACTTTCATGTCTCAAACTCCATTTCTACTCCTACTATTTTACCATTTTTATGGAAATAATACTAAACGAAAATGCTCTAGTCCTCATTCTAGCATAGAAAAAGAGAGCCGTAGCTCTCTTTCTATTTATCTTCTTCTGCTCTTTTTCACAGGCATGAGCGTAATGTCTCTCAAGCTAAAGTAGGCTAGAGCCAGCATGGCGATTGTGACAAAGAATTCTGTCGGTAATTGGAAGATTTGCAAGATGGACAACATCAGCAAAATCAAGAGTGCAACAACTACAAAGACCAAGATAACGATGTTGACTGTTCCTTTGATACTTTGGGGTGTCGCAAATACATAGAGTAGTAATAAGAGTATCCCTATGATTAAATAGACCATCTTTATCTCTTTCTAGCTCTTATTCAGCTGATTTTTTCTTTTTGTTGGCTTTCTCGCGCTCTGCCTTGTTAAGGATTTGTTTACGCAAACGGATAGACTCAGGCGTTACTTCCATGTACTCATCATCGTTCAAGAACTCAAGAGACTCTTCAAGGGTCAAGATACGAGGTGTCTTGATAACCGCTGTTTGGTCCTTGGTAGCTGAACGAACGTTGGTCATTTGTTTGGCCTTAGTGATGTTAACGGTCAAGTCGTTTTCACGAGAGTTTTCACCGATGATCATTCCTTCGTAAACCTCAGTACCTGGGTTGACAAAGATGGTTCCACGTTCTTCGATAGACATGATTGAGTATGTTGTAGCCTTACCAGCATCGATAGAAACAAGGGCACCACGGTGACGTCCACCAATTTCACCTGGGATGAGTGGCAAGTATTGGTCAAAGGTATGGTTCATGATACCGTAACCACGAGTCATTGACAAGAACTCAGTTGAGTAACCAATCAATCCACGCGCTGGAACTAGGAAGACCAAACGAGTTTGACCATTACCAGTTGAAATCATATCCAACATTTCACCCTTACGTTCAGAAAGGCTTTGGATAACAGAACCTTGGTATTCTTCTGGAGTATCGATTTGAACACGTTCAAATGGCTCGCATTTGACACCGTCAATTTCTTTTACGATAACTTCTGGACGAGATACTTGAAGTTCATAACCCTCACGACGCATGGTTTCGATCAGGATTGATAAGTGCAATTCTCCACGTCCTGAAACAGTCCATTTATCTGGTGAATCCGTTGGTTCAACACGAAGGGAAACGTCTGTTTGCAATTCTGCTTGCAAGCGTTCTTCTACCTTACGAGAAGTCACCCATTTACCTTCTTTACCAGCAAATGGTGAGTTGTTGACCAAGAAGGTCATTTGAAGCGTTGGCTCATCGATGTGAAGGATTGGAAGAGGCTCAACTGCATCTGTCGGTGTAATCGTCTCACCAACAAAGATATCTTCCATACCGGAAACGGCAATCAAGTCACCTGCTTTGGCCTCTTGGATTTCACGACGTTCCAAACCAAAGAAACCGAAAAGTTTTGTAACACGGAAGTTCTTCGTTGTACCATCTAGTTTAGAAAGGGTAACTTGGTCTCCAACTTTCACACTACCACGGAAGACACGACCGATACCGATACGACCTACGAAGTCATTGTAGTCCAAGAGTGAGACTTGGAACTGTAACGGTTCATCTGAGTTGTCCACTGGAGCAGGGATATGGTCGATAATGGTATCAAAGATTGGTGCCATTGTTTTTTCTTGATCAGCTGGATCATCTGACAATGAAGAAGTCCCGTTGATAGCTGAAGCATACACCACTGGGAAATCAAGCTGGTCATCGTCTGCACCAAGCTCAATGAAGAGCTCCAAGACTTCGTCTACTACTTCTGCTGGACGAGCCGATGGTTTGTCGATTTTGTTAACAACCACGATTGGGACAAGGTCTTGTTCCAAGGCTTTTTTCAATACGAAACGAGTTTGTGGCATGGTTCCTTCGTAGGCATCCACGACCAAGACAACACCGTCAACCATTTTCATGATACGCTCAACTTCTCCACCGAAGTCCGCGTGTCCTGGTGTGTCCATGATGTTGATACGAGTTCCGTTGTAGGCAACGGCAGTGTTTTTCGCAAGGATGGTAATTCCACGCTCTTTTTCGATATCGTTTGAGTCCATAGCGCGCTCTGCCAATTCAGTACGTGCATCAAGAGTTTCAGATTGTTTCAATAATTCGTCAACGAGGGTTGTTTTACCGTGGTCAACGTGGGCGATAATCGCAATGTTACGGATATCTTCTCTTAATTTTGTCATGATTTCCTCTAATAATTAAATTTTTATTTCTAACTGAACAATTATACCACAGTCTCATTCAAAAATCACAGTTCAGCTAAGTGTAAATGTTTTCACTCTGCTTTTCTAGTCAAGACAACTCTTTTCAAAGTCAGAGACTTATGATAAGATAAGCTGGTATGCGTTTAGATAGATTATTAGCCCAAGAAAAGGTCAGTCGCAAGGCTATGAAACAGGCTCTATTAAAAAAAGAAATCCTAGTAGATGATTGTCCAGCCAGCTCACTCGCTCAAAATGTCGACACTGGGTTGCAGAAATTAGTCTTTCAAGGACGACAAATCCAAGGCTACGAGCACACCTACCTCATGCTTCATAAGCCAAACGGAGTCGTTACAGCTAGCAAGGATAAGAAACTTCCAACCGTCATGGACCTCCTTCCACCTGACAGCCAGTCTGACCAGCTCTATGCTGTCGGCAGATTAGACCGCGATACCACGGGACTGCTGCTTTTGACAGACAATGGACCTCTTGGCTTCCAACTCCTTCATCCCCAGTACCATGTCGATAAATCCTATCAAGTGGTAGTAAACGGACCGCTCACGTCAGACCATATCCAAAAGTTCAAGGATGGAATTGTCTTTTTAGATGGGACCACTTGTAAACCTGCTCAGCTTGAAATTCTGTCCGCAAGCCCAACAGAGAGCCGGGCCTCCATCACTATCTCTGAGGGCAAATTTCATCAAGTCAAGAAGATGTTTCTATCAGTTGGTGTCAAGGTGACTGCCCTAAAACGAATCCAATTCGGTGACTTTACATTAGACCCAGAACTAGCAGAAGGGCAATACCGTCCCTTGAATCCAGAGGAATCGGAAATCATTAAAAACTACTTAGAGAAAAGTGGATAAAAGAAAAAAGCTTTATGTTTAAAGCTTTTTTTGTTTTTACTTATCTAAAAACTAATGCGATGGCTGCAATCCAGTTAAGTACAGAAATTACAAGTCCTACGATATTGAGAATTTTTTCTGTTTTATAGTCTAGTCCAGATTCTTTTTGGTATGAAAAAGCCAAGACCAATCCTATGATCCCCAAAATCAGACCCACTATTGGCGATAGCAAACCAAGGACGATAGATAAGATACCTAAAATAAGTGAAGGTTTTTTCTTTTGTTGTGAATTCATATTACAAAATCTCCTTAAATTTAATATAAATGATGATACCATAAAATGCTAGCTTTATCTATCATTCGACAGTTTTTTACAGAATCTTAGCTAGTCTTGACCTTCCCAATCCAAGAATCCAATCCATAAGAAAGGATATAAATCTCAGAGAAACCTTGTTTCTTCAAATAAAGTGCTGCATTGGTCACTCGTTGTCCGCGTTGGTTTTCGTAGAGAAGGACAGGTTTATCCTTACGAAGGGCTGCAAGGCTTGACTTCAACTGATTTGAAGGAATATTGCGAGCTCCGAGGATATGTTTTCTGTGAAATTCTGCTGGTTCACGGACATCAATCAATTGCCCTTTTCGAATCAAGGCTTCAAATTCTGCATTATCCACAATCTTAGCCGCACGACGAATACGAAGGTAGTTATAACCCATCCATGCCGCCATCGCTAGTACGATTCCCCACAAAACCCAAATTGTCATAAGTTCTTATCTCCATTTTTCTCTATGTAGTCTAATTCTATCTTGTGCTCTCTACGAAGAACAGCTTCCGCCTCTAGATAGTCTAGCTTGTCCATCAGACCTGCATCATAGATCCGAGAGAGTTCGAGCTTCATCAGTTCAATATCATACAAGCGCTTCCCCATGTAAACAATAATGCCAAACTGTTTGAGAAATTGCTGCACATCATAGAATGTTTTCATAGCTTTCATTCTAACAGATTTTAGACTTTTTTTCAATACCAGTTTGGGGCTTTCCTCTCTTCCTTTCATCTTCTTTGCTCATTCTTCACCAAGTGTGGTACAATAAAAGCATGAGAATTCAACAATTACACTATATTATCAAAATCGTCGAAACTGGCTCTATGAATGAAGCAGCCAAGCAACTCTTTATCACCCAACCAAGTCTCTCTAATGCCGTTCGAGACTTGGAAAATGAAATGGGCATTGAAATCTTTATCCGCAATCCCAAGGGCATTACCTTGACTCGTGATGGGATGGAGTTTCTCTCCTATGCCCGTCAGGTCGTTGAGCAAACTCAGCTTCTGGAAGAACGCTATAAAAATCCTATCGCCCACCGCGAACTTTTCAGCGTTTCCTCTCAGCACTATGCCTTTGTAGTCAATGCCTTTGTCTCTCTGCTCAAGAAAAGTGATATGGAGAAATACGAGCTCTTCCTTCGTGAAACTCGGACTTGGGAGATTATCGATGACGTCAAGAACTTCCGTAGCGAGGTCGGTGTCCTCTTTTTAAACAGCTACAACCGCGATGTTTTAACGAAAATGCTAGATGACAATCACCTCTTAGCCCACCACCTCTTTACCGCTCAACCCCATATCTTTGTTAGCAAGACCAATCCTCTAGCTAAAAAAGACAAGGTCAAACTGGCTGATTTAGAAGATTTTCCTTACCTCAGTTACGACCAGGGGACGCACAACTCCTTCTACTTTTCAGAGGAGATTCTTTCACAAGAGCACCACAAGAAATCCATCGTAGTCAGTGACCGTGCCACCCTCTTTAATCTTTTGATTGGTTTGGATGGTTACACCATTGCAACAGGGATATTGAACAGCAACCTCAACGGAGACAATATCGTTTCCATTCCACTGGACATTGACGACCCGATTGAACTAGTCTATATCCAGCATGAAAAAACCAGCCTGTCTAAGATGGGCGAACGCTTTATCGAATACTTACTAGAAGAAGTTCAATTCGATAATTAATAGGAAAAATGAAAAAGAGAAAAGAAAAAGTTAGGAAATAAAAAGTGAAAAAGATACTACTGACCAGTGCTTTAATCCTTTCAATCGCAGGATTAGCACCCGCATCCGTCTTAGGAGAAGAAAACACTACTCAATCCACATCTGCTGTCAAGGAAGCAATTGCCAAAGAAGAAAAGAAGGAATCGAGTGTTGAGGAAAACTCTAAATCAGAAGTTCTTCCGAAAGTAAATGTGCAAGAAGACAAGCCCAAAAAAGAAGGATGGTACCAAGAAAATCACCACTGGCGTTTTTACCAAGATGATAAACCTGCTTTGAACTGGAAACAAATCCAAGGCAAATGGTACTACTTCGATCAAGATGGTAATCGTCTTCATTCTACTATCTACAAAGGTTATGCCTTTGACCAAGATGGTGTCATGATAGAAAATAGCTGGACCAAACTGGACAATCAATGGTACTATGCTGATCCTTCTGGACGACTTGCTCAGAACACTTGGAAAAAAATCAATGGTTCTTGGTACTATTTTGACCAAACTGGAAGCATGCTCAGCAACACTGCCGTTGACGGCTATCTGCTCACAAAAAGCGGGGCTATGGCGGAAAAGGGCTGGACAAAATTAGATCAAATTTGGTACTATGTCGCTCCTTCTGGAAAGATCTCGCAGGATAAATGGGAGAAAGTCAACGGTTCTTGGTATTACTTTGACAAAGACGGTGGAATGCTGAGTGCGACAACCTTCAAGGGCTACCTCTTCAACCAGAGTGGAGCTATGGCAGAAAACAACTGGGTCAAAATCAAGGATACTTGGTTCTATGCGAACGGGTCAGGGAGATATATCCAAGACAACTGGCAAAAGATTCAAGGTTCCTGGTACTCATTTGACCAGAATGGTGGAATGCTAGCAGACAAATGGAAAGAAAGCTACTACCTTAAAACCAGTGGAGCCATGGCGGAGAATGAGTGGATCTTCGATAAAGCCTACAAGAGCTGGTTCTATCTAAAAGCGGATGGCCGTTATGCAAATCAGGAGTGGATTGGAGCATACTACCTCAAGTCAGGTGGTTACATGGCAAAGAGCGAATGGATTTACGATAACTCTGACAAAGCACGCTACTACCTAGATGATAATGGGCATTATGTTTCAGGAACTTACAAGATAGACGGTAAGGAACACCTGTTCCAAAAATACGGCCAATGGATTTCTGAAGTTTCAACTGAAGGTGGATTTACAAAAGGACTATACAGCAATACCATCTTCCTAGATCCTGGACACGGTGGTCGAGATTCAGGTGCCTTTTACTACAATGTAGCTGAAAAAGATCTCAACATGCAGATTTACCGTAAGCTTCGTACTAAGTTAGAAGAACTAGGCTACAAGGTCCTCACTTCTCGTGATAGTGATATTGACGTTGATTTTGTTACCGAACGTTCTCGTATGGTTAATAAGACCAACTCTGATATTTTTATCAGTATTCACTTCAACGCTACTGGTAATACCTACTCAAAAGCGAGCGGTATTCAAACCTACTCCTATAGCGATGAACCTGATTATCCAAGTAAGATTAATAAATACTGGCACAATCACCCTGATCGTATGAGTGAAAGCAAACGCCTCGCCGCTGCCATCCACTCCTCTCTTCTAGCAGAAACAGGAGCCAAGGATGCTGGCCTGTTGGAGAGCAGCTATGCCGTACTACGCGAAACCGCCAAACCAGCCGTTCTCCTAGAGCTTGGATATATGGATAATTTCTCCGAAAACCAACAAATCAGAGATAGCCACTACCAAGACAAACTGGTCGCAGGCATCGTAAAGGGGATCCAAAAATATTACGCTGGTCGATAAAAAAAGTCTCGAGAAATCTCGAGACTTTTTATTTATCTTCTTTTTTATCCTTATCAGGAAAGAGGTAGCCAATTCCTACACAAGCTAGCACACCAGCACCAATCACCAAACCACTTGAAATTGGCAAAAGATCAAAAATAGCATTTGCGATGATAAAGGCAATGATCAAGCACATCAGACTAGCCTTGTAATCTTTTTTCAAAAAGTTTTCTAGTGTGAAATAGAGGAACAATCCTACCGGAATGAGTGACCAGAGGTTGACATCCAAACTTGGCCATCCAACAGAACCGAAATACAATACTAGCGCTGCTGCTACTAAAAATACAAGTCCTAATAATTTTTTCATTTTTTTGTCTCCATTTTCTTTTTTAGGTTCTTGAGTTGTCTGATACTGACCCCTCACGCCCCTTACATGAACCATTATAGCAGAGGAATTTTTCAAGAACAAGCCCTTTTGCCTATCTGGTCAATATCTCTGTCTAAGTGGTTGAATATTTGTAACAAAAGAAAAAGAAGCACTAATGGGCTTCTTGATTCTGCCGATTGTAACAGTATTTTTGAACGAATACCATCTAGTTTTTCTTTTCCTTTGGCTCTAGAGAAGATTTGATTGATTCACGGTCTGCTTGTAGTTGAGCTAAGTTCTTTTCTGCTTCCTCAAGTTTACTGGTATCTGGTTTCACACGATAATAAACATTTTCTGGTTTCATTAACATAGACCCATAATCTTGTCCTGAAAGTAGTCTTTCCTCAGTATGATTGCTTTTATCCGTAATCTTTCCGTCATCAGCAGGTTGCATAACGACTCCACTTGGCACAGCTACTATTACAAATCCTCCAGCAACAGAATCTTTTACCCATGCACTGATAGACGCTGTCTCAGGGTTACGATTATCTTGTCCTTTTGATACCTTTAATCCAACTACAGATTCGTACTTTTGATCATTTGTAAACCAAGTCGCACGTACTTCTCCAGAATCATTAATAATGTATTCATTACCAGATTGACTACGCCAAGTACCTTCTAAACTAGACAAGTCATTGTTCTTAATTGCTTCAATATCTAATTTTGGAACAGCAGTTTCTTTCTTGAACTTGCTAACAAATGCTTCTGCTTCCGTAATTTTGGTATCTAAAGCAGTCAGTTGATCCTTGAGTTTCTGAATTTCCTCTTGTTTATCCTTATCAGTCTCATCTGTCTTTCCTTGGCTTGTAGACGATTGACTTGTTGACTCTGTAGTTGAAACAGCAGACGATGCTTGATTTGACTCTTTCTTTACAATCAGAAAATATGAGAAAATACTTACCAAGATAAGAGTGACTAAAACAGCGAGTGCTATGCCAATATAGATTTTTATTTTTTTATTTGGAGTCAACTTTGATTCTGACCGCTTACGTCCGTTAATCTCTTCAAATTGTCTTTCCCGTTCTTTCTTATTCATAATTTTCTCCTTTTTGATTTATATTCAGCCAAGTTTGCGAGACTTCATTCGTTACTATCCATGAACTTTTATGACTTTTTAAAAAAATCAAAGCAAAAATTTCTAGAATAATTAACAGCCTATAGTCCTCTAAAACGGAACGAAAACAAGTGCTTATTAAAATATATTATACCACAAAATATAAATTTTAGTTTTAATTTATAAGTAGGAGTTTCTGACGTTAAATAGAACCTATCTCAAACGTTCCACCTTTCCTATATTTACAAAAAAAGAAGCCCGTTTGGACTTCTTGATTCTGCCGATTGCAGGGCTTGAACCTGTGACCTACGCGTTACGAGTGCGTTGCTCTACCAACTGAGCTAAATCGGCGATTACCCTTTTAGTATAGCACTCTGAGAATAGATGTCAAGAAATTTTTATCTCCATTAGAAAAAGCCTGTCCTGAGACAAGGCTTTTACATATATCTCTATTAAATCTCCCATTTTCATAGAAATCTAAATAATATATTTATAAATCAATACTTTCACAAAACTATGTCATCACCTCACTATCTAATCTCAGTACATAAACCATTTTTTCTATAGCTTTTGTCTTAATCTTTATTTTTTCTCTTCAATCCAAGAAAAGCTCCTACTATAAACATGATTCCGGCAGCTAATAGTGTCTGGGCTCCGCTTGCTGTTCCGGTTTTTGGCAACTCATTAGGATTGTTACTAGTTGATTTACTATTGATGTTGGTATTTTTATTAGTTAAGTTTCCTTGTTCATTTAGATAAATGTTCTTGTTAATTTCAAAGTTTTTATCATTTTCATCAGAAACAATACTGTTGACATCATTAGTTGAATTAGATTGTGTTTTTTCTTTCTTTTTCGATACATCAAAAGTAGGTTTATTTTCCTCCTCCTTTTTCTCCTCTATTTTCTTGAATACAGGTTTTATAAAGGTATCTTTTGATAGATTAAGAACATAGCCAGCGTCTTTTTTCCCTTCGAAACCAGAAATTTCCCAACCATCAAATTGGTATCCTTTTTCTAATTCACCCATATAGACAGGTAACATAAAATCTTCTTCCGACACTATCGTTGAACTCATTTCTTTTCCATTTTGAATTGTCACAGTCACCGTATGAGGTTTTAATTCGCTTACCTCTCCCGTATCTTTGTTTAAAATGAATTCTTTTACGGTTGTATTTCTTGCGAAATCTTTTACAACAATCTTAATGTTTAGTGTCTTATCTGTTAGTTGTTTAATATCATCAAATGATTTGTATTCTTTTCCATTAACATAAATATGTTGTTCTTGAATCTCACCATCGAATCCATTATTTCTTTTATCATTGATGTTAAAGACTACAGATTTTCCATTAGCATATTCGATACTAGTATTTCCTTTTGGATCAATCTTTACTTCTGGTTTGACATTATCATATAAAAATTGATAATGTACTCCAACCGCTTTCGCATTCAAATCGCTATAGCCAGTTTGAAGATAAACATTTCCATCCATA
This sequence comes from Streptococcus oralis subsp. oralis, assembly GCF_002096455.1. GTDB lineage: Bacteria > Bacillota > Bacilli > Lactobacillales > Streptococcaceae > Streptococcus > Streptococcus oralis_CY. Next base: position 348,649 of record NZ_NCUL01000008.1, on the reverse strand, counting down.
TCTGTTACCTTATCTGGGAATCCGTTTGCTTTATAGTCTTTCATCCCCCAGTCCATGATGTCACCGTCTTTAACATTAAGCTTAATGTTAAAATCTCTAGTGTTATCAATGTGTAAATCTCCGTAGATTAAATAATTATCTACAACCGATTCATTAACTCTCAACTCCCAGTTAAAACCACCCTTATCAGAAATCTTACCTCTTAAATAAAATTCTGGATTTCGTACATAAATTTTATTAGTTTTAGATGGATTAAAGTAGTTCTTGTCCATTGAAAGATTTACTGGTTTTGCATCAATAAATAACGTAGAGCCATCTTCTTTTATAGCTTCTACATTGGACTTATCCTCTCCTGTGTACTCTTTACCATCCTTACCAAATAATACAAGTTTAGAAGGATCTGTCACAAGATTTCCATCGTTATCGATTGCCTCCCCTTTATCATTCATTTTAAATGTAAACACTTGATACCTTACAATGTTAAAGCCGTCCAAAGCCGACATTAATACTGATTGAGTACTTCTTCCATCTTCAACATTTCTACTATCAGCATAAATTGTTGTTTCTGATAAAACTCTTAGATTAGGATTGGCCTTTTGGATTTTTGCTATATCTTCCTTGTTATAGACTCCATTCCCTTCTAACATATCCGTTTTTCCAGGATTATAGGTAGTCACTTTTAGTGCATAGCCTTTTCTCAGAATGATGTTATCCTTTAATAGATATTGTTGTTTTTCTGAATCAGAATAGATTTTACCAGATTCCATGTCCGTTAAATTATTTGGTTTATTTTTTGAAAGATCTCCTTCTCCTAATTCTATTACATTCCCATAACTTGATGCATACGGATATTCTGCTTTAGTTTCCTTATTTTTTTCAGGCATTCTAATTTTAGTTTCAGCTTTTATCTGACCATCATCTTTGACAAAAAACCTCATATCTCCTGCAAAAGCTAATCCATCCACAATATCATTAATATTAGCGTATAAATCAAATGTCATCGTTTTTGAATGGGAATCATACTTGGTCGTTTTGATTTCTATCGATTTATAGTTATTTCCATAGTATACCTTGGCATTTTTAGAAACATTACTGATCTTTCCAAGAATTTCAAAGTGTCCATCTTTAGATGGGTTTAGAATGCCATAAATTTTTGATTTGATTTCATCAAGTTTTTCAGTTTCATATTCTAAGGCACTACCATCGTCATAAGCAATGATATTTCCCTTATCATCGTATTTATAATCGTATTCCTCTATTCTCTTACCAGTTTCACTTGTAAAGTCATCAACTTCTCTAAATTTCTTTTTAATGAGTTTCTTTAAATCTTTGCTTTCAAAGTCTCTAATTGTTGAAATTGTTTTATGAATAGTCAAGCTAGATTTTTCTTCGGTAGCCTCTTCATTTTCTTGATGATGTTCTACTTCAGTTGTATCTTTTTTAAGACTATCCTCTTTTCTATTTTCTAAATTTTTAAATTTAGATTCGGAAATCTCGCCAAGCTTTTGGTATTTAGATGAATCTTGATCAGGATCTACTAGATAATAGGAAATCATCCCATTTTTATCAGCATGATCAGCAAATTTAATTCTATGAATCTTTGTGAAATTGCTAGAACCGTCTAATGCAATCACTTCAATGATTTTTCCTCTTAAATCTCCTGCACCTTTAATTTCATAAATGGTATTTCCGTCTTTGTCAAGTTTTCTATTTCGTCCTTGACCCTCACCTGCATAAGTGACTTCAAGATTTTTCTCAACCTCTCCATCTTCATTAACAAGAGCGGCCCCAGCATACCAAACTTCGTTGGCAATCTCGTCAAATTTTTCAGGATGTTCTTTTTGATCTCTCGCAAATAGCGTTTCATTCTTATATTGCTCTTTGACCTTGTGATAAGTATCCTTTGTAATTAACTTAATTTTTCCAGGGTTTGAAAAATCAATTGAAACAATCTTTGGAGGGGTGTTATCAATTTTTACAGGAATATAGGAAACCTGCCATGGGTAATCCTTGGTTAATCTATATTTAAATTTATAGAAATATTGGCCTTCCGCAATCGGTTCAAATTGTCCTCGTATCTTAGTAGCAGGATCTTTTTTGTCATTACTTTCTGGGGCATTTTCTTCTCTACCTCTAGGGTTATAAATGAGTCCATCCCATTTCAAGTCACCCCAAACTTTTAGCTTAGAAGATTTAATGCCCTTTGCATCATTTCTTTTAGAGTTTAAAATTCCTTTAATAAAGTGTTCTCTCGAAATGACTTTTAAGTCTTTTTGATTTTCTCCTTCTTTATTTGTATTTACTATTGAAATCACCCCTTCTTCTGCACTTCTTAATACAAGTGGAGAAGGCGTTAATCCTCTCTCAAGTTGAGCATCTTGAGGATTTCCATTTGAATCTAAAGGATAGATTTTAGCAATATTAGAGCCACTTGATGAAGGTGCGTTGATTCCTTCGTTATTGAAAGCAAATAATTCTGGATTTTGATCTAGGGATGTTGTATTTTTATCTTTTCTATTTTGGATAACTCCTGCTGGATTAAATTTATCTATACCATGTTCTCCACCAATCCCCTTATTTAAGGTACCTGGAATTTTTGGTTTACCATCATCATCATAACCTTCCATTGCTTTTGATTTTGATCCTTCTTCCCAGGCCCATTTATCAAGGATTGGTTCGTGGTTCCAATTCCCAGCAAATCCCATTAGAGGCATCGACAAAGAAGGTTGGAAGTTTCTTTTCTTACCGTTGGAGTTTAGAGCTTCCATTTCTTCCACTGACTCAAAATGAATAAATGATTCTACAAATTTATTTTTGTTTTTAGCTTCTCCAACATTTATAACCGCATTTAAATCAAAGCTGGAATTTGGACCTATAGTGAAAGTATCATGCTCAAATGTGATATTTGCTCCTTTGACTTTTTCTGGGTGAATTTCTGGAACAATTTGCTTCCCGTCCGGAGATTTTTCATCTTTATATGTTTCATCGAGTTTTAGCCTATCAGTTAGAGCATCTGTAGTTACAGTTGATGCAGAAACTTTAAAGGTTAAAGGTCTGTTTGAGGTATTGTGAAGCTTAATTGTAAAGTATTTTTTATCACCTTTTATTTCTTTAAGAGAAATGGAACCATATGAATTTACCAAACCTTTAGAATCTGTATTTTTGAAAGTTGCTACAACTTCATTTCTCAAAGCGTTGGCAACATTAATTAGCCCCGCTCCCTGCTGTCTAGGTGATGCAAAGTATTGACTCTTTTCTTTCCAAGAGGTTGCATCCATCATAGGTCTTGCAGTATTTTGTAGAGCTATTTTTGTAAGACTTGTAAGGTCTATTTTGTCATCTCCCTTAAGATTTTTCAAGACAGGTCTTTCAAGCAATTCCTTTAATTTTGGTCGAATCAAAACAGTAGAAGCTGCTACGATTGGAGTTGCCATACTAGTTCCTGACATATAACCATAAGTGGATTTACCATTGATAACATTTAGAGTGGATTTAATATTTTTACCAGGTGCTGAAACATCCGGTTTTAAAAGCAAGTCTGTTCTTGGCCCCCAAGATGTAGACCCTGCTGGGACTATAATATCTTCTTTATAAAGTTCTTTGTCTGTGTCAGCTGCAAATTTAAAGTCAATTTCTTTTTCATCACCTACATTCGGTTTATTAGAATTATAGCTTTCCATATCAATTGGATAGTATTGTTCTAAGTTATCTTTAAAATCTTCCTTATTATTTCTTTTGACTTCAGTTTTTTTATCAGGGTTAATCATGTTCCATAATTTTACACCATCATCTCCTGAAATTGAAAATACTTGACTAGTAGTCCCTTCATCCGCTTCATATCCCATAGCTGGAAGGTCTGTCCAATTATCTCTATTGTAGTAATTTACAGTATTTACAACCATAATGGCACGTGCGCCTTTATCCGTTGCTCTTTTAAAAGCATCTTTTAAATCCTTGGTATAAATTCTATCCATTACTGCAATTTTGCCCTTAAGATCCAAGCCTATCAAATCTTTGTCTTGACCTTTGCCTATATATACAAATTTTAATTTATTTGGAGTTTTTGACCCATCCTCATTTGTTAGGATTTTATTTTTATCGAAAAAAGCTCCTATATTTCTGTATTTAAAACTTTGTCCTCCAATGTTAACCTTATCAAACTCAATGGTTTGATTTTTAGCAGAAGCGACCGCTATCGCATCTTCATGTGCGGCAGTTCGTGTTACATTTCCAGTATCTGTCATTTTCAGATTATTATTGGCTACTAAATCCCAAGAAGAACTTGAAGCAGAAGTCGCAAAATTACCTGTAGCAACAACCATTGGGATTCCAGCTTTTCTTAATGCTCTAATAGCCTCCCAATATTTCTCGCCTACAAGACCTGTTCCCGTAAAGCCAGATGATACCGAAACAACATCGACATTGTGTTTGATCGAATCTTCAATAGCATGAAACATTGTTTCATCACCCGCGAACCCAGATCCTGCGTCAGAGTACATTTTATAAGAGAAAATTTGTGCATTAGGCGCAATTCCATCTATGCCATTAAAGTTCTTGATATCTTTTTCAGTATCATTTCCAGCAAGAATCCCTGCAATATGCATCCCATGTGGGTCAAAATAATCCCTACCATCATCATATTTTTCTACAGTGATTTTACCACCATTATAATAATTGAACGCATGAGGGATTTTATCACTCAACCAATAATTTTTATCAGTGCCTTTTAAATCTTCTTTTTTAAATTTCATTGAGTCTTTGGCATCATCATCGATCCTCATAGCCTTATGCCTATAATCTGTTCCAGTATCGATATTTGAAATGACCATACCTCTACCATCAAAATTTTTCCCAAATGGAGCATTAATAGACTTTAGGTAATCAATAGCTTCCTCAACTCCAATTTCCTTTCTGGCATGATTCATCATTGGTTGGACTTTTTGTGATCGTTCAACCGACGAAACACCTTCCATTTGTTTAATTTTGTCCAAATTATCTGGAGTTGTTTCAATGGCAGCGCCATTAAAAATCGTATTATAGGTATATAAAACTTTTGTATCCTCAAGATTGGATAGTTCCTTAATTACTTTTTCTCCAGATTCTTTATCTTTAAATTCAGCAATATAGACAAGTTTATCTTCTTTTTTAGGATTTTCTGTATCTTTATTTACAAATGAGTTCGCATCATCTCCTTTGGATTGATTGGAGTCTTCTTTGATACTTGCTCCTTCGTTACTAGTTTTTTTGTCTATCTTAGGCTTTCTACTAACAACTTCTTTTTCCTCAATAACTGTTGTCTTCTTCTCCTCAGTATCCTTTGAAGTTTCTATAACATTATGAAGTTCTTCAGATTGTTCATTTTTTTCTGTTTCTTTATCTGCTACTACTTTTTCTTTACCAGAAATTTTTAAAGCATCTTCAGAACTAGGTGCATCTGCTACTACTTTTTCTTTATCAGAAATTCTTAAAGCATCTTCAGAACTAGGTGCATCTGCTAAAATTACCTCATTGGGGGCATATGCTGCTAAAATAACTGCAGCAGTAGTTAATGACAATACCGTACTTTTTTTCATTATAATTCCTTCATTTTTTATTTTAAACCCAATAGATAGAAAACTTTAACCTTGCTAGCCTTTGTTATAAAAAGTTTTATGACGTATTATCTAGTGGGATAGAGTAGTACATTTATATATAATTGTTAGCTCTCTGAAAAATAGTATATCAATTAAAAAATTTTAAGTCAAGAAAAATTAACACGCATTAATTTTTTTTTTAATGTACATTAAAAAATATAAACCCAAAACTTTCGTAGTTAACTGGGATACATTATCAGCACATTCACACCATCAAAAATAGTAGCAATTAACTGGAATAACTACCAAAATCGCAAAAAGGGGTATGGATAGAATTTATGCCTTAATAAACATGCAAAAACAACCGCTATAATTTTCAACGGTTGTTTGTAACATATTTAATTTTTAACTCTCATCCTATCTTATCTCTTACGAACCCGCACTTTCGTAGGCATCCAAGCCCCTATCCCAGAGTTTTAAAGAAATAACAAAGAAAACAAGGGAAATCAACATCAACCCACCAATGTTAAAGAGCCCGTCTTTGTCCTGCAAGAAATAGCTGGCAGGATAGTAGGCCGTAAAGGCGAAAGGCACGATAAAGCTAATCAACCAACGAAGAAGCGAATTATAAATGGAAATCGGATACTTGGCAAAGTCATTAAACATATAAAAAATGTAAATCATGGCGCCTGACTGCTTGGTCCAAAAAGCGATACTGGCAGTCGCGATTTTCAAGGAAGTATAGATTAAGGTCGCAAAAGGAATGCAGACTAGAAAAATCAGGAATTTTGGAAGAGTCCAAGCAATGCTTGATACTGTTGTCGCTAGTAAAATTCCACCGACCAATAGTTCGCCCAAGGCATCAATCTGAAAGGTCTCAACCAAGATGTGAAAGAGAGGATTGATAGGACGCGTCAGGTACTTGTCAAACTCTCCTTTTCGCACCAAACGTTGCCCCAGAGCCCAGAGATTGTCAAAAAAGAGATGATCTAGTCCCTTGGGAATTAAGGAAAATCCATAGATAAAGGCGATTTCTTGAAAAGTCCAGCCTTCTAAGGAAGGAATGTGTTGAAAGAGCACATTGAGAAACAAGAGGTTCAGGCCTTGAGTCAGAAAAACTCCTAACACGCCCACCACAAAATCGACCTTGTATTCCATGATTTGCTTGATGTATTGTCTGATAAAAATCAAATGCATGCGTTGATATTTTTTCATACTAACCTCCTTGAATAGTGATAAAGGACTGGACTCGTTTCCATATCAACTGAGACAAGCCCACCATCACTATGAGCCAGAAGAACTGTAGCAAAAGCGCCTGAAGAATCTGACTGGCATCGTATTTCCCAACAATGATCATAACTGGAGTATAAATCAAAGATGAAAAAGGCAAGAAGGACAAAATATCAGAAACAATCTTTGGAAAGAAAGCCAAGGGAATCAGACTTCCAGACATAAAGGCCACTATAGAAGTCTTGAGTAGATTGGAACCCCATAGATTTTTAAAGACAAAGGCTGAAAATCCAAAGCAGATATTAAAGAAAAAATTGATCAGGTAGGCTAGGGTTAAGCTAAAGAGATAAAGGATGGTTAATCCCAGTACTTCTACAATTCCTTGCCCAGATAAAATTTTCATCAAGACAATGACACTTAAAAATGGCAGTCCAACAGAGATAAAAATCAACCACTTGGATCCAAGCTCTGTAAAGAGGTAAGAAGCCGCAAAATGCACTGGTCGCAACAAACGCATGATAATGGAACCATCCTTGACCTCCTCCCCAATCATAAAGGAGCTATCTGACCTGGTCAAAAGATTAGTCACAAAACTCATGATGATGTAAAGGGTGATATCTGCCATGCTAAAGCCCTGAATCAAAGACTCTTGCGAGGAATCAAAGACCGCCTTCCAGAGATAGAAAGCCACAAAAGCTCCCATGACATCACCAATCCGATAGAGAATAAAGTTGACTCGATAGCTAATCAACTCCTGAATCCCTGCATTGATAAAGGGTTTATAACGTCTCCACAATTTGACCATCTTAGAGCTCCTTTCGATAGAAGCGACGGATAATATCCTCAATATCCGTATCCACCATCTTCAAATCGCGGATTTCAAAATCAGACAGGGTTTGCTTGATAATATCAGCCGACTGGTAGCGGGAACTGTCGAATTCAATATTGAGGCTGTTTCCTTGTCTATCAATGGTCATATCCGAAGAGCCTTCATAGTGAGAGACGAGATGACTTTGACCTGGCACCAGTTCAAAGGAAAGAGTCTTCATCTTGCCAAAGGTTTCCTTGAGCTGGCTAACCGTTCCATCAAAAATCTCTTGCCCCTTATCAATCATAAAAATTCGATCACAGAGTTGCTCAATGTCGCTCAGGTCGTGAGTGGTCAAGAGAATGGTTGTTTCTTCCTCTTGATTGATCTGAGTAATTGCCCGACGAATATTGTCCTTGACCGAAACATCCAAACCAATGGTCGGCTCATCTAAAAAGAGAACCTTGGGATTGTGAAGCAAGGAAGCCGCAATGTCCGCCCTCATCCGTTGCCCCAGTGAAAGAGTTCGCACGGGATCCTTGATAAATTCCTTCAAATCCAAGACTTCATTCAAAAAATCCATGCGTTTATGAAAGAGCGAGTCTGGCACATCGTATATCTCTTTCAAGACCGTATAGGTCTCTTGCAGTGCCAAATCCCACCATAGCTGGGTGCGTTGTCCAAAGACAACCCCGATATCCTTGACATAGTCTTGACGATTGTCCTGTGGAATCTTGCCGTTAATCCGACAAAAACCAGATGTCGGTTTTAAAATTCCTGTCAGCATTTTGATGGTTGTCGACTTCCCAGCACCATTGGCCCCGATAAAGCCTAAAATCTGCCCCTTGGGAACCTCAAAGGTCAAATCCTTGACCGCTTCAAAGGTCTGCTTTTCAGGATGAATAAAGGAGCGCAAAGCTCCCTTTAACCCCGGCTCCTTCACTGTCTTCACAAAATTTTTCTGAAGATGTTCCACTTCTATCATTGCCATAAATCTCTCCCTATCGCAAGGAATAGCAACATTGTATTTTTGACTACAAATATCTAAATCCTTACTTTCTACAACTTCTACATTTTATTACTACAGAAGGCTTTATACCAACCTATTATAGTCCAATAAAAACTAGAATGCAAGCGTTTGCCTATAGATTATGAAATTAGAGATTTCTCTCTTAAAATAATACTTTTGAATCAAAATTCTGGTTTGATAATTTCCTAGAACACTAAAAAAACCCTGCCCACTGGGCAGGTTGTATTAAAAGTGATTTTATCTCAAATATTCAATTTAATCAATACATTCCCCATTTTCATTAACTCTATACCCGTCTATGATAGTGCTAACTGCGAGTTCTCCTGATGAATATGAATAATACCATTTTTCGCCAATTTGGTACCAACCTGTTACCATTGATCCGTCTTCTTTTAAATAATACCATTTTCCTGAATCTTGAATCCAACCTATCGCCATAGCTCCATTATCTTTTAAGTAATACCAGACGTCATTATATTTAAACCAACCTGTTACCAGGGCACCTTCATCATTTAGATAGTACCAATGTTCATTATCTTGAATCCAACCCTTTGCTAAAGAACCGCTATTATTTAGATAGTACCAGGCACCATCATTTTGTTTCAATCCTGATTCCGATGAGTCTTGAACATCATTTATTACTTGAACAGCCTCAATAATTTCCTTCAATTCAACTCGTTTTCTATCTTTTATGACAGATTTAACTTTTTCCTCAACAAACTCTTTCGCATAAGTTCGACTATTTTCTTTCCTCTGGAATATGTCCTTCAGTAAACTTTCTAATTGTTCATTAAAGACATCTTCTTGGATTTTATTAAACTCTTTCTGAGATAACGAAATAACCATCACAACATCAATAAACTCTTCTTTTAATTGAGCAAACATTTCCACACGATCGTCTTCTATAAATTGATCCGCAATGAGTTTAACACCAAATCCTCCTGCAATACTACCAATAATTGCTCCTGCCATCATACCGCCACCAGCAACCGCTGCATTTTTTAATAGTTGCTGTGAAGAAATTCTTCCAACAAGCGCTTCAAAAATATCTGGTGCCATAATGACAGCGAACGATATCACTGGTGCAACTCGTCTTGCAACCACTTCAGCCGTAACTTTTTTTCCAAAATAATCATTAATTTGTTTTGTAAATATTTTTGCAAATTGTTGTGACGCAACATAGATACTCGTTCCCATAGCTAGGGTTCGTAATCCTGCCTTACCTGCCATCAATGCAGCATCCTTGGTTTCAGCTCCAGACCATTTAGCCTGAGAAAAAACAATTACAAAACTAATACTTACTCCCGGTAATGAATTAATAGCTCCATCAATTGCATCAAATTTAAGCGAGGTTAAATTACCTCCTTTAGCTATCAATCTTGCCCCCCTATAAATAATTCTGAGAGTACATTTGAAATAAAAAAGAATGCTAACAAATCAACATTCTTTTTATTCATGGCTAGAGAAAAATGACTCGTTTTGTTTCTTTAGCTACCAGAAAGCTACCACGCATTGCACTAAGAAAAAACTCATTTAAAGAATTAATTTTGTCTCTTTTTATTTCTTTGAATACACTCATTATAGCTCTCTATATAATAATTCGAACTATAATATCCTGAAAATCTCAAAAATTTAGTGGCTCTTTTATATTGTTTTTTTACTTTTAATTCCTCACCATAGAGAACTAAAAATTCAATTGGAAATACCTTTTGGTTGTCTAACAATTTTTCATCATTTAATTTGTTTTTGATGAAATCTATTATTGTAAGTTTTTCATTTTCTTTTTTCTTTATTCTATATTCAAGTGATATTATTAATAACTGGTAATTCTCATACTCTATTTTTCTTTTTTCTCTAATTAATTGTAATAATTTTTCGAAACTATCTTTCATCTCAAGTTCTGTTCTTATTATTAATTGACCCAATAATTTAATCTCATCTATTTCAGCAATTGTAGCTACTAAAAATTCATCTGTTAAATATTTTTGCTCTAACAGTTCAAATGAATTATCAAAGTACAAATAATAATTAATTTCATCTTTTTTTACAAGAGTCTCTATTTCATTGTATAAACTAAAAAATCTATCCAGCGCAAAATATAACGCAAATAATACCGTAAAGATGCTTACACTATCCTTTATTTGTTCAGTTAACAATACAGTAGTAAATACTGTAACATAGATAATGAATTTTAATATAATTTCTAAATGCGGATTCTTTGTTTGAAATTGTAGGCCGAATCTCATTACTAAAACTAAGACTAACAACAGACAAATACCAAATGGTAGTTTAAATAGCACGGAAACTATTAAAGAAATTATATAGCATGCTAGAACTTGAACTAATGTTTTTATCGTATCTATTTGATTTCCATCAAATCTATCATTCTCTATAAGATTTAATGGCCCTAGAAATAGAATTATATTGCATAGAAACCTATATACACTCCCTTTACCAAGTTGTGTTAAAGTGATTGAAATGATAATTACTCCAATGAATATTGTAATCTGATATTCACCATAAACTATAACTGAAGAGATAATTATTGCAAGACTTTTAATTATTTGATTAATGAAACTTTCTTGCTTAAACATCCAATAAATGATGAAGAGTATAATACCAACAATTATTATTCTTATTATTAGGACACCGAAAATATTTAACGTATTTCCAATATTTGGAACCTTTAATTCAGGAAATTCACTCAAATCTATTCTCGTAGAATACCCTATTAAATAATTGAGTAGTTGTTTAATATTAGTATGCAAAACAGTTGCATAGATAATTAAATCATTAAATAAAACTGCCAACAAATTATCCCAGAAAAATTTTATAGTTCCTAAAATATAAGCAATTATACTTAATAGCATTAATCCTGAGATTAAGTCTTTTTTTACTAGGTCACCATCACTTATTCTTAATATTTTATTTCTGAGTAGTTGAAACCTATTATTTTTTTCAAACTTTTCAAAATCCATATTCTTCTCCTACTGTAACTTTTTCCAATCATCACTTATTTTATAATTAGACTGTTTCCATGAATCTTTAATTTCAAATATTTTATATTCTTTATACTTATCATTTGTATCAAAATAAGATAATCTAACTTCATCAAAGTCATGAAAGTCTATGTCTTTCCCTTCTATAATGAATTCCAAGTCATATCTTTTTATTTCTCCTGCATCAACTAAGAATGAATATGAGCCATTATCTCCCAAAACAGTTCTCCCAGAATGCGTTGACTGTTTTGTTTTAGAAACAAATTTTCCAGCCGAATATAAAGATAAATTTAGATTTCTCACAATCTGTCTAGTTCCTTTTGTATTATGGATTTCAATCCATAGTGGTAGGTCAAAATATAGTTCATTATTTTCTTTATAAAACCCCCAAGGATTTGATGAAATTTTATTGTAAACTGTTTTATAGTATATATTGGTTTCCCCTTGTTCCATCAAATACTTCTTAATATATGCTTGTATAAGCAGAGTAATCGATGAAGATATTATTGAAATAAATGCACCTAATAACGTCGAATTATTCAAAAAGTAACTTAAGAACTCACTCATAGTTTTCTCTTTTCCCATCATAATAAATTTTATCTAACAATGTTTCATTTACTGTTTGTAGTTCCTCACTACTAATACATTTTACATCAATATCTAACTGGTCTAGTTCACCAAACGTCGATTCTAAATCTAGCAATATGTCTATCAACTTTATTTTCACATTACTTAAGATATTCTCCAAACTAGCTTTATTTACTACTTGTTCTAATGTATAACACTGAATACCACCTTTACTTGCACTATAAACCATTGGGGCAAATTCAATTAGGTCATAGCTCATTTTAATTGATAAATTACGTTCAATCGTACCTATACCATTAGTAATTTTCCGTTCTCTTAAAATTTTTTTTATTTCATCTGTAAAAAATGATTCTGACAGTGGTACTGACTTAACTGTAAAATTTCCATTTATCCCTGAATATCTTATATTATACGCAATACCTTTCCTATACTGAGGAATTTCATCATCTATCTTATATCCTCTTAACTCATTTTCAATCCATTTTTGCAAACTTAAATTATTTAGTGAGTATGTAATTATTTTTAATCTTAACAGTGCATTTTCTAAACTAATATTATTTCCAGCGATATCTCGAATTAATTGACTTTTTGTCATTCTCTCTCCCTTTTTTTAATGATTCCGTTTCAAATAATTGAAAATCAATTTGGTTAATAAAAATCCATACAATCAGGCAAAAATAACAACTGAACAAGAAGTTAACAAGAACTTCATGATAGTTCAAATACAATAGAATATCGAATAAATTATTTTGTAAATTTTCATTCTTAAATTCTATTTTGCTAATCATAGGAAGAAATTCTTTATTTACGTTTTCAACGATAGATAACAAATTTCCATTAGACAGAAATAAAAATACCAACACGAGTTTATTATCTTTTAAAAACCTGATATATCGTGATTTATAAATTTTATAATGAGTATTTTTAAAAAATGAAAAATTAAATTGGGTATTTAATCCTACCTCTTCTTGTTGTTTTTTACTTTGTTTTATATATTTGAAACACAAACAACAAGAAGCAAAAATTGCCTCAAAAAAAATTAAATTAGTATATTCCCAACCAGTAGCTTTGATGACTACAATATCAACAAATAGTTTAGCAAATGCGAGAACTAAAAAATTTATAACCGGACGCACATATTTATCATAAACACTACTCATATTTTCTCTCCTTAAGGTATTGCTCTACCATATTGTATATTTCGTTTTTATCTTCATCTGTCAAATCATATTCTCTAAGCAATCTCACAATTACTTCAACTCCGTCATATCTTCCATTTAATGCTTCCGTTGTGGTATTAAAAATATCAGCTAGTTTTTGGATTGTTTCGTACTTAGGATTTCTTCCCCCATTTTCCCACCTGGCATATTGAGCTTGTGATACCCCTAATCTTTCTGCAACTTGAGCTTGAGTTAACCCATTTTTTAGCCTTTCTTTTTTCAAATTATCTTTTAGCATATTTAAGCTTTCCTTTACTTTTTTATTGACTTATAACCAAAAGGATAGTATTATATTTATAACCAAATGATAATATATTGCCGTGTACTTAATAGTATAATTGCAAGCTAATAAAGCTCTACTAAGCTATTTTGAAGCTTTATTGTAAAATCACATCAATTATACCAAAATGGTTATATAAAGTCTATGATAATCAATGTTTAGCTTGTGATAAAGTTTTCGTTAATTACTGTCAAAGCTAGGAGACAAAGACGAGGGAGTTCCCGAGGGGAAATCTCCCGATGGCTGCAGCTCTACTAGCTTTGACAATAAACTGGCGATTCTAACAGCCAGCAAAAAGATACACCAAGAGCTAGACCAGAATAATGAGTCTCGAGCAAAATTTTGTCCTGACTAAAGGCAACTAACAAATTTAATAATAAAGGAGGTGTATATTGTGCAATACAAAATTCAAACTTTACGCAAGTAGCAGAGTGAAGCAAATTTATCAAATCTAGACAAAGCAATTTATATCAGTATTGACCGTTTAACAGTATTACTTGATACTGATAAGCAGAGTCTAAGAAAAATATATAGAGAATTAAGACATTCGCTTAATACTGTTATTCAAGCAATAAAAATACTGAAAAAAACTCACGGTATTATCTTTCATCTCTAACCTCAACCCCAATAATTCTAATACACTAAAACTAGCTATCTAGTAACTTTATAAAGTTTTAAAACTACATAGTGCATCATAATAAAAACGGAAATGTATTAAAAAAACATGATATTTACTTCTAAGCTAAATTAACTAAATCAAAGGCATAATACAAAATCTATATCATTTATTTTATTTTTCCCAACCAAAAAACCCACCTTCGCAGGCAGGTTTTATCTGTATTGTTCAGCTAGATTATGCTTTACCTTCTGAACCGAATACGTCGATACGTTCTTCAACTGATGCTTGGATAGCTTTTACACCGTCAGCCAAGAATTTACGTGGGTCGAAGAGTTTTTTCTTGTCGTATTCTGCTTCGTTTGCTTCGTAGTCACGAGCAAATTTACGAGTTGCGTTAGCGAATGCGATTTGGCATTCAGTGTTAACGTTAACTTTCGCAACACCAAGTTTGATAGCTGCTTGGATTTGGTCATCAGGAATACCTGAACCACCGTGCAATACGATTGGGAAGCCTGGTACAGCTTCAGTCAATTTTTGCAAGTGGTCAAGGTGAAGACCTTTCCAGTTTGCAGGGTATGGACCGTGGATGTTACCGATACCAGCTGCCAAGAAGTCGATACCAGTTGCAACCATTGCTTTAGCATCTTCGATTGGAGCCAATTCACCATCACCGATGATTCCGTCTTCTTCACCACCGATAGTTCCAACTTCAGCTTCTACTGATACACCATTTGCGTGAGCAAATTCTACAACTTTACGAGCTTTTTCAAGGTTTTCTTCAACTGGAAGGTGTGAACCGTCAAACATAACTGAAGTATAACCAACTTGAATACACTCAAGTGCATCTTCGTAGTGACCGTGGTCAAGGTGGATAGCTACTGGTACAGTGATACCCATTGACTCAACAAGGTTAGCGATCAAGTTGCGAGCAACTTTGTAACCACCCATGTATTTAGCAGCACCCATTGAAGTTTGGATCAAAACTGGAGCTTTTTTAGCTTCTGCTGCACGCAAGATAGCTTGAGTCCACTCAAGGTTGTTTGTGTTAAATCCACCAACTGCATAACCGTTGTCACGAGCTGCTTGGACAAATTTTTCTGCTGAAACGATTGCCATTTGTCAGGCCTCCTATATATTTTTTGGGACATCCCATTTACATTGTTCATTTTATCACTTTTTGATAAAAAAAGCTAGTTTTTCCCATACTTTAGATTGAATTTCTTCCAATCTAATCAATGTAAACCCTTTCTTTTCCTTAGTCCTGAGTGACTTTGGGATAACGTATGAAGAAGGTCAAGCGATCGCCCTGCATCTCAAAATGATAAGGTAATTTTTCGTGTTCTAATAAACTTTTGACCACAAAGAGTCCCATCCCCGAACCCTTGGCCTTGCGACTAGCATTGTCAGAAAAAGACTGGGCCAATTTTTCTTGTTCTTCAGGACTACAGCTATTCTCGATATAGAGCTCCCCTTCTCTTTCACCAATTCGGACCAAGCCGCCTGTAACAGAGTGCTTAATAGCATTGCTGATGAGATTAGATAGGATCAATTTCATGACAGATGGGTTTATGTAAGCTTGCTGACGGGTTAGGCTAATGTCTACCTGAAGTTCTCTCTCCTTGGCGAGCAAAGCATAATCATTAACCAGACTTTGCGTCATCTGAAGAAGGTCGACCTCTTCTTTCTCGTCTCGCAATTCCTGAACAGAAGAAAGAGACAGTATCTGGAGAACGTGGTGGCTGAGGTCATCCACAATCCCCAAGGCAACTCCAAGATAATGGTCTCTATCCTTATAACGGCCGACATTTTCTTTCATATTTTCGATTAAGATTTTCAAGCTGGCCAGAGGTGTTTTCAATTCATGAGAAGCCCCTCGTAGGAACTCAACCTTCATCTTCTCCAGCTGGAGAATAGCTTCATTCTTGTCATGCAAGTCCGCAATGACAGTCAAGAGATGCTGGTAAAGGCTATTGATTTGTTCCTTGAGATCACCTATCTCATCCTTAGAATCCACGCGCAATCGCACTTGGGCATCCAAATCCATCATCCGACGGGTCACCCGCTTGATTTCCAAAATCGGTGCAACAATGGTCCGAGCATAAATGTAAGCCACCAAGAGGGAAATCAGAAAGGATGCCAGCAAGGTATAGGGAAGAAACTGGAGACTGATCTGCTCTGCTTCTTTTTGCAAGTCCATTGAAGCTAGAAATTGGAGAGTCATGGTGCTACCATCTTGCGTTTTCACCTCACGCTCCTCGATAAAGAGGGAAGTGGTCTGGCGGTCCGTATCCAGAGGAAGATTGTCCTTGACTTCTAACTTGTCCTCGGTCATCTCTCCCTTGACAGCCCCTTTGATATCACTGCTCTGGGAATACAAGTCCAACACTTGCTCGATGCTTTGCCTATCTTTTCCGTCTAGGGATTGGGCAATGGCTGTCGCTTTCTGACCAATGGTTTCCTGACGATGACTCAGATAAGTTGACGGAAAGAGAAAATAAATAGCTAAATGAAGACAAATAACCAGAACACTAAAAATCGAGAAGGTATAGATAAATATCTTTGTAAATAAACCTGTTCGTTTCATTTTCGCTCCAATTTATAACCAACATTGCGCACTGTGAGGATACAATCCAAGTCTAGCTTTTTCCGCAGTTCCTTGATGTAAACATCAATGACACGGTCAAAGGGAACCTCATCTGTCACCTTCCAGACGGCATCAATAATCTGAGAGCGGGTCAAGACTCGTCCTTCATTTTTTACCAGATAGTCCAAAATTTCCAACTCTTTGGCATTAATGGCCACTTCTTGACCTGCGAGGCTTGCACTGTAACTCTCAAAGTCCACCTTGGTGTCCTTATAGGAGAAGACTCGTCCTGTATCGTAGTAGCGCTTGAAAATCGCGTCTACCCTCACTTTTAAGAGGGAGAGGGAGAAGGGTTTTTCCAGATAGCCGTCTGCTAGAGAAGCAAAAGCACTCATCTTGTATTCTTCATCCTGAAAGGCTGTCAGCATCAAAACAGGAACCTGACTGGTCTTACGAATCTCCGCTAGGACTTCTAAACCATTGAGCTTGGGCATCTGGATATCCAGTAAAACTAGTGCTACTTCATAGCTGGAAAATTGTTCTAGGGCTTCCTCGCCGTCCGCAGCCTGAATGGTCTCATAACCACAATCTGTCAAATAGTCACTGATTCCCTCACGAATCATCTCTTCATCTTCTACAATTAAAATTTTCATAGAAAAACCTTTCACATTTCTTTAATTTTCTTTTAAATCATCCCTGTTTCATCCTGAAAGGAAAGGCTTTAGGGAGATGAAATACATAAAAATGCTACCTATATTATACCCCATTTAGGGGAGAATAGGTAGCAAGTTTTTTATTCGCTATCGAGCAAGAGTTCTTTTGGTTGTTTTCTAAGGAGATTGCTTGAAGCAAGCGCCATAACGAGAACCACTAGAACCAAGGCAAGGACAAAGACGATGATAAAGTCTGATGTCTGAATGGAAATGTCTAGGCTCGACAAGGTCTTGCTAAAGCCATCTACTTCTGCACCACCACCAAGGTTAGAGGCTTGAGCTGCCTTGCTGGCTTGCTTGGCAACACCTGAAGTCACATTGGCAAGAACAGTATTTCCGATGGCACGAGCTGTGTAGTTGGCTAGGAAGTAAGCAGAAACGAGAGCAGGAATAGCAATCAAGATTGATTCTGTGATAAATTGACCCAAGATACTTGCCTGCTTGAGACCGATAGAGAGGAGAATTCCCACTTCCTTGCGACGGGCATTGATCCAAAGACTGAGCAAGAGGGCAAGGAGAAGAACTGAGAAGCTCAAGCTACCCCAGAAGAGGAGGTTGGCCATCTTGTACATACCAGAGATGGATTGCTCAAGAGCTGGGTAGTTAGATGAGCTCTTCACGAGTGTATAGCTCTTCCAGTTGATACCACTGATGCCATTCAACTCTTTCATGACATCATCCAAGTTCTTGTCTGCTGTTACAAAGAAGGTTGCATCCCCATAAATAGCAGTTTCTTCTGTATAACCATATAGTTTAGCCGCCGTATGGATGTCTGTGATAGCTGTGTTTTCATAGAGTTCTTGTGAGTAGGTTACTGCAGACTTATTGTGCCCATCAAAGAGTCCCTTGATTGTCACTTCGACTGTTTCCTTGGCACCTTTTTCATTGTCTGCATCGTAGATATTGGAGTCTAGTTTGACCTTATCTCCGACTTTCCAACCGTGTTTAGCTGCCAAGTCCTTGTGCATGAGGATCTTGTCCTTGTCGTCGTTGGTTAGATGCTCACCTTCAACCAGCTTATATGAGCCAGAGACAAACTTGTCTTCTTTAGAGGAGTCATTGACACCTGTAATCATCAAGCTGCTTCCAAACCGTTTTGCTCGGTCAGCAGTGAGATTTTTCTTGGTTTCTGGCGTTTCGATGAGTTCATATCCAGTCAAATCACCGATAGCGTTGATGCGTTTAACATAAGACTCGATGGCCTTATTTTCGGTGATTTTTTTGATATCCTCACCCTTGATATTCCCAGAACCACGTGGCGTTCCTTGATTGACGCGACGATTGATTTGCATGGAGAAGCTATTGGTGATATTTTTAAAAGTCTCCTGAGAAGCCTTGGCAGTAGCTCCCTTGATCGACAAGCCGACCAAACTCAAGCTCGCCATGAGGAGAATAATCAGGAAGATAACAATCGATTTGAAAAACTTCCTTGTAACATAGGCAAATGCGTTGTGTAACATAGGTTCCCTTTCTAGATTTGATTTCATAATGCTATCAAAACAAGCTCATCTTATTTTGTAGTATTGCGAGTTTCAGTAAGTTTCTTATTCTTCAATTCAAGTGTAATATCTGATGCTTGTGCCACTTCTTTACTGTGAGTGACGACGATCACACATTTACCTGTTTTCTCGGCAAGTGATTTGAGCAGTTCGATAATATCTCCAGCAGTTTTAGGGTCCAGATTTCCTGTTGGCTCATCAGCTAGAATAACTGGAGCTTCTGAGACTAAACTGCGAGCGATGGCTACACGTTGCTGTTGACCACCTGATAACTGGAGAACGTTCCGCTTGATCTGACTTTCATCCAAACCAAGCTCAAGAAGTGTATCCTTGCTCGCTTTTTTGTTGACCAAGCGGATATTTTCCAGCGGAGAAAGATAATCTATCAAGTTATAATTTTGAAAGACCAGGGAAATATGGTGCATGCGATGGTAAGAATACCCCTTATTCCGAATGTCCTCTCCTTGGAAAAGGATAGAACCCTCGACAGGACTATCTAGGCCAGCAAGCAGGGACAAGAGAGTTGATTTTCCTGCTCCTGACTCACCAATGATACTATAAAATTTTCCGGGTTCAAAATTATACTTGATCTGATATAAAACTGCCTCAGCAGTGTTCTTATAACGGTAGGTAACATCTTGTAATTGTAATAAAGTCATGATTTCTCCTTCTTATACTCAATGAAAATCAAAGAGCAAACTAGGAAGCTAGCCGCAGGCTGTACTTGAGTACGGCAAGGCGAAGCTGACGTGGTTTGAATTTGATTTTCGAAGAGTATTAACTAATAGATGATAAAATTTCTTTCGGCGATTTTCTAAATAAGAATACGAAACAAAGGGCTACTGATAAGCAACCAATCAGGAGCAGAAAGACATAGGATTCTGCAAAGGATAGGAGACTGGTTGATAGACCACTTGCTTTGGCCAGCGTGTCCTGTAAGGTTGCCTGATCTCCACTGGCTAGTACAGTTTGGAGTAGATAGGATGTGATGGCATTTCCTGCAACAAATGATGGAAGCAAAGCTCCGAGAGATACCAAAACTACCTCTAAACAGAACTGGAGGAAGATCGAACTCTTGCCTTTTCCAAGTGCCAGAAGAATTCCCACTTCGTAGACCCTTTCTCTCAACCAGAGAGACAAGACCAAAATTAAGGCTCCTGCTCCTGCTATCAACATCCCATAAAGGAAGATGGTGAGGAAGGTTTGGAAGGTTGCCACTGAGTCTTTGATTTGTTCAAAGGCCTTGTTTTCCTTCTCGACTTGGTAGCCTTGACTTTCTAAAGCCAAGTTTTCTACCTGCTTCATGAGTCCGTCCATTTCCTTAGGATTTTCTACATAGAAGCGAGCTGCACTGACTTGCGGTTCACTATTTCCCAGAAGCGTTTGGCTGCTTTCATAGTCTGTAAAGACCTGGTTTTCACTGAAGTCGGAAGACAAGCCTGTGAACTTTTCTTGTTTTTTACCAGAAAAGATACCGACAATTTCAAACTCTACTGTTTGCCCTTTTCCAGATTCTGACTGACCAGCATCCAAGCGAATCTTGTCGTGAAGCGAAAGACCGTTCTTCTTGGCCAACTCTTCGTGGATAAGGATTTTCTTGGAATCTCCTTTTTGAAGGTGTCGCCCTTCTTTTAGATTGAAAGCCGAACTGGTAAAGGTGACATCCTTGGATGAATCCTCGAGAGCCGTTAAGCTAACCAAGTTCTTGTCTGCAACTGACAAATCATCACGTTCTACGCTCTGCTCACCACTCACCGCTTCCTTGTCTTTCAGTTTTGCGACCGTCTCAAGTTCAGGAGAGACATTTTCCAGTCCCTTAATCTTGCTCACGGATGCTAGGTCCGACAACTTGAAGGTCTGTCCATTTTCTATCTTTTTGATAGAAAAAGATGTATTGAGTGATTTGTAAAGATTGCTTTCTACTGTTTTGTTGGACTTCATCAGAGTCAAACAGGCTGAAATTCCTGCTAAAAGGACAAATAAAATCAGAAATAAAATAAAACTTCTCAGTCGTTTTCTGCTGACATAAGCCCAAGCTCTTTGGATTGGATTCATTTGTCACCTCCATATTTGTAAGACTATTATAAAATCCAAATATGAAATGTTTATGAAATCGAAAAAACTTTTTGATTTATTTTTTGAAAAAACAAAAAAGCTAGCAAACGCTAACTTTTCTTCATATATAAGGATAAATAGTACCAATCAAAAATCTACTTCATTTTAAAAATGATAATCACGTCTTTCTGATTAGTATTTTTCCATCTCCTAAGTTCTTCATTTTCTGACTTGTGTTTGAGGATATTCTTGATAGAATGAAATGGAAAACTCAGTTTAAATGTTCTGATACAATGAACAGTTCTTGATACCAATATTTTTCGATATACGAAACGTAGCCTCTAGTCTTCTTTGTAAAAACAAAAAGAGCTAGCCAAAGCTAACTCTTACCCTATGCGGAGAGAGGGACTTGAACCCTCACGACCTAAAGCGGTCACAGGATCCTTAGTCCTGCGCGTCTGCCAATTCCGCCATCCCCGCGTTGATTACTTTACTAGTATATCAACTTTCAAAATCTTTGTCAACACTTTTTTCAGATTTTTTTCATTTTTCCAAGGGAATTATTCTTGGATTTCAGCCAGATTTTCATCCAGCAACTTGGCTCCCAGAGTGTTCTTAAAATGACCAAGAGCAAACTGATGATTTTCTGGCCAAATAGAGGCAACTGCAGGCCTGACAATCTCGATTTGATAACCTAAATTATAGGCATCAATAGCCGTATGAAGAACACAAATATCAGTCAGGACTCCAGTTAGGATGACCGTATCAACCCGACGTTCCCGCAAACGGATATCTAAGTCCGTTCCTGAAAATGCTGAATAGTGACGCTTGTCCATCCAAAAGACGCGACTATCCGCCTCATGCTCAGCATAAAAGTCAGCTAGGGTGCCATAAAGGTTACGCCCACTAGTTCCGATGATGTTGTGTGGTGGAAAGAGCTTGCTTTCTGGGTGGAATGTATCCTTCTCCTCATGAGCATCAATGGTGAAAAAGACATAGTCTCCACGATCAAAAGCTAATCTGGTTGCCTGATCAATGGCTTTTGATATTGCTTGAGCGGGTGCGCCAGCAGTTAGCTTTCCATGGTCTGCTACGAAATCCTCTGTATAGTCAATCGAGATTAAAGCTTTTGCCATTAGTAGTCCCTCTTTTTCACTTCCTCAAAAATATCACCAATTAGAACTTTGAGATAAGTCCCCTTCATTCCTAATGAGCGACTCTCAATAATTCCCGCAGACTCCAATTTACGAAGCGCATTGACAATCACTGAGCGTGTAATGCCAATACGGTCTGCAATAACAGACGCAGTCAGCTGTCCTTCATTTCCATCCAGCTCAGCTAAAATAGCTGATACGGCACGAAGTTCTGAATAGGAAAGGGTATTGACCGCCATGGTAACAGCCGTACGACGGCGAATATTCTTCTCATCTTCTTCACGTTGGAAGTTCAATAGTTGAATTCCCACAACCGTGCTCGCAATCTCGACAAGGATCAAATCTTCATCTTCAAATTTCTTGTCATTGCGCCAAATGATCAACGAACCTAGGCGAATTCCTGATACATGAATCGGAGCGATGGTCGTCAACCCATCTGGAAAGTCCGCACGGCTCTCCACAGGGAAAATAGTCAAATCATGTTCAACAGGTAGGTTGGCTTCCGTGTCATAAATCATGTTTGCCCCTTGTACATAGACCTCAGGGAAGGTTTTAGTTTGGAAGAACTGTTCTACTCGGTCATTATTGGTCTTATAACGCATAAAGTAGCCCAAGAGACGTCCCTTGTTATTCACAATACAAGCGTTACAGTCAATAATATCAGCTAACTGGCGTGTGATAGCATTGTAAGGAAGTTCATCTTGGAGTTGCTCTTCTGAGCGCTTTAGAATAGACGTGATTTTTCTTGTTTTTTCTAATAAATGTGCCATTTTTTACCTCGCATATAATCGCTTCCATTATAACATAGAAAAGTCTTTATTTCAATAATTATCTGAAAATTGCTTATTTAATTGCAATTTTGAACAGCAAAAATATTTTAGAAAAAAGCGAGTTTTTTTATTGACATCCTATTTTATTTTTGATATTATAACATTATAAGAAGATGACATGATAAATCCCTTTCCGTTTTACCTATCCTTTACTATCACCATCTTCTTTTACTATCGGTCTCCTTATATATAAAAGCGATTCACAGTGTGAATCGCTTTTTTCTATTTGTCTCCTTTGTTACGAATAACAAAGCCTGTTTTCTTTTCGCTTGAAGTGTTGCGAGGTTTTTTATTGTCTTTATTACGGTAACGTCTGTCTTTATCAAAACGATCGTTCCCACAACTGCCTTTTTTGAAATCATCACGGCGACCACCACGACGGTTATCTCCTCGACGATTATCTCGTCCACGATTGTTCCCAGAACGTCCATTACCTGATGGTTTAAATGGCAGTGGTTTTTCACGCGCAATCTCCACTTCAGGAAGGCTGTCTGGATCTTGGACTGTCAGACTCAAGATATACATAGCCAATTCTTCTGGACTAAATTCTGCAGCTAACTTACGAGCATCTTTAGCAAATTTTTCAAAGTTCCCACGAATTGCTTCGTCTGCGAAGTCTCGTTCGATTTTCTTGAGCGCTACTTGTTTCTTAGCTTGGAAGGCTTCTTCAGCTGTCGCTGGTTTCAAGCCTTTCATGCGTTTCTTAGTCAAGTTTTCGATGATTTGAAGGTAGCCCATTTCATTTGGTGCTACGAAAGTAATAGATTGACCTGACTTACCAGCACGACCTGTACGACCGATACGGTGAACGTAACTTTCAGGATCTTGTGGAATATCGTAGTTGTAGACATGGGTCACACCTGAGATATCCAAACCACGTGCTGCCACGTCTGTCGCAACTAGAACATCAAGATTGCCATTTTTAAAATCACGAAGGACACGAAGACGTTTATTTTGATCCAAATCACCATGAATTCCTTCTGCACGGAAACCACGGATTTTAAGTCCACGAGTCAATTCATCTACACGGCGTTTGGTACGACCAAATACAATAGCAAGCTCAGGTTGTTCCACATCCATAAGACGTGTCATAGTATCAAATTTTTCTTGTTCCTTGACACGGATATAGTACTGATCTACCAATTCTGTTGTCAATTCCTTGGCAGCAATCTTGACATGCTCAGGTTCTTTCATAAACTGAACACCAATACGTTTGATAGCATCTGGCATGGTTGCTGAAAAGAGCAAGGTTTGACGATTTTCAGGGACACGGGAAATGATGGCTTCGATGTCTTCAAGGAAGCCCATATTAAGCATTTCATCCGCTTCGTCAAGAATCAGAGTTTCAATATCTTGTAATTTCAAGGCCTTGCGTTTAATCAAGTCCAAGAGACGGCCTGGTGTTCCTACCACGATGTGAGCACCAGATTTAAGGGCCTTGATTTGTTTTTCAATGCTGGAACCACCGTAAACTGAGCGAACTTTCACTCCTTTGCTACGGCCAAAGCGGAAGAGTTCTTCTTGGCTTTGGACAGCGAGTTCACGAGTTGGAGCGATAACCAAGGCTTGGATGGTCGCTTCTTCTGTACGGATTTTTTCAAGGGTTGGCAAGCCAAAGGCTGCAGTTTTCCCTGTACCTGTCTGAGCTTGACCGATAACGTCTTTTCCTTCGAGAGCCAAGGGAATGGTCTGTTCTTGGATGGGACTGGCTTCTACAAATCCAGCTTTTTCAATCTCTGCTAGCAATTCAGCAGACAAGTTAAATTCATTAAATTTCACGTTATTCTTCTTTCTAAAGGTGGTGCGAAGCCACCCTATAGGGCTTTAGTTTATACTTTTCTTTTCATGACGTATCTTCTACAAAAAAGAGATACCGTGTTGCTTCTTTTCCACGAAAGAAAAGTACTAGTTTCTTTGCAACCTATCTAGTATAACACAAGAGAGAAGCAAAAGATAGTAGAATCCTTTGGGAAAATCATGTAAACGATTTTCTAGCAGTAAAGTAGCCCAAAACTGGTTTTTCAAAGGATTTGAAGGGAGCATTTCAAGCCCACTCCATTTCCCGTAGCAGAATTGTGCAAAAGTTTTTTTCTTGTGCTAGAATGAAATGCGAATAGGAGGAAGATAAATGTTAACTTATGATTTAATCGTTATCGGATTTGGTAAAGCTGGTAAAACACTAGCTGGAAAACTGGCTTCAGCTGGTAAAAAAGTTGCCCTTGTTGAACGTAGCAAGGCTATGTACGGCGGAACTTGTATCAACATCGGTTGTATCCCGACTAAAACCTTACTAGTTGCTGCTGAGAAAGACTTGTCTTTTGAAGAAGTCATTGCTACCAAGAATACGATCACTGGTCGCCTCAACGGTAAAAACTATGCGACTGTTGCTGGTACAGGCGTGGATATCTTTGATGCGGAAGCTCACTTCCTTTCAAACAAAGTCATCGAAATCCAAGCTGGTGATGAAAAACAAGAACTGACTGCTGAAACTATCGTTATCAATACCGGTGCCGTTTCAAACGTCTTGCCAATCCCTGGACTTGCTACAAGCAAAAACGTCTTTGACTCAACAGGTATCCAAAACTTGGACAAATTGCCTGAAAAACTTGGAGTTCTTGGTGGCGGAAACATCGGTCTTGAATTTGCAGGTCTTTACAACAAACTTGGAAGCAAGGTTACAGTCCTAGATGCCTTGGATACTTTCCTACCTCGTGCAGAGCCTTCCATTGCAGCTCTTGCTAAACAATACATGGAAGAAGACGGTATTGAATTACTTCAAAACATCCGTACTACTGAAATCAAAAACGACGGTGACCAAGTCCTTGTCGTAACTGAAAACGAAACGTACCGTTTCGACGCTCTTCTCTACGCAACTGGACGTAAACCAAACGTCGAACCACTTCAACTTGAGAATACGGATATTGAACTAACGGAACGTGGTGCTATCAAGGTAGACAAACATTGTCAAACAAACGTTCCTGGTGTCTTTGCAGTCGGAGACGTCAACGGTGGACCTCAATTTACCTACATTTCACTTGATGACTTCCGTGTTGTCTACAGCTACCTTGCTGGAGATGGCAGCTACACACTTGAAGACCGTCTCAATGTGCCAAACACTATGTTCATCACACCTGCACTTTCACAAGTTGGTTTGACTGAAAGCCAAGCAGCTGATTTGAAACTTCCATACGCAGTGAAGGAAATCCCTGTTGCTGCCATGCCTCGCGGTCACGTAAATGGAGACCTTCGTGGTGCTTTCAAAGCTGTTGTTAACACTGAAACAAAAGAAATTCTTGGAGCAACTATCTTCTCAGAAGGTTCTCAAGAAATCATCAACATCATCACTGTTGCCATGGACAACAAGATTCCTTACACTTACTTCACAAAACAAATCTTCACTCACCCAACCTTGGCTGAGAACTTGAATGACTTGTTTGCGATTTAAGTTGAGAATGATTTGTTAGCTAACAGCCCTCTTTGGGCTGTTTTTGTTTCTGCGAAATCTCATACTCTTCGAAAGTCAAATTCAAACTACGTCAGCTTCACCTTGCCGTACTCAAGTACAGCCTGCGGCTAGCTTCCTAGTTTGCTCTTTGATTTTCATTGAGTATCAAATCTGTCTTTTCCCTCTTTTATGATATAATAGAAACATGAAATTAAAAACTACTTTGGGCCTCCTAGCTGGGCGTTCTTCCCACTTCGTTTTAAGCCGTCTTGGCCGCGGAAGTACGCTCCCAGGAAAACTCGCCCTTCAATTTGATAAAGATATTTTACAAAATCTAGCTAAGAACTACGAGATTGTCGTGGTCACTGGAACCAACGGGAAAACCCTGACAACTGCTCTCACTGTCGGCATTTTAAAAGAAGTTTATGGTCAGGTTCTGACCAATCCGAGCGGTGCCAACATGATTACAGGGATTGCAACAACCTTCCTAACAGCCAAATCTTCTAAAACTGGGAAAAACATTGCTGTCCTCGAAATTGACGAGGCCAGCCTATCTCGTATCTGCGACTATATCCATCCTAGCCTTTTTGTCATCACTAACATTTTCCGTGACCAGATGGACCGCTACGGTGAGATTTACACAACTTATAAGATGATTTTGGATGCTATCCGTAAGGTGCCTACGGCTACAGTTCTCCTCAATGGTGACAGTCCGCTTTTCTACAAGCCAGCTATTCCAAATCCTGTACAATATTTTGGTTTTGACTTGGAAAAAGGGCCAGCCCAACTGGCTCACTACAATACCGAAGGTATTCTCTGCCCTGACTGTCAAGGCATCCTCAAATATGAGCACAATACCTATGCTAACTTGGGGGCCTATATCTGTGAAAATTGTGGTTGCAAACGTCCTGACTTGGACTACCGTCTGACAGACTTGGTTGAATTGACCAACAATCGCTCCCGCTTTGTCATTGACGGCCAGGAATACGGCATCCAAATCGGTGGACTCTACAACATCTACAATGCTCTAGCTGCAGTTGCCATCGCCCGTTTCCTCGGTGCAGATTCGCAACGGATCAAGCAAGGATTTGACAAGAGTCGCGCTGTCTTTGGACGTCAGGAGACCTTCCATATCGGTGATAAGGAATGCACCCTTGTCTTGATTAAAAATCCAGTTGGCGCGACCCAAGCTATCGAGATGATCAAACTAGCTCCTTATCCATTTAGCCTATCTGTCCTTCTCAACGCCAACTATGCTGATGGGATTGATACTAGCTGGATTTGGGATGCTGACTTTGAACAAATCACTGACATGGACATTCCAGAAATAAACGCTGGCGGTGTTCGTCATTCTGAAATCGCACGTCGTCTACGAGTGACAGGCTATCCAGCTGAGAAAATCACTGAGACAAGCAGTCTGGAACAAGTTCTCAAAACCATTGAGAACCAAGATTGTAAGCATGCCTATATCCTAGCTACCTATACTGCTATGCTTGAATTCCGCGAACTACTGGCAAGTCGTCAGATTGTTAGAAAGGAGATGAACTAATGGTTTATACTTCACTTTCCTCAAAAGCTGGCAACTACCCTTATCAGCTCAACATTGCCCACCTCTATGGAAACCTCATGAATACCTACGGGGACAATGGAAACATCCTCATGCTCAAGTATGTGGCTGAAAAATTGGGGGCACATGTGACGGTTGACATCGTTTCTCTCCATGATGACTTTGATGAAAAACACTATGATATTGCCTTTTTCGGTGGCGGTCAAGACTTTGAACAAAGCATCATCGCAGGCGACCTTCCTGCTAAAAAAGAGAGCATTGACAACTACATCCAAAACGACGGAGTAGTTCTAGCCATCTGCGGTGGTTTCCAACTATTGGGGCAATATTATGTTGAGGCTTCAGGGAAACGCATAGAAGGGCTAGGGGTCATGGGCCACTACACCCTCAACCAGACCAACAACCGCTTTATCGGTGACATCAAAATTCACAATGAAGATTTTGATGAAACCTACTATGGCTTTGAAAATCACCAGGGACGTACCTTCCTCTCAGATGACCAAAAACCACTGGGACAGGTGGTCTATGGAAATGGAAACAACGAAGAAAAAATCGGCGAAGGGGTTCATTATAAGAATGTCTTTGGTTCCTACTTCCACGGACCTATCCTCTCTCGTAATGCCAATCTAGCTTATCGCCTAGTCACTACTGCCCTCAAGAAAAAATACGGTCAGGACATCCAACTCCCTGCCTATGAGGACATCCTCAGTCAAGAAATCGCTGAAGAATACAGCGACGTCAAAAGCAAGGCAGACTTTTCTTAAAGAAATGAAAGCTATATCAAAGAACTCCCCTATCTTGTCGGAGTTCTTTTTGCCTATTCTTTTACCCTTCTCCCTTGCATTTTCTCTCTTTTTTTGCCAAAATAGAGGGGTAGAAAGAAGGTAGCATATGTCTAAATTACAACAAATCGTAACATATCTTGAATCAGAAAAACTAGACGTCGCTGTCGTATCTGACCCCGTCACTATTAATTACCTCACTGGCTTTTACAGTGATCCCCATGAACGCCAAATGTTCCTCTTTGTTCTAGCGGATCAAGAACCCCTCCTTTTTGTTCCAGCTCTTGAAGTAGAGCGTGCAAGTAGCACCGTTTCCTTCCCAGTTGTGGGCTATGTGGATTCTGAAAATCCATGGCAAAAAATCATAAATGCTTTGCCTCAACACGACTTCAAACGTGTCGCTGTTGAGTTTGACAATCTCATTTTGACAAAATACCATGGTTTGAAAACAGTCTTTGAAACTGCTGAGTTTGAAAACCTCACTCCTCGCATCCAACGCATGCGCCTCATAAAATCAGCTGATGAAGTCCAAAAAATGATGGTTGCAGGGCTCTATGCCGATAAGGCTGTAAAAGTTGGTTTTGACAACATTTCTCTTGATAAGACTGAGACAGATATCATCGCCCAAATCGATTTTGCCATGAAACGTGAAGGCTATGAAATGAGCTTTGATACCATGGTCTTGACTGGTGATAACGCTGCAAATCCGCACGGAATTCCTGGTGCAAACAAAGTTGAAAAGGACGCCCTTCTCCTCTTTGACCTCGGTGTCATGGTCAATGGCTACGCATCAGATATGACTCGTACTGTCGCTGTCGGTAAACCTGACCAATTCAAGAAGGATATTTACAACTTGACACTTGAAGCCCAACAAGCTGCTCTTGACTTTATCAAACCAGGTGTGACTGCACATGAAGTTGATCGCGCTGCTCGCGAAGTCATTGAAAAAGCTGGTTATGGAGAGTACTTCAACCACCGTCTCGGTCACGGTATCGGTATGGATGTCCACGAATTCCCTTCTATCATGGAAGGAAACGACATGGTCATCGAAGAAGGCATGTGCTTCTCTGTTGAACCAGGTATCTATATCCCTGGTAAAGTCGGCGTTCGTATCGAAGACTGTGGTGTTGTTACCAAGGATGGCTTTGACCTCTTTACAAGCACCAGCAAAGATTTGCTTTATTTTGATTAAATCTAGACAAGCAAAAAGTCAGCTATTGAAGCTGACTTTTTTATTTTATCTTCTTGACGCTCTGAAAGACTACAAATCCTACAACCATACCCAAGGTATTTTGCAGGAAGTTTGGAAGAATTTCTGGTAAGGCTGCTGACCAGCCATTCATTAGGGTTGAGCCCAGAGCGTAGCCACTTACCATGACGATAGTAGCTAAGACTAGGCCCAGCCATTGCCATTTCCCTTTAAAACCTGCAAAATAACCTTGCAAGCCATGATTTATCAAGCTAAAGAACATCCACTGTGGATAGCCTGATAGAAGGTCCAGCAGAAAAGCTGCTAGTCCTCCAACGACAGCTCCTTCTTTACTGCCAAAGTAAAAGGCAGTAAAGAAAATACCTGCATCCAAGAGAGTCAATATTCCTGTTGGCGTTCCAATTTTCAAGTAATAACCTAGGACTACTGAAAGAGCGGTTAAAAGGGATACAAGGGCGATTTTAGTTGTTTTGGTTTGCTTCATATTGTCTTACTCCATATTGATCTGCTTGTGCAATAGCACGGTAAACGAAAGCTTTTGAGCTCTCTACTGCTGGTAAAAGTTCATCCCCTTTAACCAAGTGACTGGCGATGCTTGAGGCAAAGGTACAACCTGCACCAGCATTTTGGCTTTGAATGACTGGGTTTTCTAGAACAGTGAAAGTTTGTCCATCATGAAAGACATCCACTGCCTTGTCCTGACTGAGGCGATTGCCTCCCTTGATAATAACTGCTGGCGCTCCTAAATCATGCAATTTCTGAGCTGCAGCTTTCATGTCCTCCAAGGTTTTGATCTCTTGACCCGCTAACAATTCTGCTTCAGGAAGATTAGGCGTAATCACACTGACATGAGGGAAAAAGCGAATCAACTCTTGACAGAGTTCACTGACAGCCACATCGTGCGTTTCCTTGCAGACCAAGACGGGATCCAATACCACATGCACTCCTGGACGTTGCTTGATAAAGTCCAAGGCCTTCTCAGCCACACTGACAGTAGGGAGAAGACCAATCTTAATCCCTGCAAATTCCACATCACGCAAGCTATCCAATTCATGTTGAAAAATGGCATCGTCAGTTGGAAAGACTTCAAAGCCCTTTTCAGTCAAAGCCGTCAAACAAGTTACAGCTACAAAGCCATGCAAGCCGTTCAAGGTATAGGTAGCCAAATCAGCTGACAATCCACCACCACTAAAAATATCATTCCCAGAAAGTGCTAAAATACGATTATTCTTCATAACGAATCTCCTTTAAATACAAGCCATTTGGTGCCGCCGTTGGACCCGCAAGCTGCCTGTCTTTTTTCTCCAAAATCAAGTCAATCTGCTCAACTGGCATTCGATCATTTCCGATTTTGAGCAGTGTCCCCACCATATTGCGAATCTGCTTATACAAGAAACCATTCCCTGAAAAGGTAAAGGTCAAAAACTGCCCTGTCTCATCAACACTAAGACTGGCTTCTGTAATGGTCCGAACCTTGTCCTCTACACTAGTCCCAGATGCTGTAAAACCGGTAAAATCGTGGGTTCCTTCTAATTTCTTGACAGCTATCTGCATCCGCTCCACATCGAGCGGATAGGGAAAGTGAGTAGCATAGTGACGGCGCATGGGATTTTTAGGACGCCCCCTATCTACTATAAACTCATAGGTCTTGCTATGTTTTGCATAACGGCAATGAAAATCATCCGCCACAATCTCAATCGAAATCACATCGATATCTTCTGGTGACTGAGTATCCAGAGCAAAACGGAGTTTTTCCTCATCCATCTGATAGGGCAGATCAAAATGAATGACCTGTCCCAGAGCATGGACCCCACTATCCGTCCTACCAGCACCATGAACAGCGATGGCTTGCCCCTTATTGAGTCTCGTTAAGGTTTTTTCGATTTCCTCTTGAACGCTCCGCGCATGAGGCTGGCGCTGAAAACCGGCAAAGGCAAAACCATCATAAGAAATAGTTGCTTTATATCTTGTCATAACTTCTATTTTATCAGGAAATAAAAGTGTAAACAAGCTTAAAAACCAATAATTGTATGGGTACAAAATTCCCAAAAAGAAAAACTTAGGAAACCAATCCTAAGCTCTCTTTTGAAGTGCGTACATAACAAAGATAGAAGTGACAATCAACCAGCAGCCTAGAATGGTGAAGACCAACATACCGTTTTGAGTCACCAAACCAATCGCTCCAAGAATGAAAGGTGTCGTGAAGGCTCCAAAGCTACATCCTAGCACTGCAAAAGATGTTGCCTGATTAAGGAGCTTGGCTGGGATTCTTTCAGAAAGAAGCTGAAAGACAGTGGTCAAGGCCACACTGTAAGAAAAACCTGCCACAACACTTCCAACTACCATCACACCCAATGACGGAGACAAGGCAATCACAATCTGCCCCAATCCAAAGGTGATACCTGACCAAAGGAGCAACCTTTCTTTAAACAGAGAGATAAAGAAAGAAAAACTCACACCTGCCAAGATACCAATCAACTGCATGATACTTAAAACCAAGCTCGATAACTGGGCATCCCCGAGACCTCTTTCCACCATCAGACTAGGAATACGAATGGTGATGGCTGTATTGGTGCAGACAACAACTGCTGCTTCGACAGCCAATAGAAAAATCAAACCTTTCATCTTTCCTGTCAAACGAGTCGTTTCGGTCTCTTTTTTCTTTGTTTCTTTCTTCTCTTTCCCATAAGGGACAAAGAGCAGATAAAGGATCAATACTAAAAATCCCGCACTGTAGGCCAAAAAGGTCACTGTCCATCCCAAGGATAAGAGTTGACCAACCACTAGAGTCAAAATCGATGCCCCGACAACTTCTGCTGATCCGCGAAGACCCAACATTTGAATCCGTGTCTTTCCATGATAGCGTTCGCTGATGATAGAAATAGCCTTGGCATTGATCATCCCAACACCCAAGCCAAATAAAATCCGCATCGCAAAGACAAAGTTGTACTCCTGATACCAGAAAGGAGCTGTTCCACCGATAGAGAGGATGAGAAGTCCTAGACTAATCTGAAGACGCTCAGGAAACAACCGCTCCAAGAACCCATTTAAAACCAGCATAATCATGATCCCAAATGAAGGAAGACTGACCAGAAGCTCGATTTGTTCTTTGGGGTAGCCTTGATAGTAGTCAAACATGGCTGGCAGAGCACTTGAGATGGAGAAGGAGGTAATCAAAACGAGGGAGAGGGCCAAAATACTAGCCCGTTCTAAATATTGTTTCATGAATTTTCTTTCTGTATATTTCTCACTGTTGATCTTTTTAAAAGGAAGATGGCAAGAAAAGAAGGAGCCCGATTGAACTAGAGACTCCGTCCTAACTTTCCTAATAGGAAGACTATTTTCGCTTGATTTGCTTGATTAGGTAGAAGATAAATCCTGCAACCATATACGCCGCAAAAATGATCAAACACCATTTGATAACCACGTCCCAACCCTTGTTCACATTTAAAAAGAAATAAGGGAAGGGATTGTCCTTGGAATTCGGAATATTGAGTTTTAAGACCAAGCCATTAAACAAGGCAAAAATCATATAAACCAAGGGCAAGATGGTCCACAAGACTGGATCCCAGATCTTGTATTGACCCCGTTTATCGAAGAAGAGGGTATCGGCTAAAAACCAGAGTGGAACGATATAGTGGCAAAGGAAATTTTCCACACGGTAAAAGTCTGTCGCGATCGGAGCAAGCATAAAATGGTAAATCACACAGGTAATCATGATACTCATGGTAACGCCACCCTTGAGACGAAGCAAGGTCGGACTTTGCCAATTTTCACCTGAACGGCTCATCACACGGAGCAGATAGCCCGTGAAAATCGTTACCAAAAGATTGGACAACACTGTGTAGTAAAGGAGCATACCAAAGCCACCGTGCTTGGTAATTTCTAAATAAACTCCTGTAAATGCCGCTAAGAACAAGAGCACACGACTATAAAAGATAAATTTATAATTCAGTTTCATGGCTAGATTTTCTTAACAAATTCTGACTTGAGTTTCATAGCTCCAAAACCATCAATCTTACAGTCGATGTTGTGGTCACCTTCTACGATACGGATATTTTTAACGCGAGTTCCTTGTTTCAAATCCTTTGGCGCACCTTTTACTTTCAAATCCTTGATTAAGGTTACAGTATCGCCGTCAGCCAATTTATTTCCATTGGCATCGATAGCAACCACACCTTCTTCTACTTCTGCAACTTCTGCAGGATTCCATTCATAGGCACACTCTGGGCAGACCAAGAGACTTCCGTCTTCGTAGACATATTCTGAATTACATTTTGGGCAATTTGGTAAGTTGTTCATAAGTCCTCCTTAAACTAACAATTATTCTTTAAAATTCATATGTTATTGAACAGCAACTATTATACCGTAAAATCCTACTTTTGACAATGTGTCCTAAGTCCAGCAAACAAAAAAATCATGCAACTGTTTACAGTTACATGACTTTTAAAAGATGATTGATCATGGGCACTTATCAAGCACCTCATGATAAAAGGGGTAGCAACTATATCTTACAAACCAGGAGCTTGTCCAAGTTCTGCTGTAAGCATCCAAACTGTTTTCTCAAGTTCAGCCTTAGCCCCAACAAAGATATCGTTTGTAACATCATCACCTTCTTCGTCAGTTACATCCAAAGCTTTTTGGAAAAGAGCGATGAGGTAGCGATAAATTGCTAGAATACGTTCCAAGCTTTCTTCAACGTTACGGAATTCTCCTTCTTCTTCTTCGATTTCACTGTGTTGAAGGAATTCTGTCAAAGTTGAATAAGGTTTTCCACCAAGAGTAATCAAACGTTCACTGATTTCGTCAAGATAGCTATCAAGACTGTCCATGTATTCATCCATTTTTGGATGCCATACGAGGAAGCCACGACCACGCATATACCAGTGAACTTGGTGAAGGGCAATGTGAGCCACATACAAGTCCGCTACTGCTTGGTTCAATACTTCCTTTGTTTTTGCCAATGCTACTGGCGCTGTTTTAGATAATGTTGTTACGTCTTTTACTGCTTCTTTTTTCAATTCAACCATATTTCTTACCTCTTTTCATTTTTTTATAACTACTTCACAGTAGCTATAATACAAGTATACTACTACCAGAAAATGATATCAAGGAAAATGTACTATCTGAGAAAAGTTGCAATAGACTGATAATTTAAGAAAAATATACAGAATTTTTTTTTAAAAAAAGACAGTCTTAAAAGACTGTCTGGAATAACCTAGATTATTTTACAAAGTCAAGCAATGCCAAGAAACTTTCAGCTTCAAGTGATGCTCCACCAACAAGGGCTCCGTCCACGTCTGGGCAAGCCATGTATGAAGCAACGTTTTCAGGTTTAACTGAACCACCGTATTGAACACGAACTTTGTCAGCAACTTCTTGACCAAAGTCAGCAGCTACAACATCACGAACAACTTTACACATTTTTTGTGCATCGTCTTGTGAAGCTGATTTACCAGTACCGATAGCCCAGATTGGCTCATAAGCGATAACGGATGCAGCAACTTGCTCAGCAGTCAATCCAGCCAAAGCAGCAGATACTTGAGCACCTACGAATTCAGCTGCTTTACCAGCTTCGTAAGTTTCAAGTGACTCACCACAACAGATGATTGGAAGCATACCGTTTGCAAAGATTGCTTTTGCTTTTTTGTTGATATCTTCGTCAGTTTCATGGAAGTAGTCACGACGTTCTGAGTGACCGATAACAACGTAGTCAGTACCGATTTCTTTCAAAACTTGTGGGCTAGTTTCACCAGTGAAAGCACCTGCATTTTCAAAGTAGCAGTTTTGAGCAGCAACTTTAAGGTTTGAACCTTTTGCAGCAGCAAGAACAGCTGTCAAATCAACTGCAGGAGCTGCGATACCTGCTTCAACAAGGTCTGATGAAGGAAGTTTTGATGCAACGGCTTCAACGAATGCTTTTGCTTCTTCTGGATTTTTGTTCATTTTCCAGTTACCAGCGATAAATGGTTTACGTGACATTTCACATACCTCTTTTTTCATTTTATTCACTATTATTCTATCATATTTATAAGGAGCTTGCAAACCTTACTCTAATTTTCAAGATTTTTCAAGCGACTAATCTTGCCACAAATTCATGGCATCGAGAAAATCAGCCGAAGCCTGAACTTGTTTGGGATTATTCGCTTCTCGCTCTGCTCGTTTGGCCTCTACTTGGGCAACAGATTGAATGCCTTCATGGCGCCAGTTTCGTAGGATTGCCTGAATATATTTCCAGTTTGGCTTGCCATTGAGAACGGCCTCTCGGAGAGCTTCCTTGATCAAATCCGCCTTAACTCCGTCTTCTTTGACAGTCTTAGAAAGGTCTTCGATTTCAAATGGTGTTAATAAGCGTCCCAATTCCTGCTGAAAAGTTTCAACCAGATCCTTCAACTGATTCTGCGGGTTTGGGACTGTTGTAGCTGGAGTTTGGCTATCTAGTAAGCTATCCAAGCGTTCAAAAGCCAAACTAGCATCAAAAATCAGCTCAATTTCACCGTTTAGTTCAATGGTCCGATATTGTAGCAAACCATTTTCAGTCAAATTCGAAATGGATTGGTTGACATCTGCCACCTCTTTGCCAATGATTTCAGCAATCTGACTAGGCGAAACATCTCCTAAGGCTGTGGTGTTTTGTAGATAGAAAAATTGCCAGACCAGAAAATCTTCGCTGGAAGGAAAGAGTTCCTTAAAATGCAAGAGCAGGGCACTTGGTAAAACCAAGTTCCCTGATTTAAAAGCGTCAAAATATGTCATAATTCCTCTTATAGATATCCAAATGCAGCCGCATCATCCTCTACCTTTCTCCAGTCAAAAGGGGTTTCTTGATAAACTGCATAGTTTACCCAATTGCTGAAAAAGAGGGCAGCTGATGAAGACCAACAGAGACACGGTGTCTCATTCACATCATCATTTTTGAAGTAATTTTCTGGAATATGAGGATTAAGTCCTGCCTCACAATCACGAAAATACTCTTTTGCTAGAGTATCACGGTCATATTCTAAATGACCAAAACTATAAATCTCACGAAGATCCCGACTGGCTAAAATAGAAACGCCGACTTGTTCTCCCTCAGAGAGGATTTCCAGATTGGTTTTTCCTAATATCTCTTCCTTATAGATTTCTGTATAACGAGAATGGGGAGCTACATAGCTATCATCAAAACCACGAAAGAGAAGATGGCCCTCTTTCAAGGTATCCTGCGGGTAAATGCCTGACAATTTCTGCTCCATCTGGTGTTTATCAACTCCATAGCGAGCATAAAGACCTGCTTGGGCACCCCAGCAGATATGAAGGGTCGAATAGACATGGGTCTTGGACCACTCAAGCACCTGACTGAATTCCTCCCAATAGTCCACTTCCTCAAATGGTAAATGCTCAATCGGAGCCCCTGTGATAATCATCCCATCAAAATACTCGTCCTTGACTTCAGGAAAAGTTTTATAAAAAGTCTCCATATGCTCTGCACGAGTCGTCTTGGAACGGTGGCTCTCCATATAGAGAAAGTCTATGTCCAATTGCAAAGGAGTATTTGCTAAATGCCGTAACAACTGGGTCTCTGTGACCACTTTTTTGGGCATTAGGTTTAAAATCAAAATTTTCAAGGGACGGATATCTTGGTGGGCCGCACGTTGATCATCCATGACAAAGATATTCTCTGTCCGTAAAATCTCAACAGCTGGCAATTTTTTATCAATTCTAATCGGCATAACCTTCTCCTAACTGTACTCTTTTAGAAATAATTGAATGTGTTTGAAGTCAAATCTCAAACACTTAGTCCTTTTATTATACTGCAAGAAGATATAGTTTTCAATTATAGTTTTTCTCTAACTAGCTATAGTTTGTTTATATAGCAGATGAAGAGAAAACAGCCCCAAGGACTGTTTTTCATTAATAATGCATAAGTACCTTGTAATCGTAATCTCCGATTTTTTCACGGCCTTTAAGCTCATCAAGTTCAATCAAGAACGCACAACCGGCTACAACTCCGCCAAGTCTTTCAATCATTTCAATGGTTGCCTTGACAGTACCACCTGTCGCCAAGAGGTCATCTACGATGAGAACGCGTTGACCTGGTTTGATGGCATCCGCGTGCATGGTCAAGGTATCAATACCGTACTCTTTTTCATAGTCAGCTGAAATGACTTCACGTGGCAATTTTCCTGGTTTACGAACAGGTGCAAAGCCAATCCCCAACTCAAAGGCAACGGGACAGCCAACAATAAATCCGCGAGCCTCTGGACCCACGATCATGTCGATTTTCTTATCAGTTGCATACTGAACGATTTCACGAACAGCATAGCTATAAGCATTGCCATCTGCCATCAATGGGCTGATATCACGGAAGGTGATGCCTTCCTTGGGATAATTTTCAATCGTTGCGATATAATCTTTTAAATTCATCTTTTTCTTTCTTTCAAAGTTTTTTACTCTCTATTATAGCATA
The DNA here is from genome assembly GCF_002096455.1 of Streptococcus oralis subsp. oralis. GTDB lineage: Bacteria > Bacillota > Bacilli > Lactobacillales > Streptococcaceae > Streptococcus > Streptococcus oralis_CY. The sequence continues at coordinate 310,017 of NZ_NCUL01000008.1, read as the reverse complement.
TTTTTTAAGAAAGAAAAAAGGAAAAGTTAACTTCAATAATTATCTAACGATTTGACGATTTATAACTAGCCATAGCAATAAAGCCCAATTTCTGTTTATTCTTAGCAAACATTTTATACATAGTTAAAAACTGCTTTCTATTCTCCTTTTTACAAGCATTTACGCAAATTTTCAAAGTTCCTAGCCAACCTTCGTCATAAATCATACCTGATAATTTCATTAATGTCATTTCACCAGTCAATATTTTCACATCACGATAACCTGATTCTATCATCACCTGTTCCCAACCATCTTGAGTTAAAGGACCTACATTTACATGAATTGCTTGTGACAATTCCTGTCTGACAGACTCTTTAGCTTCCTTAAGAAGCACATCATGTGTCAAAAGAAGACCTTCAGGTTTTAAAACCCTTAGATACTCCATTACACATTTTTTCTTAGCTTGATCGGCTTGCATAGTCAGCATAGCTTCATTTATAACAATATCAAAACTAGCATCTCCATAAGGAAGTTTCATTGCATTTGCTCTTTCAAATCTGATCAAATGAGCAACACCTGCCGTTTCAGCAGATTTTTTAGCCACTTCTAAGGCTTGTCCATCCATATCAACAGCAGTTATCTTACAACCAAAACGCTGTGCCAACTCAATTGCTGTAGTTCCCCTATTGCACGCAACTTCTAGTATTCTCTTTTCTTTTGAAAATTCTCCTTCCGCAATTAACCAATCTGTAGCACGTTTTCCACCTGGACGTAAGCGTTTTTTCCCCAGTTTTGCTAAAAACTTATGACCTGCTTCTGACATTTGAACACCTCTATTTTTTCTTCATTATAACATAAAATTATATTATCTGACAATTCTAATCTATTATTTGATAAACTAGAATCAAAAGCATACAAACTGCCATGACTATAGCATAAATCTATTAATCACCTCTCAAGTTCGAATTCAATTGCTCACGTAGTTTACGCATATAGGTTACGGCTACATATTTGTACTTTAGAGTTGCTGGCCTCCTTATCCGCTATATACGCTTTACTATCACGTGCCTATTCGTATAGCCAAGATTTCTCTATCTCTTTCTCTGCCGATTCTTATTTCCAACGTCAGACTTAAACAGTCTATCCTAATGCCGTTCGATCAGGCACTCACAATAGTCAGGCTTGGGAATCACTTTTGGGTTTACTAGTATATGGTACCCACAGAGGACTTACACCTCAGATGAACGGAATGCCCGTTGTACCTAAAAAACGAGCACATTCGTACTCGTTTTTAAAAATCTGTTAATTAAAGTGAGTTTACGTCAACCTTGATACCAACACCTTGAGTAGTTGTGATAGTCAAGTTTGTTACGTAAGTTCCTTTAGCTGTAGCTGGTTTTGCTTTTTGGATTGTTTCGTTGAAAGCTTTGAAGTTTTCAACCAATTTTTCAGCTTCAAATGATACTTTACCGATGATTGCTTGAACGTTACCTGCACGGTCTGCACGGTAAGTAATTTTACCACCTTTAGACTCTTCAACTGCTTTAGCAACATCCATTGTTACAGTACCAGTTTTAGGGTTTGGCATCAAGTTACGTGGTCCAAGGACACGTCCAAGACGTCCAACAAGAGCCATCATGTCAGGTGTAGCGATAACTACGTCGAAGTCCAACCAACCGTCGTTGATTTTTGCAACAAGGTCATCTTCACCAACAAAGTCTGCACCAGCAGCTTTTGCTTCTTCAGCTTTTGCACCACGTGCGAAAACAAGAACGCGTGAAGTTTTACCTGTACCGTTTGGCAATACCATTGCGCCACGGATTTGTTGGTCAGCTTTTTTAACGTCGATGTTCAAGTTGTAAGCAACTTCTACAGTTGCGTCAAATTTTGCAAAGTTAGTTTCTTTTGCAAGTGCTACAGCTTCTTCTACACTGTATGCTTTTGTGCTGTCGATTTTTTCAAGAGCAGCACGAAGTTGTTTGCTTTTTTTAGCCATTTTCTATTCTCCTTGTAAGTGGTTCAATCGATTTTCATCTCCCACGTCACTTCTCGAAATGATGAAGTCTTGCGGGTTATATTGGGGGTGTTATTGATTAGTCAACAACAGTGAATCCCATAGAACGAGCAGTACCTTCGATCATACGCATTGCAGACTCAATGTTTGCTGCGTTCAAATCTGGCATCTTAGTTTCTGCAATTTCTTGTACTTGTGCACGAGTAACTGTAGCAACTTTAGTTTTGTTAGGTGTACCTGATCCTTTTTCAACACCTGCAGCTTTTTTCAAAAGAACAGCAGCTGGTGGTGTTTTTGTAACGAAAGTAAATGATTTGTCTTCGTATACTGAGATAACAACTGGAATGATCATACCAGCTTGGTCAGCTGTACGAGCGTTGAACTCTTTTGTGAATCCCATAATGTTGATACCAGCTTGACCAAGAGCAGGTCCAACTGGTGGAGCTGGTGTAGCTTTACCAGCAGGGATTTGCAATTTTACAAGTTTTTCGACTTTTTTAGCCATTTTTAAATCCTCCTTTGTGGTTTTGGCGGTAATTAAAGATTTTTACCTCCCACAAGTATGCTTTACACATACCTTTCCATTATACACTATTTATCTAAAAATGCAAGAGAAAAATTACTTTTTTAATCGACGTAATCTCCGCCTTCAAAGCCATAGTACTCTTCCAAACTGAGACCACTTGCAGCAATTTCTTTGGCTTCTTTTCCGACGTAGCGAAGATGCCATTCTTCCGCCATGTAGCCAGTCTCTTTTTCCTTGCCTTTGAGATAGCGAACGACAAAGCCATAGTCAGCTGCATGATCTAAGAGCCACTGAGCCGCCTTCTCCTCTGTCACCAATTCTCCATTAGTCCCAATCAAATCAAAAGCAAGACCTGTTTGATGTTCACTATAACCTGGTCGAGCTGAGTAGCGATCAGCAGCTTCCTTACCGTCTTTATTCACATAGTCTTGATAAAGTTTGGTTTGAGTTTCATAACTTCTAAAACCACTGTAGTGATCGCTGATTGGGTAGCCAGCTGCTTGCATTGCTGCAATGAGCTTCAGCAACTCTGCTTTAGCTGTTGGATTTTCTCCTGGATTATAGTCTTTTGACAAAGGATAGTGCTTATTAGCTATGACGATTTCATCGTACTTCCCTTGAATACTATAGTAGTCTCCCTTATTGACAACTTCTGCCTTCTTCTGACTAGAGGCTTGGGATTTGCTTCCTACAGTTCCTTCAGGTTGACTAGTTTGTTCCGTTTTTTGAGTGTTTTCTTCATTTTTAGGTTTTTCTTGCGAACATGCTGCTAGGGTTACTGCCAGCAAACCAGATAAAACGATGTATCTTTTTTTCATTTTTCTTCCTCTCTTAGACCAAGTGCTTCTCTAATTCATCGGATAAGGCTTTAATCATTTGTTCCAACTCATGGGATTTCACTTGGCAATCTTCTGCCGCCATTTCTTCCCAGGGCACCCACCAGACTGGCCCACGGCCATTCAATCCATGACCCTTCATATCACCTATTCTTCGTGGAAAGAGATGCCAATGAGCGTGGGCATCACCATTTCCTAGGAGTTCAATATTCATCTTTTCAGCCTCAAATGCTTTGGCGACTGCTTCTTGGACCAAACTCATTTCCTCTAAAAAGCGAAGTTTTACAGAAGTCTCCATATGGTGGAGTTCTGTGACATGCTCTTTTGCTAAAAACAAGGTATAGCCCTTAAAGTATTGGTGGTCTCCAATAACAACATAGCCTGTTTCTAGTTCTTTTACAAAGTAGGGATTTTCCCCTGCCTTGATCCATTCAATTCTTTGACAAATCAAGCACATATTACTCTACCAATGCACTCTTGAGATAAGCATCGACCATACGCTCAGTCGCCACTACTGAATCAATGTGTGTTCGTTCGTAAGAGTGACTGGACTCAATACCAGCTCCAAGGAGGGCATGCTTAACCTCTGCTCCTGCTGACATAGCTGCTGAAGCATCCGAACCGTAAAATGGATAAATGTCGAGCTTAAATGGAATATCTTGCTCCTTCGCCAAAGCTACCAAGTGTTGACGGAAGTCATAGTGATAGGGACCTGAAGCGTCCTTGACACAGATAGACACTGTATATTCATCCGTCTGCTGGTCATCGCCCATAGCTCCCATATCCACAGCTAGATATTCCACTACCTGAGCTGGAATATTGGAGTTCGCACCGTGACCCACCTCTTCGAAGACTGAAAAAGCAAAATGAGTTGTTACTGGCAATTCAATCCCCTCTTCCTTGTAAATACGAAGAAGATTGAGCAAAATTGCTGCGCTGACCTTGTCATCCAAGTGTCGAGACTTGATAAAACCAGTTTCTGTCACAACTGTTCGCGGATCGAAACTAATAAAGTCTCCAACCTCAATACCCAAGGCGCGGGTTTCTTTTTCATTACTTACTTTTGCATCCAAACGCACTTCCATATTGTCCTGTGTGCGTTCAGCAGTTCCCGCATCTTTGTAGACATGGCAAGAAGTCTGATGGATGAGAATGGTTCCAGATACCTTTTTACCTGTGCTAGCCACATGAACCGTACAGTTTTCTCCTTCAATCATGTTCCAAGGAAAACCACCGATACGATCCAATTTGAGACGGCCATCCGGTTTGACTGCACGGACAATAGCACCCAGCGTATCCACATGGGCAGTCACATAGCGCTGTTGGTCATCATTTTGACCTTTAATAGTAACATTGACACCACCCTTGGCTGTACGAACCGGCTGGTAACCAAGTTTCTCTATAGTATGGACTAGATAGTCTGAAATCTCACGAGTAAAGCCCGTCGGAGATGCAATAGCAGTTAGTTCTTTGATATAGTTTATAGTCTGATTCATTTCTTCACCTCTTTCCTACCATTATAACATTTTTCTAGTCAGACTCCTTCTCAAAAGGAGAAAAACTGTGTTTAGTTGCTTTCACTATAGATCCATGTTATAATACAAATACTTTGATTATGAAAGGAAAGTAAAAAATATGAAATCATACTTTAAAGTATCACTAGCCCTTGTGGCTTCACTTGTTCTCCTGCTCGGATGTTCCAAACAAGCATCAACACCTACCAACAGCAGTACCAAAGAAGACACAACAACTCAGTCAAGTGAGAGCAAACAAAGCACTGAACAATCATCTGAAAAGAAAGAAACAACTAAAACACATACCTTTGTAAACAAAAATAATTCTGGAATCACTTCTACCTTGGTTTATACTGTAGAGGGGGACAATGTTATCAAGCAAACCGCTCAAAATGTTGCAGATCCTGAGATTCTTAACGCAACTCCAGAAGATGTCAAGAGTTTTATCGAAGAAAAGTACAAAGGTTATAATGGACTCAAAGGTGTTAAACAAACGATTGAAATCAAAGATGGAAAAGTTGTTCAAGATCTAGAAGTTGATTTCTCAGTTGCAAGTATTAGCGAACTTAGAAAAGCACTTCCTGAAGAATATTCTGGTATCGGCAATCGTGTGAGTTTCTCAAACTCAAAAAAAGCACTGGAAAAAATGGGATTCACAGAAAAGACGAACTAATCTCCTAAAATTTCATATAGACTAGTGTAGGTCCACCCCAAAAGTTAGACACAACTCTAACTCTTGGGGTGTTTTATTACATCCCTAAACGATGAGTTCAATAGATTCATCGCAATTCCATAAAAAGTGCATTTAAAACTTCCCACTTTTCAATCCATAGGATAAAAGTTCTTTGAAATAGATAGAGACAAAACTTTAATCATCTGACTAGTTTCTGTTCATTGTCATGTCAAGTCAGATGAGAGGGGAGGTCTAGTTGATTTTGTAGTAGAATCATGTTATAATACAAAATACTTTGATTATGAAATAAAATTCTATGAAAACTTATGTTAAAACTTCACTAGCCCTTGTGGCTTCACTTGTCCTCCTACTCGGGTGTTCCAAACAAGCATCATCTCCTACCAATAGTAGTGACAAGGAAGACAAAACTGCTCAGTCAAGCGAAACCAAGCAGAGCACAGAACAATCATCTGAAAAGAAAGAGGAAACGAAAACTCACACATTTGTTCACAATAGCAAACCTGGAATTCATTCTACCTTGACTTATACTGTAAAGGGGGATGATGTTGTAAAACAAACTGCTCATAATGTATTTGACCCTGAGAAACTTAATAATACCGCGGAAGGTATTAAGCAAATTGTTGACGATACTAATAAAGGTTATGAGGGTGTCAAAGGAGTAACACAAAAAGTTGAAATCAAAGACGAAAAAGTTATTCTAAGCATGGAGGTTGACATGACTGTTGCAACTCTTGCTGACCTAAAAAAAGCAATGCCGAACGAATTTTCTGGCTTTGGAAACCGTATAAGTTATGCAGCTTCGAAGAAAATGCTTGAAGAATCTGGTTACACTGAACAAACCAACTAAGATTAATAGAAAAAACTTGGCCAAGGCCAAGTTTTTTTATTCCATTTCAAAAACATCGCTTTCTTGCTTGTTAGGAAGGACCAAAGAAAGCAAGATTCCGATGATGGCTGGCACCAACCATGGGAGGGATGCCTTAGCAAAAGGCAAAGCATTCACAAGATTTGCTAGAAACTCAATCTTAAAGGAGCTTCCAAGAACACTTGCAACAGCGATTGCTGTGACAACTCCCATTGTTAACTGCATACCCGGTTTTGATAGAGGTACAAACTTATTAACAATCACAATCATCACAATGGCAATAGTGATTGGATACAAGATAACCAGTACTGGAATTGAGTACTTGATAATCGCATCCAGACCGAGGTTTGCAATGGCAAATCCAATCAAGGTAAAGGCTGTTGCATAGACCTTGTAGCTGATTTGTGGGAAACGTCCGTTAAAGAACTCTGCTGTCGACACAATCAAGCCAACTGTCGTTGTGAAGCAGGTTACAGTTACCATAACAGCAAGGAAGAGTTGAGCTGTTGAACCAAAGATTTCTTGAGTTGCTTGCGACAAGATATAAACACCTGGTGTTCCACCCTTCATCACTTCTGCTGGTACTGGGAAGTGATTTCCAAGGAATCCTAAACCGATGTAAAGAGCGCTAAAGGCAAGAGCTACAACGATACCAACCACCCAAATAGTTGAAATATACTCTTTCTTGCTTGAAAATCCAAGTTGTTTCAAGGTTTGAACTGCAATCACACTAAAGGCAACTGAAGCAAGGGCATCCAAGGTATTATACCCTTCTAGGAATCCTGTACCAAAAGCAGAAGCTTGATAAGCAGCTGACGCAGTTTGAGGACTGGTTCCACCGTATTTGAAGGCACCTAGTACAACCAAGATAACGATCAACAAAGCAAAGACTGGTGTCAAGATACGTCCAATTCGATCCAAAATCTTTGATGGATTAAGCGAAATCAAATAAGCCGCTGCAAAGTACAGTACGGTAAAGATAATCAATCCTAGACCTTTATTTGCTTCAGACAAGAGGGGGCTAATCCCAACTTCATAAGCTGTTGTGGCTGTACGCGGAATGGCAAAGAAGGGACCAATCGATAGATAGAGAACTGCAAGATAAAGCGTTGCAAACCAAGGTGAGATTTTCTTAGAAATCTCGTGAATATATCCTTTAGGGTTTAGCGTTCCGATGATGAGTGTTAGGACAGCAATCCCGACACCCGAAAATACAAAACCTGCGATGGCAGGAAGAAACTGTTCTCCAGATAAAGCACCTAGAGAAGGTGGAAAAATCAAGTTTCCCGCACCAAAAAATATTCCAAACAGGAGCAAGCCTGTTAGGGCACCTTTTTTAGCCATAATAATCTCCTTCATATTTCTAAAATACTGACCTAGTATACCATGATTAAGACTCTGAAAAAAGTATCCAAAATTAATCATTGAATGTTTTCAATATTTTAAAAAATAAGAATAGTCTAAAAATAAAATCCCTCACTCGGTTAAAACCAAGCAAGGGAAGATTAGGATCTATCGCTATAGAGGTTTAAAGATTTTCAAAGGTCGTCATTCCACCTTGAACATTGATAACGTCATAACCCTGTTCAGCTAGAAACTGACAAGCACGTGCTGAACGCATTCCTGATTTACAAATGACATAATGCAAGAGGTCCTTGTCCAATTGATCATAAATATCGGCTAATTGACTAAGTGGTAGGTTCTGAGCACCTTCTAAATGAAGCGTCTCGAACTCTTCTGCTTCTCTCACGTCCACTAGAGAAAGTTGCTCATTTTGATAAAGCTGGTAAAAATCGTTAAAAATAATTTCTTTCATTTTGTTTCTCCAAGAATCTTTTGAATTCTTTTTTTCAAATCGGGCACCACTTCTGACTCAAACCAAGGATTCTTAGCCATCCAAATTTGATTACGAGGAGAAGGGTGAACTAGGGGGAAATAGGTTGGTAAGTAGTTCTGGTAATGTTTTACCCGTTCTGTCACCTTGCCACTAACTTTCTCTTGTAAATAATAGACTTGGGCATATTGCCCAATCAAGAGAGTTAATTGGATATCGGGCAACTCTTGCAAGAGTTGCGGATGCCATTTTTCTGCGAAACCTGTACGAGGTGGAAGATCACCCGACTTGCCATGTCCTGGAAAGTAAAAATCCATGGGCAGAACTGCAAAATAACCTGAATTGTAAAAGGTGTCTTCATCCACACCTAGCCACTCACGCAAGCGATCGCCACTCTTATCCTTCCAATAAATCCCAGCTTCTTGCGTTTTAAGCCCAGGAGCCTGACCGACAATATTGATGCGGGCAGTCTTTGGCGCCGCAAAGAGAGGTTCAATTCCGCGTTCTGTATAGCTGGTATTCTGCGGATCCGCCATAATGGCTTGCTTGATTCTTTCAATTTGAGACATCTGTTTTCCCTCCAAAAAGAAGTCCAAGCATAAAATCTCAGACTTCTATCGTTTTATTTGATCAATTCATAGATAGCTTCTGCATAGATTGCTGCTGCTCGGAAGAGATCGTCCAAGGCGATAAATTCATTGGCTTGGTGCATAGTGTCAATTGAGTCTGGGAACATGGCACCGTAGGCAACTCCACGTTCCAGCAAGCGACCGAAGGTACCGCCACCAATGACTTGTTCGTGACCTTTAAGACCAGTTTGTTTTTCATAGACATTCAACAAGGTTTGCACAAGCGGATCTTCCATTGGCACATAGTGAGGGGTATGGCTGTGTTCAGAAAGACTAACTGAAGCCACTGGCAAGTTTTTAAGGATTGACTTGATTTGCTCTGGGCTTGTTCCTTTTGGATAACGGAAGTTAAGGGCAATGGTATTGTCAGCACTTGTTTCATCAAAGCGGAAGACACCGGCATTCATAGAAAGGGCACCCATCTTTTCATCTACATGAGCAACCTTGAGATTTGTACCCTCATGGTCATTCAAAAGAATCTTACCAGCGATGTCGAGGTAGTCTTTTGCAGGTCCTGCAAAGTCAAACTGACTGAGGAAGAGGGCCAGATAGGTCGCACCATTGACACCTGAAGCAGGCATAGCACCATGAGCTGATTTACCAATCACAGTCACCTTGTATTTGCCAGCCTCTTCTTTGATTTCTCCTCTGAGTTTGTGTTCTGCAACAAAGGCATCTAGTTTAGCTTGCAAGTCAGCCAAGTCACCTGAAACGACTGCTGTTGCTGATTCTGGGACCATGTTTTCACGCAAACCACCTGTGAAACTGTGAAGACGAGCTGCACCTGTATTTTCACCTGTAAAGTGGAGGTATTCTGTGATATTTCCCTTTTCACCATTGATGATAGGGAATTCAGCATCTGGAGAGAAGCCAAAGTCTGGCTTCGCAAGTCCTACATGCTCAAAGTAGTAGTCCATATCTGCCCAACCTGATTCTTCATCAGTTCCGACGATAAAGCGAACTTTTTTAGAAGTTGGAAGTCCCAATTCTTTGATGATTTTCAAACCATAGTAACAAGCCGTTGTAGGACCCTTGTCATCTGAAGCACCACGCGCATAAAGGCGATCGTCTTTGATAGTTGGTGTATAAGGGTCCGTGTCCCAACCGCTACCAGCTGGCACCACGTCCATGTGAGCAAAGATTCCGAGAACTTCTCCTCCTTCACCAAACTCAAAATGTCCTGCGTAGTTATCAACATTTTTCGTTGGATAGCCATCGCGGTCTGCGATTTCAAGGAATTTTTCCAAGGCTTTTACCGGCCCAGGTCCAAATGGATGCTCAGCATCGGCCTTGCTGTCATCACGTTCTGAGTTGATTTCCAAAAGGCTAAACAAGTCCGCCAAGAGGTCTTCTTTGCGTTTTTCTACTTCTGCTGTAAAATCAATTGCTGTCATTTTTTCTTCTTTCTATCTTTTCTCGATGATTTCATCTACTGGCAAGCGGTAGCTTGGTTCCAATTTTTCGTCAGTGTAACCTACCGTAATCAAGAGTTCTGGGCGGAAGCGGTCTTCGATGTCCAAAACTTCGTTGGCTTTTGATTTGTCAAAACCAAGGATAATATTGGAACCAATCCCTTGGTCTGTCAAAGCGAGAACCAAATTCATGGCAACCAAACCAGCATTAAGGGCCAGGTAGTCACTAATCTGTTGCTCATTGTATCGGGCAAACTCAGCTGGCAGATTCTTCATAAAATATTGAAGTTGCTCTTCTGAGAAATTGTTAGCACCACCAACTCGGGCAATCTTACGAGCACGTTTAGCCAAATCTGTGTCGGTAAATAAAGCAATGGTTACAGGTGCTGATGACACCTGCTCAAAGTTCGAACCATAAGCTAATTTTGCCAATTCAGCATTTTTCTCACGAACAACCACAAACTTCCATGGCTGGCTATTGTGGGCACTTGGAGCCAAAGTCGCGATTTCGATAGCCGTACGCACATCTTTGGGATCTACTGGTTTATCAGTAAAATGCTTAGTCGCATGACGTTTTTTATTTAATTCAAGAAATTTCATAATCGATTTCCTTTTCTAATTCTACTGCATCCATTCTACCATATTTTGAAAGAGCTTGCAGAGATTTTTCATAGGAAAAGCAAGAGCAAAACAAACTGCTCTGTGCAGTTTGTAATAATTATTCTATATCACTCACCATAAAATTAGCAAATGGAATCATACTGAGATAGCTTCTCCGTTGTCACTTCTTCCAACTTTTTCTTTACCTGACCTTTTATGGCCGTATCCATCTGTGATTTTATTTTCCCAATAGCGACTTTTGTCTCCTCCGCACTTTCTCTCACTTTTTCTTTATAGTTGGTTTGCAAAGAATTTTTTTCCTTTAAGATTACTGTCGCCATTGTATAGATTCTATTCCTCTCCATCATGCGATACATCTGACGTAAAGCAAATTCATATTCTTCATCTGTGTAATATTCATTTAATGGTGCGAGCATATGACCTCCTTAAATCTCCGATTGTCTGTTCTAACTCATCTTGCTTTTTACGATAATCTCTATCTAACATCTCTTCATGGTACTGCAATTCATCTTCTCTACGCCTACACGCAAACTGAGAATCCTCCATCAATTGTTGCAAACTCCTATAAAACTGTTCTCCATCTTGGTAACTGTGTTGTCCCTTTTGAAGAAAGACATCCATTTTGCTAGCTTCGTCTTCAATGATTCGGGCAAGGCGGTCTCGACGTTCATAGAGTTCGTTATATTGATTCGTAAAAGTTGCTTTCCGCTTTAGATACTCATCTTCCAAATCATAATGCTCTTTTTCTTTTGCTTTTAACTTTTGGAAGACTAAATCCGACTGTTCCATTTTCTAAATTCTCCTGCCAATTCCTTATCTGTGGCCAGTTTACTCTCAATGACTTGGATAATCTGTTGGTTAAGGGTATCAAACTCTGTGGCTAGTTTTTCAGCCTTTTGATTCATTTGCTCAAAATCTTGCTTAACTGAACCGACAATCGTATCCTGAGTCACACCCGCAGACGCAAAAGTCGATAGAACTTCATCATAACTCAGGTATCGGAAACTACTAAAGTCAAGCTGATTCCATAGTTCTTGTGCTTTTGACACCACCTCTTCTTGAAGGTGCTTGACGTCGTCTGCACCAGCTCGAGCCGCATTAGCCATTCCTTCCCCTAGAGCCATTCCCTGCAAGCTATCCAAGTATATCTCTTCCCTACTTGACAAACCATCTGCCGAGAGGTAGCTTTTAATTTTTTGGTAGCGGTACATACCCGCTGTTGCTTCTGCTAATGCCGTTACTTTGAGATTTGTGACACGTTTTCCATCCAAATCAACTAGCTGGCCATTCTCATCAAATCGCCACTGGGACAAGTTATGATATTCTAACTTGTCACCCCAGTTATCTTTTGCAGGGTAGATGTAGGGAAATATAGCTGTTTGAGTCGTATTTCCCGTAATATTGCCAATAACATCATACTTATGACGGAAATTGCGAAATTGTTCTGGATGTTCTTGCATATACTTGATTTCTTCTTTCGAAATCAAGTTATGAATATCTGGCCCATTATACCCAACATTGGCATAACCTCGCTTTAAAGCGACATACATAGCCAGAGACTCTCCAAGCGAATGCCCCGCAGTTGTAATTTTAGCAGAGGGATAAGTTTTTTCGATTTCTTCCGCAAAACTCAGAGCCGTTTGAAATTGAGATTTTCTAAATGTCTTTGTTTTCAAATCCGACAACACCTGTCTATCACCAAATCCTATTGATTGGATATCTGTTTGGATGTCAAGTCGATCATCTTTATTCGTCCCTGCATAAGCAATCACTACATGGCTATAATCCACATTCCCATTTTTATCCACAGGAGCAACCGCCATCGCCTGCATACCGTTGGAGGTGTTGTCTTTTGCACTAAGAACTCGAAAAGTTTGTCCATTTGATTTAAAAATCTTATCGTCTCTCCAAGGTCGTTTTACTTTTCCTGCATCAACATTATAAACTCCATCAACAATATCATTATAATTTTTATCTGTTATTTTCATCACTTGCTCCAATATTTCACTTTAATATTATCTATTGTTTGTTGATTAGTGATTTCATTTTTTTCTTGTAAATTTAATCTTTTATTCCAACTAATTACATAATTGTCAGTTTTATCGTTAAATTTAAAGAAAGTAATTTCCATTTCAAGTTCTTTATTTAGAGTTAATAACGCAGTTCTTGAACCTGTTGTAGCATTATTTTCTATATCATTAAATTCTATTTCATTGATTCCCTCATAATGATTAACTAAATACAATACCATCCTATCCTGTTCGATTCTCATTTTTTCTTCCAATGTTTTTTCTTTTTGATGATTTAAACTAAACATCACGATTCCTCCTATTACACAAATTACTAAAGCAATAATACCCCATTTTTTACGCTTATTCATTAACACACCTCCTTATATCATTCTATAAAGCAACTAGCCTCAACTACCTTATAGTATAACATAAACAGCTATTTTAATTAACATTGGCATAACCACGCTTTAAAGCGACATACATAGCCAGAGACTCTCCAAGCGAATGCCCCGCAGTTGTAATTTTAGCAGAGGGATAAGTTTTTTCGATTTCTTCCGCAAAACTCAGAGCCGTTTGAAATTGAGATTTTCTAAATGTCTTTGTTTTCAAATCCGACAACACCTGTCTATCACCAAATCCTATTGATTGGATATCTGTTTGGATGTCAAGTCGATCATCTTTATTCGTCCCTGCATAGGCAATCACTACATGGCTATAATCCACATTCCCATTTTTATCCACAGGAGCAACCGCCATCGCCTGCATACCGTTGGAGGTGTTGTCAACAGGAGGTGTTATAATTTTAAATTTTCCTTGTGCTACTACTGCCCCTTCTTTTAAAGGAACTTTCACTTTAAGAGAATCTACAGCATAAACATCATCAACAATATATCTAAAATCTCTCTCACTCGTCATTCTTAGTTTCCCCTAGATATCTAATTTTTATATTATCAATTGTCTTTGTATAAGGAGCATCCGTCTCGTCAACAGACATGTCTTCTAAATAATATCCAGATGTCCGTATAACATCCCCAAAAGCATCCTCTGATAGGGATATTGTTGCCGCTCCATTGATTACAAGTGTTATTCGCCAGGTTCCTGTTGTTTCATTTTTTCTGAATTCTATAAATTCTATAGTTTCAATCGGATTCTGTGTTTTTAATTTTACTCTATTAACTACAAATAGTGCCATCCTATCCTGTTCGATTCTCATTTTCTCTTCCAACGTTTTTTCTTTTTGGTGATTTAAACTAAACATTATAATCCCTCCTATGACACAGATTACTAAAGCGATGATACCCCATTTTTTTCGCTTATTCATTGATATACCTCCTTATACCATTCTATAAAGTAACTTGGTCTTAATTACCTTATAATATAGGACCAATAGCCACTATGGTCTTGTGCATTGAATTCAAGTTTAGCATAGTTCACTTACGATTTCCTTTTCTAATTCTACTGCATCCATTCCACCATATTTTGAAAGAGCTTACAGAGATTTTTCATAGAAAGAAATTGGAACACGGATGAAGCCATGGTTTTAAACTTATCATTAAAATCAGGTTTTTCCTCATCCAGTTCCAACTAATTTTCAGGGGGGTTAAGAAACTAGTCTACCTTATATTCTGACTTTATAGCCTCCAAAAATTTCTTCACATCTTCTACATACCCATACTTTTCTATTAAACTAGCTAAGAGTTCTAGATTGTGCCCTCGATAGTTGTCATCTCGACGTAGTTCTTCATACATTTCGATAAAAGGAAGCCCCTTGGACTTGGCTAATTCTAACTCTGCTTCATAATCATAGGAAACTTTTCGGAATAAAATATTTACCAATTCCCCATATTCTACTTCTATCACAGCATACTGAGCACGGTGATTTTTTAACGCCTCCCAATTAAAATAGGGCATGCCAATCGACCCTGGATTGATGATTTGTTGCCCTTGACTGCCATAACGAAGCAACTGCTTGTGAACATGACCATAGACTGCCACATCAACTTCATCATCTAGGAGTTGGTCAAATTTCTCTGTATCATTCTCAACTAGCAAGTCACCACCATAGTTCTTATTTGGCAAATTATGAGAAAGAGAAAAACGCAGTCCGTCAACTTCTCTCTTTTCTAGCATAGGTAAGCTTCGTAGCCAGTCAATCGTTGCAGGATCCATTCGCTCCATCAAATACTGCGTCATACGCAAGAGCTGGACTTCCTGTGGGTCTTCCAAGCCATATTGCCCATCTAAAGCCTCAAGGACACAATCATCCCAATTGCCTCGAACACTTGTAGTGATAGAAAGTTCCTTTAACAGAGCGACCAAGTCATTTGCACCTGGACCAGGGAGGAAAATGTCTCCCATGAGCCAGTATTCACTGACTCCTTGTGCTTTAGCATCTGCAATCACTGCTTCTAAGGCAGTCACATTTCCATGAATATCTGATAAAATTGCGATTTTATGGTTCATCATAATCTCCTTTTGTTTGGTAGTCCACTCTTTCTTCCGCCACTTGAGCCAACTCCACTTCTTCCTGCGGGTTCAACTTTCTCTGAACAGCTTCTGCGACTGCCCTTGGTACCCCAACTTCGACAATCTCATCTACACTGGCTTCCTTGATTTTAGCGAGAGATTTAAAATGCTTCATGAGATTCTGCTTGCGTTTAGGTCCCAATCCTTCAATCCCATCCAGTTGTGAAGAAAAGGAATTTTTTGAGCGCAGTTGGCGGTGGAAAGTGATAGCAAAGCGGTGTACCTCATCTTGAATGCGTTGGAGGAGGAAAAATTCCTGAGAATTGCGAGACAACTCCACCACTTCCAGCGGATCTCCAAAGAGCAATTCATGGGTTTGGTGCTTATCATTCTTTTGCAGACCTGCAATTGGGATATCCAAACCTAGCTCTTCTTGGATGACTTGCTTAGCGATATTGACTTGACCTTGCCCCCCATCAATGACAATCAAATCTGGCGGGGTTAAACCATCACGTTGAACTCGGCCATAACGTCTGCGAATAACCTCTCGCATACTAGCATAGTCATCTGGGCCAACAACCGTTTTTATCTTGTACTTTCGGTAGTCTTTTTTACTCGGTTTGCCATTGACAAAGACCACCATAGCTGAAACAGGACTGGTTCCCATGATATTAGAGTTATCAAAGGACTCGATACGGACTGGGGTCGGGATTTGGAGCAAGCGTCCCAGATTTTCAATAGCTCCTTGGGTCTTTTCGACTGATTTTTCTAGCAGATTGAACTTCTGCTCCAGACTAACACGGGCATTTTTGATGGCTAGATTGACCAGTTGTTTTTTCTCTCCACGTTGGGGCTTGAAAATCTTGGTATCCACCAAAGCCTTAACGGCTTCTTCATCGATATCCTGCGGAATCAGCACCTCATTGGGAACCAGGTGGGATTTTTCTTGATAGAATTGTCCCACATAGGTCAAGAAGTCCTCATCCGGATCATTGTAGTAGGGGAAGAGATTGACATCCCGCTCAATGAGCTTGCCTTGACGAACAAAGAAAACCTGAACACACATCCAGCCCTTATCCACATAGTAACCAAAGACGTCCCGATTTTGCAAATCTTTCGCCATGACCCGTTGCTTGGTCCGAAGCGTTCCAATGGCCTGAATCAGGTCACGGTATTCCGCTGCCCGTTCAAACTCCATACTTTGAGCCGCCTTTGCCATCTTCCCCTTGAGGTCATTGATGATTTTGTCATCCTGCCCTTTTAAGAAGTCAGAAACCTCCTGAGCCATGGACTTAAAATAGGACTCATCTTTTTTACAGATGGTATGGGCCATACACTGGCCAATATGGTAGTAAAAACAAACCTTTGAAGGCGGGTTGGTACATTTCCGAAAAGGAAAAATCCGGTCCAGTAGTCGCTTGATTTCATTGGCTGCCCCCACATCAGGATAAGGTCCAAAATAAAGACCTCCATCCTTTTTGACCTGACGGGTGATAATCAATCGAGGATAACGCTCATTGGTGATTTTGATGAAGGGATAGGACTTGTCATCCTTGAGCATGATATTGTACTTGGGCTTATTTTCCTTAATCAGGTTGATTTCTAGGAGAAGTGCCTCAATATTGGACTCAGTGACGATAAATTCAAAATCCACAATTTCAGATACCAGAGCTTCTGTCTTGGTATCATGACTGCCACGGAAATAGGAGCGCACACGGTTACGCAGATTTTTAGCCTTTCCAACATAGATAATGGTACCGTTTTTATCTTTGTGAATGTAACAACCAGGGCTGGTCGGCAAGAGCTCTAGTTTTGATTTGATCAAGTTATTCATAGTTCCATTATAGCAAAAAGGCCGTGACAGGACGAACAAAAAGCCCCACCAATCACTTGTTGGAGGAGCTTTGATTTCTTTTCAGATTGCACCGACTTCATCTAGTCGCTACTGGTATAGAGCTCTTGAACAGCCTTCACATCCTGAGGCTGAATTCCATAGTAGGAACCTGCTGGCTGCATGACAGAAGTTTCGTTGGTATGATCCAATCCGATGGCATGCCCCAGCTCGTGCTCCGCCGTGTGCACGATCCGTTCATAAGAATAACCATAGTTTGGATTGGATAGATAATAGTGATTCAGGCGAACCGTTACAGATATAAATTGTTTGGTTAACAAATTGGTTTGACTCTCAGCTTGACCTGCTACAGCGGTCGATCCATCATTCATCTCACTTGCCACAATATCTGCCTGACTAGGATCCGCTACCACCTCAAAGGTAAAAGTTCCCGTTTGATTCCAGTTTTTTATGGCTTCTGCATAGGCACCTTGGAAGGTCTCATCCATTTGAGGCTCAATATAGATACGAGCTGAGGCCTGAGCCCACTTGCCTTCTGCATGTTGGTGACTGTCTGTCTGAGACAAGACTTCCAGCGTTCCCGTCTCCTTCCATTGATTCCAGCCACCTTGACCAATCTTGCTCATTTTTTCAACCTGATTGACCGCAGAATGAAAATCTCCTGTCAGATACCAAACCACTCCAAAAGCAATGAGCAGTAGAATGACCACAGTCCAAACCAGACGCCAGAAGAAACGCCAAATTCCCAAAAGAAATCGGAACAATAATCGAATAATCCAGAACATGACGTCCCACCTTTCATAAAAATAAGAATCTATCTTAAAATCAATGGTCTCCCATAATCAAGATAGATTCTCTATTTTACTCAATAAAACTGAAAAAAAACTAAAACTAAGATAAGCGCTCTTCCAAAACAAAGTTAATCGGTAGAGTAGCTAAAAAACGCTCCAATTGTTTTTCCCAGTAGTACCACTCGTGCTTACCTGGACTATGACTATAGGTCACCTCAAAACCTAGTTTTTTGAGGTTTTTCACTGCGAGGTTATTGGCAGAGTAAAGATAGTCTTGCTCTCCACACCAAGCCCATAGTTTGGTCTTTTTATCGGATTTTGCAGCCATGCTTTCAAGCGAATGAGGACTAGCTGTCCAATCTTTGATTTCTCCAAAAACTCCTCTCCAGTAGGCAAGTGACCCAAGATCCTGACTTTCAGGAGAAAATTCGTGAAAACTGAGCGCACCAGAAAAACTAGCCGCATGAGAAAATCGATTCGTCGATAGAGCGAGTTTGAAGGAGCCGTAACCACCCATGGAGAGACCAGCTATAAAGGTCTTTTCTCGCTTGCTGGTCATATTAGGGAAGAAACGTTTCATGACTTGGGGGAGTTCTTCTGCTAGAGCTGTATAGTAGTTATAGCCATACTGAGTATCTGTGTACCAGCCATTATTTGTATTGGGCATGATAACAATGAGATTGGTTCCACGCAACAAGCGTTCGACATTGGTACGTTTGAGCCAGCTATTTTGGTTTCCT
This sequence comes from Streptococcus oralis subsp. oralis, assembly GCF_002096455.1. Classification (GTDB taxonomy): domain Bacteria; phylum Bacillota; class Bacilli; order Lactobacillales; family Streptococcaceae; genus Streptococcus; species Streptococcus oralis_CY. The sequence continues at coordinate 291,232 of NZ_NCUL01000008.1, read as the reverse complement.
GACATTCCGTGCAAAAGATAAAGGACAGGAATATCTGTGCAATCTGGTTCAGTCACCCGACTAGCATCTGGATAGAGTACGGTAACACCCCACTCCATATCCAAAACTTTTGAGTAATACTCAATATTCATAACTGCCATGGTTGTCTCCTTTTACTATTCTATAAGAAAAAGCCGAATTTCGACTTTTTCTGTAGGTATTCTGCTTATTATTTTGCTTCCATCACGACTGGCAAGATTGCTGGACGACGCTTGGTTTGATCAAAGAGGTACTTGGTCAGATTGTCACGAACCTTGCCTTTGAGATCTGCCCAGTCAAAGTCATCACCTTGAAGATAATCTTCTACCGTTTGGTTAATCAATTCTGAACTTTCACGGAGAATATCGCGGCTCTTCTTGAGGTAAACAAACCCACGCGTATGAACACGGGCCTTGGCCACAATTTTTTTCTCACGACGGTTGACAGTGATTGCCACGATAAAGATTCCATCTTCTGACAAGACCTTACGGTCACGAAGGACGACATTTCCAACATCCCCGATGGCATTTCCGTCAATCAAGACATCCCCTGCAGAAACTGCTCCAGCTGGAACAAAATCTCCATGTTCATAAGACATGGTCGTTCCCTTTTTAGGGATGAAAATGCGTTCCGGCAACATCCCAACTGCCATGGCAGCCTTGGCATGCGCGTCCAACTCACGATACTCTCCTTGGATAGGGAAGAGGTAGTTTGGTTGCAAAAGATTGATCATCAACTGCAAATCACGCGCATTTCCGTGTCCGGATACTCGCAAGCTTTGGGTAATGAGTTTCACCACACCACCAGCTTGGTAGATCATGTTTTCAACACGCGCCATGACGGCTTCTTTGGCGATAGATGGAGTCGTTACGATATAGACCAAGTCCCCGTCTTTGATTTCCACATAGCGGTGGCGACCAATGGACATCTTACGAAGTCCATTAATAGGCTCACCCATACGACCCGTCTCGAGAATAATCAACTCATGGTCTTCAAATCGAGACATTTCTTTTGGTTTAATCAAGAGACTTTCATTAGCTAGAGATAATTTTTTGAGTCGAATCGCAGTGCGGACGATATTTTCAATATCAAATCCAGTCAAAACAACTCGGCGACCTGTATCTGCAGCCGCATCAAAAACCTGCTGGATACGAGAGAGGTTGCTGGCAACTGCTGCAACGATGATACGACCTTCCCAGTCTGCAATGGTCTGAGTAATTTCATCCCCAACTTCACTCTCGCTCGCCACCTGGATATTGCTGTCTGCATTGGCTGAATCACTGAGGAGCGCCAAGACACCATCACGACCGATTTCTGCCAAACGAGCAAAATCCGTCGCATAGGATTCGCTAGCTGTCTGGTCAAACTTGAAGTCCCCTGTATAAACGATGCTACCTTCAGCTGTTTTCAGGACTATTCCCAAACTTTCTGGGATAGAGTGAGTTGTACGGAAGAAGGAAACCACAGTCCCTCCAAAGTCGATCTCTGTATCTTCATCAATCACATGGAAGTCATTGAATTTCTTAACCGTATCATTTCCTTTGACAAAGAGTTTGGCCAACTCAATGGTCAACTCAGAACCAAACACAGGCACCTTCGCCTCTGCCAAAAGATAAGGCAGGGCACCAATGGCATCCGCATGTCCGTGGGTCAAAAAGACCCCGGCGATACGATCGCTATTTTCAAAAAGGTAGTCCATATTTGGAATGACGACATCAACACCTAGTTGTTCATTTTCAGGGTATTTAAGCCCAGCATCCAAAACAAAAATAGAACCATCGATTTCAGCGATGTACATATTTTTCCCATTTTCTCGTACACCACCTAGTGTTGTTAAACTAATATTACTCATTTTCCCTCCGAAACTTCATTTATCTTGATTATAGGGTGAATTTACCCTCTTATTCTAAAAGTTCTAAAACTTCCAGCCGAATCTTTTCCTACCATTATACCATTTTTTTGATTATTTTCAAAACGAAGATCGGTTTTTAACTAGAGATTAGTCACTACTGTGAATCGAATTCTTTTACTTTGACTTCTCTTTTGGAGGCTTCATCGAAGATAATAGAACGATTGTACCATCAAAAATACGGATTTTCTGAATCAATTTGATTTCAGATACCTTTCTCGAACTCTAAATTTTTCTTTTAGTTCAAAAAACTTGCTTTTACCTCTCGACTTGAGAACTATTTTCTACAAAGACATGGTTTATCTGCATCTAAAAGCGAGAATTTCCTGTTCGCTTCAAAATCTAAAAATTTTTCAGCAATTAGCCACTAAGATGGAGCTTAACGATAGGAAATTTCTTCAAAAAGAAAAAAGACTTAGAAATTCTAAATCTTTTTATCATCTTTAGTTTGGATAGATATAAGTGACGTTACCTAAAAATTCATGAGGATTAAAGAAGCCACGGTAATTTGCAATCTGCTTTTGACGTCTGTAGTTTGCTTCCAATACCTGGATAGAGTTTTCACTTTGAACATCTGTTACATAAGCAACATGTCCATATTCACCACCATCCCAAACGGCGATTGCTCCTACTACTGGAACACTTCCTGTCTTATAACCTTGAGCACTCGCGTAGATTGCCCACGTGTTGGCATTTCCCCACCAGTTGCTAGCCCAAGGCGCCAATTCTTTCACACCCCATGTACACTGACCAACAGGATAAGAGTTTCCATAGTTTGTCGGAGTCTTTTCAACAACATCTTCTGTATCTGATACCACATTCGCAGTGCTAGCTGGAGCACTGTAGGTAGAGCTAGGCTGAGCGGAACCACTCACTTCCAATACATCGCCTGGGTGGATAGTGTCAAAGATGGTTTTTCCATTCAAAGCTGCCAACTCATGCGGATCCATTCCGTTTGCAGTTGCAATGGCATAAAATGAATCACCATCTTGGACAACGTAAGAGTTGGCATGAACAGTTTGAGCCCCAACTGTAGCTAAAATAGCGGTAGAAGTCAAACCAAGAGTCAGTTTCGTAACTGCTTTTTTCATAACTAGATTCCCCTTATATTTTCTTGATAAGAAAATCATACTTGATTTACATGTCAGTTCGTTTAGAGTTATATTTTAGTCATGTTACAAAAATTTATACTTTTACTACATAAGGTTTAAAAGCAGACATCGTATAAAGTGATAGAAGCTAATAAAAAATGAATCGTTTTCCCCAATCTTTACATCAGTAAACCACTCAAAAGACCGTCTTCTCAACCACTTCCACACCAAGCATTTATCCGTCAAAAAGAGACCGAGATAGGTCATCTCAGTTCCTTTCTATCTATTACTCCATTAAAAAATCATACATTTCTTGCACGGTACCCAGCGCCATCATTTCTTGGTCTTTAACGGTCTGTTTGAGATTTTGGTAAATCTGACTTTCACCAATTTCCCTTTTCGGCGCTTCTTTATTGACTGTCATGACACCATCTTTGATCGTCACAAATCCCAGCTCTTCAAAGACTTGGATCATCTTGACCAGCAAGATTTGTTGGATATTGAGATAAGCCGCTAAATCCTTGAGCTTATAACGAATATCAAACTCTGGGAACTGGTAAATAGTCTTGTACAATTTTGCAAACTGCTCTCTAGTCCCATAACCTGTCAGATAGTAGGCCTTGTCAATGTCATTTTTGAAATAGACCGCAGAGAAGTGCTGTTCTTGAAAAATTGTCTTCAGCAAGGTAATATCTTCAGGAATGGTTTTCACAACCACAGCATCACTATTCGCTAGATCTGGCACCTCTCCAGAGAAATCCAAGACTGGAACCCCTTCTGGCAAGACTGCATTTTTCCCACGAATGTTAAAGAGTTGAACACCTTCCACACGCGCATCTACCATCATCAACTGGAGGGCAGTTTGCCCATTCCATTGGTTGACAGACAAGGTGACTGCTAATTCTAGATTCTTGGTTTGAGAAAATTCTGTTGCCCATCTACCTTGTCCAAAGGCCACCACTTCAAAACTCGCCTCTCCCTTGAAAATTTTTAGTTTGAGGTGGGCATTGCCTGCTCCCATGGTACGAGCACTTTCGACATGAAAATCCTTGATATAAAAGACAGGTTTCTGATTATCCATCCCAAAGGGTGCCAAGCGTTCAAAGCTTTTAACCGTTTCCAAGCTAAGAGTCTCCAAATCCAACTCTTCATCTAGATTTAACTTGTTCTTACCACTAGCATCTGCAACTTTTTCACGGACATAGTCTTCCAAGACTTGAGATAAATCTGAAAGTTTCTCAACTTCCAGCGTCATTCCAGCTGCACCAGCATGGCCGCCAAAGGCGATAAAGAGGTCTCGATGGGGATCCAGAGCTTCAAAAATATCGACTGCTTCCACACTACGAGCGCTACCCTTGGCACGACCATCTTCTATATTAAGAACGATGACTGTCTGCCCCAATTCCTCTAGCAAGCGCCCAGCCACGATACCCAGAACGCCAGGATTCCAGCCTTCCTTGGCCAAAACCTGGACCTTCTTCTCAGGATCCACCATGGTCTTAGCTTCTTCATAGATTGACTGAACGATTTCCTTGCGCTCTTCGTTTTTCTGGTGAATCATGAGGGCAATCTCATGTGCTTCCTCATCGTCAAACCCAGTCAGCAAATCAATGGCAGGATTGGGATCATCCAATCGCCCCAAGGCATTTAAACGAGGGGCAATCTGAAAACCAACTGTTTCTTCTGTTACTTCATTCGCAGCAATCCCTGCCATGTCCAGCATTTCTTGTAGTCCAATGCGCTGGGTATGTCCCAACATTTCCAGACCATATTGAACCATGATACGGTTTTCATCCGTCAAGCTCACCATATCTGCAATGGTACCGATAGCTACCAAATCGAGCAACTCAACTTGCACTTCTTCTAAAAGAGCGCAAGCCAGCTTGAAAGCCACTCCGCATCCGGCCAAATATTTGAAGGGATAATCTGCATCTGGATGCTCAGGGTGAACAATCGCATAGGCATCAGGAAGGGTTTCAGGCATGGAATGGTGGTCGGTCACAATGACATCCACTCCCATAGACTGGGCCAATTCAATGGCTTCGTGACCCGCAACCCCATTATCCACTGTCACAATCAAGGAAATACCCTCTTGCTCGATAAAGTATTTATAAACACTGGCATTGGGACCATAGCCATCGGTAAAACGATTGGGTAGGTAAACACGGCACTCAGCACCAAGCTGTTCCAAACTTTCCTTCACAATCGAAGCTGAAGTCATACCATCCGCATCGTAGTCTCCATAGATGAGAATATTCTCCCCTTCCTCAATGGCCTGACGAATCCGTTCCACTGCCTTGTCCATATCATGGAGCAGATAGGGGTCATGTAAATCCTCTAAAGAAGGTTCTAAAAACTTCTTTAGACTTTCTTCATCCTGAATCCCTCTTTCAAATAATAAGCGAGCCACCTCAGGACCCAGTCCAGCCTTCTTGGCTATCTTTGTAAAATCCGCATCTTCAACCTGCGGGGCAAACTGCCATTCATAAGTAGGTGTTATCAAAAAGACATCCGCTCTTTCTAAGAATTCTATCGTTTCATTATAACATGATTTAGGCATTTTCTCTATCCAGATTGCTTTTTTATAACATTTTAGTGAATTTTTTTCAGATATGATTTGACAAGAACATTCTTTTGGTGTAGAATCATGTTATAAAATCTAACACAAAGGAGATCTCTCATGGCTTTAGTAGAATTTAAAAACGTCGAAAAATATTATGGAGACTATCACGCACTCCGCGACATCAATCTCCGTTTTGAAAAAGGACAAGTTGTTGTCCTGCTTGGACCTTCTGGTTCTGGGAAGTCCACTCTTATCCGTACGATCAATGGTTTAGAGGCTATTGACAAAGGAAGTCTCCTGGTCAATGGACACCAAGTCGCAGGTGCTAGTCAGAAAGATTTAGTTCCTCTTCGTAAGGAAGTTGGCATGGTTTTTCAACATTTTAACCTTTATCCACACAAAACAGTGTTAGAAAATGTTACACTAGCGCCCATAAAGGTTCTAGGAATTGATAAAAAAGAAGCTGAAAAAACAGCCCAAAAATATCTGGAATTTGTAAATATGTGGGACAAGAAAGATTCCTATCCAGCTATGCTATCTGGTGGACAAAAACAGCGGATCGCCATCGCTCGTGGTCTTGCCATGCATCCGGAACTCCTCCTCTTTGATGAGCCAACATCTGCTCTTGATCCTGAGACCATTGGAGATGTTCTAGCAGTTATGCAAAAACTGGCGCATGACGGGATGAATATGATCATCGTTACCCACGAAATGGGCTTTGCACGAGAGGTTGCGGACCGCATCATCTTTATGGCAGACGGAGAAGTTTTGGTGGATACGACAGATGTCGATGACTTTTTTGACAACCCAAGCGAACCTCGTGCCCAACAATTCCTCAGCAAAATTATCAACCACGAAAGTGACAAAGTCAAATAAGGAGGCGCCTATGAAAAAGAAATTCTTTTTATCCGCATTATTGATTAGCCTTTTCAGCCTTGCTGCTGCCAAACCAGTTCAGGCTGATACCAGCGTCGCAGACATTCAAAAAAGAGGCGAACTAGTTGTCGGTGTCAAACAAGACGTTCCTAATTTTGGCTACAAGGATCCCAAGACAGGGACTTATTCTGGTATCGAAACGGACCTTGCCAAGATGATTGCAGACGAACTCAAGGTCAAGATTCGCTACGTTCCTGTTACCGCTCAAACTCGCGGACCACTACTAGACAATGAACAGGTCGACATGGATATCGCAACCTTCACTATCACAGACGAGCGTAAAAAATTATACAACTTCACCAGTCCCTACTACACGGACGCTTCTGGCTTTTTGGTCAATAAATCCGCCAACATCAAAAGCATTGAGGACCTAAACGGTAAAACCATTGGGGTTGCTCAAGGATCCATCACCCAACGCCTGATTACTGAACTGGGCAAAAAGAAAGGTCTAACCTTTAAATTTGTCGAACTTGGTTCCTATCCAGAATTGATTACTTCCCTTCACGCTCACCGTATTGATGCCTTTTCCGTGGACCGTTCTATCCTGTCTGGCTACATTAGTAAACGGACAAAACTACTAGATGATAGTTTCAAGCCATCTGACTACGGTATCGTCACCAAGAAATCAAACACCGAGCTCAACGACTATCTTGATAGCTTGGTCACTAAATGGACCAAGGACGGTAGTTTGCAGAAACTTTATGACCGTTACAAGCTCAAACCATCTAGCCATACTGCAGATTAAGGAGGACACCCCATGACAGATTTATCATCTTGGACAGCCTATTTTCAGGATTTTGGACAATTTTTCAATGGTTTCCTCTTCACTCTTGCCCTAGCGATTGGTTCCTTTATCCTCGCCATGGTTTTGGGCATCTTCTTTGGGGCCATGTCAACCAGCAAACACCCATTCTTGCGTGTTTTGGCTCGTATCTTTGTCGAATTTTATCAAAATACTCCCCTCTTGGTGCAGTTTGTCATCGTCTTTTATGGTTTGCCCCTTATCAGTGACCATACCATCATGATTCCCATTTATTGGACAGCTGTACTTTGTGTGGGACTCTATCACGGCGCTTATATTGCTGAGGTTATTCGTTCAGGGATTCAGTCTATTCCTAGCGGTCAGATGGAGGCCGCCTTGTCGCAAGGTTTTACCTATATCAGTGCCATGCGCTTGATTATCTTGCCTCAGGCCTTCCGTATCATTCTCCCTCCATTGACCAACCAAATCGTTAACCTCATCAAGAACACCTCTACCGTAGCTATCATCTCTGGAGTAGACTTGATGTTTGTGACTAAGTCTTGGTCGGCTCTCAACGGAAACTATATCCCAGCCTTTTTAGGCGCTGCTCTTCTCTACTTTGCTCTATGCTTCCCTGTTGCCCAGTTTGGTCGCAAGATGGAGCAAGCCAACAAAAAAGCCTATTCACTTTAGGAGGTTACTATGGAATCCATTTTAGAAGTTTTGACCCCAGATAACCTAGTCTTTATCTTTAAAGGATTTGGCTTAACCCTCTACATTTCTCTGATTGCTATCGTCCTCTCGACCCTTATCGGAACAGTGCTAGCCGTCATGAGAAATGGGAAAAATCCTATCTTACGGATCATCTCCAGCATTTATATAGAGTTTGTACGTAACGTTCCCAACCTCCTCTGGATTTTCACCATCTTTTTGGTGTTTAAGATGAAGTCCACACCAGCTGGTATTACTGCCTTTACCCTCTTTACCTCAGCAGCCTTGGCTGAGATTATCCGGGGCGGTCTCAATGCCGTAGACAAGGGACAATACGAAGCAGGAATGTCGCAAGGTTTTACCTCTGTGCAAATCCTCTACCACATCATTCTCCCACAAGCGATCCGCAAAATGTTGCCAGCTATCATTTCTCAGTTTGTAACTGTGATTAAGGATACCAGTCTTCTCTACTCTGTTATCGCTCTACAAGAACTCTTTGGAGCCAGTCAAATTCTCATGGGACGCTATTTCGAACCAGAGCAGGTCTTCAGTCTTTATATCCTGATTGCCTTGATTTACTTTATCTTTAACTTTGCCATTTCTAGCCTGTCTCATAAGCTAGCAAAACGTTGGCAACAAGCTGCAGAATAAAAAAGAAATGTGAACTCAAAACAAGGGTTCACATTTTTTGCTATAAATAAAAAAGAGTAACTCAATGCTATGCAAACGTTTTACTTTTTGGTAAAATGACTTTAAAACCATAAAGCAAGGAGAAAAATTATGATCCACGAACTTTGCAAAGAATTCTCTCAACTGGAACAAGTAGAAGCTATAGCTCTTGGTGGTTCTCGTGCAGGACAAAACTATGATCAAAATTCTGACTATGACGTTTATGTCTATCTCAACTCTTCTATTGATGAGGCGACTCGCCTCAAAATTTTGATTAAATACTGCTCCTATATGGAAATTGGAAACCAGTTTTGGGAGTTAGAGGACGACTGTGTACTAAACAACGGTATTGAAATTGAGTTGATTTATCGTTCGCTGGAGTCGTTTGAACAGGAATTGAACTCAACCGTTTTTCAACATCAAGCCCAAAATGCCTATACAACTTGCATGTGGCATAATCTACTCCACAGCAAGATTTTATACGATCCGAACGGACACTATGCTTCTCTCCAAAAGACTTACCAGATTCCCTATCCACAGGAACTCAAAAAACAGATCATCAAAAGGCAACTCCTTTTGTTAGAACAAGCCATGCCTGCCTTCTCTCACCAAATAGAAAAAGCTATCAAACGCCAAGATTTTCTCAGTATGAATCATCGTACAAGTGAATTTTTTGCTTCCTACTTTGACTTGTTATTTGCGCTCAATGAGCAAACCCATCCTGGTGAAAAACGAATGTTGGAGTACGCAAAGACCAATTGTACTCTCCTCCCTAAGCAATTTGAAGAAACTATTCGCAAGTATTTCCAACTACTCTATCAACCACAACAAGGAGAACAAGCGATCGTAACCTTGCAAACTATCCTGAAGGAACTAAAAGCCATTTTGCCATAGACCAAAAAGAAAATGTGAACCTCTCTGTTGTTGTTCACATTTTTATTTGTCGTTGACTGTAAAATTCTAGTCTACTCATATTCAGTTGCCTATTTTTGACTCTCTCTGAAAATCTGTAACTAGGTTAGAAATTGTTCAATTGATTGACGAGCAATCATGAAACCGTTCCAAAAACCGCACTCACAATCACTTACCCTGCTCTTTCATTACTAGTGACAATTTTTCCCTTAGGGTTACTACAAGATTTTTTAGAGATTCTAACAAGAATTACAATATGAATTTTACATATTACCATAGAACACCTCTATAAGAGAAAATCAGAGCAAAAATCAACAAAACATAGAGGGTGATAAAAAGCCATTTCATCTTCACACATAGAGCAATATACTCTCTAATAAAGGCCGATGGAATATAGTAGGCGGCTGTACGGCAACCAAGGCCATCTCCCTTCATCCCAATACGGCGAGCATAGGTACTGGTACGAAAAACATGATAATCATTGGTCACAAAAAGAAAACGTGGACTAGCCACCAGCTTCTCCCCCATTTCTTTTGAGAAGAGAAGATTCTCATAGGTCGTCGTTGAGTCTTCCTCTAGGAGAATTGCTTCTCTCGGAACATCCGTCACTTCCAGCAAATAATTACAAATTGCCTGAGCTTCGGAAATCTTTTCATCTCCACCTTGACCACCACTTGCGATGATTTTAACATTGGGATTAAGAGACTGGCGATAGGCTTCTACTGCCTTATCAATACGACTCTTTAGTAAGGGAGTCACTTTTTCTCCATTCAACAAGCCTGCTCCGTGAATGATGATAAAATCATAATATTTTTTCTTGGGAATAAAAAGATACAGGATAGAATAAAGCAGAAATCCTGCAAAGGCAAAACCAAAAATCAAATACGAATAAATCAAAAAGAAAAAGATAATATTCACTAGATGATTGGTGTAGAGCAAGCCATTGGTATCGCCCACTCGAATCGCCATGATTACAAAAAAGAATAGAATCACGCAACCTAATCCTAGAGACAAATAATTCGCCTTGGATTTCCCCTCTTTCTTCAATAACACAAATCCGTTATAAATAAGGAAAAAGCCACTTAGAAAAACTAAAAAAGGGAGCAAGAGAAAAATCACTGCAAAGAAAATCATGTGCAATTCTTCTTGCCCAGCCTCATAAAAAAGATTGGCAATAGACAGGTAAGAAAAGAGCAGAGATAAAAGCAAAAGAGCCGGATTCCAGAGACTGCGATTGTCTCTAAAAAACGAAACGAGAAAAAGTAGGACAAAAAATCCTGTGATAAAGTACATAGTCTCCTCCTTTGATGACTACATTGTACCATAATTATAGCAATAGAAAAAGAGAACCTTAGTCCTCTTACTTAGACAGTTTATTCTGAGCATCTGCCACAACCTGAGCCAGACTTGTCTGACGCAGTTGGTTTTCCATAGCTGCTTGAACATCGAACAGTTTTTGGTCCAAAACTGCATGGATATTCGCACCAATTGGGCAATTAGGATTTGGATTGTCATGGAAACTAAAGAGCTTACCGGATTTTCCTAAACACTCCACAGCTTGGTAGACATCCAACAAACTGATATCCTGAAGGTCTTTTATTATCTCAGTTCCTCCCGTACCACGAGCAACTGAAATCAATCCTGCTTTTTTGAGTTGCGATAAAGTCTTACGGATAATGACTGGATTGACTCCGACACTAGCCGCAAGAAAATCGCTGGTTACTTTACTTTCTGTATCCTGCATTGCAATAATAATCATCATATGAGTCGCAATTGTAAATCGGCTTGAAATTTGCATCTTCTTCTCCTTTCATTGATATTTTATTCATCTTTTCCCGTATAAACATTATACCGTTTTTGGTTTTCCTGTCAAATATTATAGACTGATTATCTTCTCCATGCAAAAAGTCCTGTATCCCTCTTGGTAACCGGAACGGCGGAGGAAATACAAAGACTTATTTTTTATGCAATTTTACGGACAATCCCTTTTGTTTTATGACTTGACCAAACCGAGCTGATAGACACCCCAGCACCAACTAAGGTAAACACAGCTAACATAGCTAGATTATAAAAATAGTTATCTGGGAAATCACCGCTAAAGATTAATTCATTCACCACTCGGAAAGCAAAGGCAAACTCAACCCCTAGTTTGGAAACGACTTCCATCGCCAAATCAATTTGATTCACTAGAAAGACAGTAATCACCATCCAAATAGAGGAAATTACAATCCCCTTTCGAGATACCTTTCTTCCAAGGATTTCATATCCTTTAATGGTACAAATCCCCAGAACAATACCCGCTACCATAGCTACATAACCTAGGCGCGCGATAAATAGAGCAACTGCTCCACCAATCAAGGCTCCAAGCAAGGCACCGACTGCTCCAAGAAGAACATTTTCCTTCTGGTTTTGATAAGAATCCACCTCAATCTGAAGGTTGCTCTTCAGCAATTGATAGCTTTCCTCGTTGATAAGGAAAATTGAATCACCTAATTGATAGAGACCAACGGGGCCTTCCTGACCACTGTAGGCACAGACTTGGACGAAATGATGGGTTTCAAGGAATGCAACGAGGTCTGTTATGAGCGTCTGTAACTTTTCAATTGTTTTGGATTTGCGCATGGCACCTTTTACAACAAAAGAAACAAGGTACTGGTTGATAGACAAGGTCGACAAGTTTGGAAGAGATTCACTCTTAAACTCATCCCAAACCATTTCGTTTTCTTCTGAATCCGCAGGATTGCCATTCAAACTCACACTGACACAAAGTCGAAACTGATTTTTCACGTCAGTTTCTTGCAGGAAAAGTAAATAGCCTGACTGCGTGCCATAAATACTACGCGAATCTTCGTCAAATTGCAAGCCCAACTCCGAGGCAATAGCGTGTAACTCTTCTGGTTTCATTATTTGTCTCCTCTTATTTTGAATATCAATTAGTATGAGATTCAAATTATTTATATTCCGTTATTCTAACATATATTTGAGAAGCCGTCAATTCGTATCCAGTTCGACTTATCGCAAAACAGCAGTCACTAGACTATCTTATTTCTACCTCTTAAAACCAATCTTTCTTGTCTCTTTCCATCCAAAGCTCAACATCCCTGTCATAACCTTCTTGTTCACTAATCTGACCTAACAATTCGTGGTTATGAGTATGGTGAATCCCATTTACCAAACTTTCATAGTAGACCTGGAAATAGGGAAGCTTCAAATCCTTAGCCAACTGCAATTCAGCTTCTACATCATAATCCACTCGACGAAAATCAACATCAGACAAACCTGCTTCATCAAACTCTAAAATCATATACTGGGCACGCAAGTCCTTACGCAACCACGCATCTAAAAAGAAGGGTTGCCCAATCGAACCTGGATTAAGAATCAACTGACCATCACTTCCATAACGAAGCAACTGTTGGTGAATATGGCCATATACTGCGATAGAGGCGTGTGGATTCGTCACCAATCTATCAAAATCTTCTTGTTTTCCCGTATGAATCAACTCTCTACCCCAGTTTTTATCAGGGAGATGGTGAGTGATTCCTACCTTCAAATCACCAAACTGACGATGAACTTGCATAGGTTGATTATTGAGATCTTCGATTTCTTCAGGGCTGATCTCCTCTAAGATGTATTGACTTTGACGCAGGAGATAACGATGGCTCGCTTTTGTAGGATCTAACTTGCGATGCAGGCCTCGCCAGAGACTATTCTCCCAATTTCCCAGAACTCTTACTGTAATAGGCAAGCTAGCTAAGAGGTCCAAGATCCTTCTACGTCCTGTCCCTGGCATCAGAATATCTCCTAAAAGCCAGTATTGGTCTACCTCTGCCGCTTTAGCATCAGCCAGTACAGCTTCCAAAGCTGTCGTATTTCCATGTATGTCTGAAAGAACTGCTATTTTGGTCATTCTTTCTCCTTACTCTCTTACTTCTTTTGTTAGTATTATAACAGAAATGCCATAAAATAGAGTCGTTTCTGCTCTCCTAGAAAACTTGGAAAATCACTCCTTTCTTGCTATAATATGAGTAAAGAGAACCTTCATTTATAGCAAGATACTCTTCAGTATCACTCTTTTAGCAAGGATTGGAGGACTATTGCCATGAAAAAATATCTTAAGTATATCCCATACTACCTTGTCATTTTCTTCTTTTACTGGCCACTCTATGAACTCCTCTCTCTATGCATCTCTGACCCATATACACTGAAGGGACTGTACATCTACAACATCATCCTCTTTTCACCTCTGGTAACCTTTATCGTATCGCTACTTTATAGCTATCGATTTCATTTCTCACTTTGGTGGCTACTCGGTATTGGTCTTCTCTATTGCTTTACCATCATCACCTTTGGCGAATTCATCCTACTTTACTTCCTAGCCTATGAACTCTTTGCCCTACTTGGGTTGGCTGCTGGTGTGGGGATCAAGCATGTCTCCCAAAGAGCGAAAAACAAAAAAATTATACAAAAACCTTGAAAATTCTCGCAATCATGCTATAATAATGCATAGAGACAAGTCACTTAGTCCCTTTCTACTAGAGAGTGCGTGGTTGCTGGAAACGCATAGAAAGCCTAAACTGATACTACTCTACTGACTTTTATGCAAACATAAAACGGTGGCCACGTTAAAGCCAATCTGAGGTGTCTCTCTTTTTTGAGGAACATAAATGAAGGTGGAACCACGTTGCGACGTCCTTTTAGGATGTCGTTTTTTGTTTTGTCAGAAGGAGGAAGAACGATGCTTTATATGATTGGCGGATCGCCTTGTAGTGGAAAGTCAACAATTGCCTCACTTCTTGCTAGACAGTATCAACTACTTCATATCAAACTGGATGATTTGGTAGAAGAGATGATGAGTCAAGCAAGTGCAGACTCACAGCCAATTTGCCTTCTTAGGAAGGATAGAAATCCAGAACAAATCTGGATGAGAAAGCCAGAAGAGATGGCAGATGAAGAATGGTGCTTTTATGAAGAGATTTTTCCTTATGTAAAATCTTACTTGATAAAAAATCAAAACAGACCTCTCTTGGTGGAGGGAGCAGGACTTTTGCCTCACTTGGTAAAGGAGCTTGAATGTCAAGTATCATCCTATCTATGCTTGACTCCGACAGCTGATTTTCAAAAAAAGCATTATATACAGAGAGAATGGGTTCCTTATGTCTTAGAGGGTACAACCAACCCCGATCAAGCTTTTGAAAACTGGATGCAACGAGACATTCTTTTTGCTCAAATGGTTCGTAAGGAAGCGGTGAGATTAGGCTATCCTAGCCTCGTAACAGATAGTAGTCAATCAGAGAATCAGACTGCGGAAGAAGTTGCTAGGCTCTTAAAATTGTCCAACAAAAATAGAATAAATATTTAAGGAGAAAACACATGATTAAGATTACTTTCCCAGATGGCGCTGTTCGTGAATTCGAATCTGGCGTTACTACTTTTGAAATTGCCCAATCTATCAGCAATTCCCTAGCTAAAAAAGCCTTGGCTGGTAAATTCAACGGCAAACTCATCGACACGACTCGTGCTATCACTGAAGATGGAAGCATCGAAATCGTGACACCTGATCACGAAGATGCCCTTCCAATCTTGCGTCACTCAGCTGCCCACTTGTTCGCCCAAGCAGCTCGTCGCCTCTTCCCAGACATTCACTTGGGGGTTGGTCCAGCTATCGAAGATGGCTTCTACTACGATACGGACAATCAAGCTGGTCAAATCTCCAACGAAGACCTTCCTCGTATCGAAGAAGAAATGAAGAAGATCGTCAAAGAAAACTTCCCATCTATTCGTGAGGAAGTGACGAAAGACGAAGCACGTGAAATCTTCAAGAACGACCCTTACAAGTTGGAATTGATTGAAGAACACTCAGAAGACGAGGGTGGCTTGACCATCTACCGTCAGGGTGAATACGTGGATCTCTGCCGTGGACCTCACGTCCCTTCAACAGGCCGCATCCAAATCTTCCACCTTCTCCATGTAGCTGGTGCTTACTGGCGAGGAAATAGTGACAATGCTATGATGCAACGTATTTACGGTACAGCTTGGTTCGACAAGAAAGACTTGAAAAACTACCTTCAAATGCGTGAAGAAGCCAAAGAACGTGACCACCGTAAACTTGGTAAAGAGCTTGATCTCTTCATGATTTCTCAAGAAGTTGGTCAAGGACTTCCATTCTGGTTGCCAAATGGTGCCACTATCCGTCGTGAATTGGAACGCTATATCGTCGATAAAGAATTGGCTTCTGGCTATCAACACGTTTACACTCCACCACTTGCTTCTGTAGAGCTTTACAAGACTTCTGGTCACTGGGATCACTACCAAGAGGACATGTTCCCAACTATGGATATGGGAGATGGGGAAGAATTTGTCCTTCGCCCAATGAACTGCCCACACCACATTCAAGTCTTTAAACACCATGTTCACTCATACCGTGAATTGCCAATCCGTATCGCTGAAATCGGAATGATGCACCGTTACGAAAAATCTGGTGCCCTCACTGGTCTTCAACGTGTGCGTGAAATGTCTCTGAACGACGGTCACCTCTTTGTGACTCCAGAACAAATCCAAGAAGAATTCCAACGTGCTCTTCAGTTGATTATCGATGTTTATGAAGACTTCAACCTAAACGAGTACCGTTTCCGCCTCTCTCTTCGTGACCCTCAAGATACTCACAAGTACTTTGATAACGATGAAATGTGGGAAAATGCCCAAACCATGCTTCGTGCTGCCCTTGATGAAATGGGTGTGGACTACTTTGAAGCTGAAGGTGAGGCAGCCTTCTACGGACCAAAATTGGATATCCAAGTTAAGACAGCCCTTGGAAAAGAAGAAACCCTTTCGACTATCCAGCTTGACTTCTTGCTTCCAGAACGTTTCGACCTCAAATATATCGGAGCTGACGGGGAAGAACACCGTCCAGTTATGATTCACCGTGGTGTTATTTCAACCATGGAACGCTTCACAGCTATCTTGATTGAGAACTACAAGGGTGCCTTCCCAACATGGCTTGCCCCACACCAAGTAACTCTCATCCCAGTATCAAACGAAAAACACGTGGACTACGCATGGGAAGTAGCTAAAAAACTCCGTGACCGTGGTGTCCGTGCTGATGTGGATGAACGCAATGAAAAAATGCAGTTCAAGATCCGTGCTTCACAAACAAGCAAGATTCCATACCAATTGATCGTTGGGGACAAAGAAATGGAAGACGGAACAGTCAACGTTCGCCGCTATGGCCAAAAAGAAACACAAACTGTCTCAGTTGATGACTTTGTGCAAGCTATCCTTGCTGATATCGCCAACAAGTCTCGTGTTGAGAAATAAACCATTTAACCTGGGATAAGAATTCCAGCTACCTAAAAAAGAGGTTGGGACAAAAGATCCCGACCTCACTTTTTATTAGCAATCAAACTTTGACGCGGTAGCTGATTGAACTTTTTGTTCGTCTTTTAGACTCCAAAAAGCTCCTAATCATCCTCGCGGGGCTGGGACTACGAAATCGAGACTTTGTCTATCGATTTCTGTCCCACCGCCTTTTTATATTTTGTTTTACCTGAGCTAGTAGTGATTGGTTAAACCACCACAAATGGTATCCTCATAAACAATTCTTTCTATCCACTAACTGTTGGATATAGGATATCCTCCCAAGATTTGCTTTCAAGAGTTAGAACAGTTCAATATCCTCAATCCTTATCTGCTTCATTTTCTTTTACGAGATCTTTTTGTGAATCTTTTTCAGAGAGTTTTTGATCGATATACTTGTTAATAGTTTCATAAAATTCCTTGGTCATCTCACTATCTAATTTTGTCGAATTATGGACTTGATTGACTTTTAATTGAACAGATTGAATACCGTAAGAGGCTTGTTTTTGATGGAGCGTTTCTAATTCTTCTTCTGAAATCGGATCTCCAACAACTGTCAAGACCAATTCATTGCTACTTGACTTGTAGACTTGATTAATGACCGTATGATTGGCGAACTCTTTTCCTACAAACTGTTTGATTCCTTCTTTTCGAGCTTGATCCATCGTCAGAGTGACTGCTGAATAGCTGGCTGGAAGAACCAGTAATACAATCAAGGATATCAACCCAATTCTCATTTTAATGTTTAGCTCTTTAAATGAACTTAAGGGAGATTTTCTCATCAAAATTCTTGTTCCAACAATGTTGGTTAGCATGATAAAGACACAGTTGATCAAAAAAAGATAGAGAGCCCCAAATAAAAATCGTACATTTCCATTAGCTAAACCATATCCTGCAGTACAGATAGGCGGCATCAGAGCTGTTGCAATAGCTACTCCTGGCACAATATTGTTTGCTTCTTTTTTCCTTGACCCAATTACACCTGCTATCCCACCAGCAATAGCAATAAGAACATCCCAAATGGTTGGAGAGGTTCGTGCGATCAGTTCGCTACTTGCATAAGATAAGGGAGAAATCCAGAAATACAGAGTCGAGACAAGTAAGCTGACCATTACTTGAGTAAATAACACCTCTAGAGATTGCTTGATTAAACGGGTATCAAAAATAGCTAAACCAAATCCGAGTCCAACAATCGATGTCATAAGAGGGGAAATCAGCATGGCTCCAATAATGACAGGTGTTGAATTCATATTTAAACCTATAGAGGCAATAAAAATCGCACACATCAAAATCACTGTATCTCTTAATCGCACATGAAGATCATCATATAATTTCTCACGGTATTCACGTGTTGAATAATTTCCGGTCATTGGTTACTCCTTTTATTTCATATAATCTTGTTTCTGCTTGGATGATGGCAGAGAGACTTCTGTTCAATCTTACATATTTTTCTTCTCACATGTTATTCTTTTGAAAATTATCCTTTAAGCATCCGTCAGTCCATCCTTAACATTATATCAAAAATTTTACAGTCTTTCTCTGAAGAAATCTATCAATTTAAAAGATAGAGAAAGGAAGAAATTTTTGTTTCCTTATACAAAAAAAAAACGGTATCTCCTCTGAAAGAAGATGCCGTTTTAATCTTTAAATATGATTGGTGTGTTCGACAATCCATTGCTTCATTTTTATTTTCAATCAGAAGCCATAGTTCCCAAACGTGATGATGGTTAGAAGACCCCCCTTGATTCAGTTGCCGAACAGTTGTGCTCCAGTCCCGTCAAAGTATAGACGTTGCCCATTCACTACCGTGTGTTTGGTTTTCAATTTTGCATCATGCAAACCGCCCAAGGTGTTGCGACCCCCAAGGTAAGCGTGAAAATTATGGCTACTAAGATAGAGTATTCAATATAATCTAGGATTCCTCCGTCAAAAAACTTTCTTTCATTTTTGCCTCTTTTATTTTTTGACTATATTCTAGCCGTTTCCTAGTGTAACATTTTTTTACATCTAGACAATCTTACGGTAACTTCTAGACGTTATCATGAAAATAGAGATATAGACTAGAACAAAAATTCCACAGATGGATAAGGTTATCATCAACTATGCTCACTCAATTATCAGATTCCTATTGGAAAATTTGATGCGAACAGTTGTTCCTGTCCCGACCTCAGACTCGATACGAATCTGGTGCCCCAGTTCTTCAGAAATTTTCTTAGATAGATAGAGGCCAAGTCCAGATGATTGCTGGGTCAAACGGCCATTGTAGCCTGAAAAACCACGTTCAAAGACTCGGAGCACATCACTGTTTTTAATCCCAATCCCCGTATCCTTGATGCAGAGCTCCTGGCCTTCCATATAAATCTCTAGCCCACCTTCCTTGGTGTACTTGAGACTGTTTGAGAGGATCTGCTCGATGACTACCAGTAGCCATTTCTTGTCCGTAACGATTGTCTTATCTAGGTCATGCAGATTGACCGTCAGTCCCTTTTGGATAAAGAAAAGTGCGTACTTACGAACCATATCCTTGACCAAGTCCTCCACTTGAACCTGTTCAAAGACCAAATCATCGTGAAAACTCTCTAAACGTAAGTACTGCAAAACCAGATTGGTATAGGAGTCAATCTTGAAAATTTCCTGTTCCAGTTGCTGCTTGACCTCACGATCAGAGACTTCTGCTACTAAAAGGCGACTTGCTGCAATGGGCGTCTTGATCTGGTGAACCCATAAGGTGTAGTAATCAAGCAAATCCGTCAGCTTGCTCTGCGCTTCCGACTTCTTTTGATACAATTCAGACTGACGCTCTTCGAGTTTTTCTGCTAGCGCACATTCCAGAGGAGACTTGGGGTCTCTCTCAGCATAGAGTACTTCCTGCCGGTAAACCTGAGCTTCTGCAAATATATCCCAAGCCAAAAATAAGAAGGTCAAAAAACTACTGAGCAGAAAGAAATAAAGAAAATAAGTTCCTAGACTAGCAAATAAAAACTGAAAGAGAAGGACGAGAAAGCCTAATGAAAAAATATAGGTAAAAACGCGACTGCGAGAACGCAGATAGGCTAAAAAAAATGATTTCCAATCAAGCATGTTTCAGTCCGTATCCTATTCCTTTCTTGGTTTCGATAAATCCAACCAAACCTTGCTCTTCCAATTTTTTACGCAAACGAGCAACGTTGACAGACAAGGTGTTGTCGTCGATGAAAAAGTCGCTGTTCCAGAGTTCCCGCATCAGGTCATCACGGGCTACGATATTGCCAGCATGTTCAAACAAGACCCGCAAAATTTGAAATTCATTCTTGGTCAAACTCAATACTTCCCCCTGATAGTGCAGATCCATAGACTTGGTATTGAGAATCACACCTGCATACTCTAGCAAACTTTCATCCCGCCCAAACTCATAGGAACGGCGCAACAAGCCCTGAACCTTAGCCAAAAGAACCTGCTGGTCAAAAGGCTTGGTCACAAAATCATCCGCTCCCATATTGATCGCCATGACGATATCCATAGCCTGATCTCTCGATGACAGAAACATGATAGGTACCTTGGAAATCTTGCGAATCTCCTGGCACCAGTGGTAACCATTAAAAAGAGGCAGACCAATATCCATGAGAACCAAATGAGGTTCCGACTGGACAAATAAACTCAACACTTCCATAAAGTCTTCTACCAAAACGACTTCAAAGCCCCACTCAGAGAGCAGTTTCCCCACTTGTTGCCGAATGACTTGATCATCTTCTACTAGTAAAATCTTGTGCATGCGCTCCTCCTTTGTTATTTCTCAAAGTATCAAAACCCTTCATATCAGATTTACGGATCAGTATCTCATGCTGTTTAGCAGCCTATTTCCAAAACCCAGATCAGAAAACAGATGCTAAATAGAGGACATTCCCACTGATATCATACCTTATTTTTAATTATAGTTCCAGCCTTATCCTATATTTTCCTTTTTGTGCTCATTTAGTTAGCGTTTCTTTAACTTATTTAATAGATCTAGCCTTCTTATTGACAAGCCAGCCATGATTTGTTAGAATATGAATGAACGAATAATTTTATTCATTCATGGACAAAGGAGGTTAAATCATATTGGACAAAAAACAAGCTCTAAAAACAGCAGCTTATGACGTTTTTTCGAAAAAAGGTTACAAGGCAACAGGAATTTCAGAAATTGCTCGGCAAGCTGGTGTTGCAGTTGGTTCTTTTTATAACTATTACGAGAGTAAAGAAGCCATTTTTCTAGACATCTATATAGATGAAAACAACCGTGTTCGCCAAGCTATGATCGAAGAACTGGATTGGGAAATTGACATGATCGACCTCATTGGTCAACTATTTGCTCAGTCCAGAACTCTCGTTTCTTCCAATAAAATCCTTGCAGAATGGTACAATCCTGCCATCGCAGATGAGTTGCACAGCTACTATTCCTCGGAAGAAGGCAAAGTCGCAAATCCTTTTCATCAGTTTCTAGTTAAAACTTTTACAAATCGTATGCAGTCTGAAGGGTACTCGCCAGAAAAGATTCAAGATATTTTACAGGTTTATAATCTTTTTTACTATATGGATATGCATATCACGGAAAAAGATTTTCCAGATATTGGCAAAACTGTCGAAATACTTGCGACCAACTTCATTAAAGGAGTTCTAAAATAAAGAATGGATTTCTTTATTTTTTGAAAAGATATGAATGAATAATTTTATAGTTCATTCATAAAATTAAGAACAGGAGTCATAAAAAATGAAAAGAGGTAAAAAAATGTTTATTATCATTCTATCAACACTTGGAGCGCTATGTATTATAACTTTGGGTGCCATCGCTTATCTTGGACGAAGCCAGACATTATCGATAAAATCCATCGAAAACCCCAGCGGAGATCTATATTTAATTCATATCACAAAACCGAGTCATCAAATCTGGAAAGCTGGGGCTTATGCTAAGTTTACACTCCCTGATACCTCGTCTACTGCTAGTAAATATGAACCTAACGGAGAGCAAACCAGTCGATGGCTAACCATTGCCTCCACACCTGATGAAGATGAAATTCTCATTTTGACTCATAATAGTGGTAGCAACTTTAAGAACACCTTGACACATTTACCGGCTGGCAGTGAGATTGAGATGAGTTGGCTGGATTCCTCTTTGACTGTTAAAGATACGAATAAGCCACTAGTTTGCTTTGCATCTGATGTCGGAATTTCTGCTCTACGCCCCCTTATCAAAGAATGGTCTGGTAAATGTCCGATTATTCTCAACCATTTTGACAAAGGAGTTACTATTTTCGATAATGAGATTAAGGAACTGGCTCAAAAAACATCGAATTTTACTTATAAAACTAGCGATGAACTTTCTAAAAGTCAAGCATTTTTAAAACATGCTATTGATGAATACGGCAATCAAGCCAGCTATCTCATCACAGGTCAGCCTGATGATGTAAATGAGATGAAGAAGTTTTTAAAGGAAAATGGGATTGATAGCAAAAACATACAAGTAAGCTCGTTTAGAGGTTTGAAATAGGAGCAATCTATCTTCTATGTATTTCAATCAAACCCTACTAGGTCATTCGAACAAGCCTACTAGCTAATTCTAGGTAAATGTGGTAGGATAAACATAGAGAAAGGAGCTTTTATGGCCAATATTTTTGACTACTTAAATGATGTAGCATACGATTCCTTTTATGACCTCCCCGTTAATGAGTTAGATGTTCTTGCCCTTACTGAATTAACCTACCTTGCTTTTGATAATGTAGTCACCCAAGAACCAAAGCGTCTTATAGATCTTGCACCTCAAATCCCTAGAGACACGACGATGTTGACCAATAAAAATCGTCTCCAGTTATTGAATCAGCTCGCTCAACACAAACGCTTTAAAAATTGCAAGCTCTCAGACTTTATTAACGATATTGATCCTGAATTGCAAAAACAGTTTGCAGCCATGACTTATCGTATCAGTCTCGATACCTATTTGATTGTCTTTCGTGGAACTGATGATAGCATCATCGGTTGGAAAGAAGATTTCCATATGACCTATATGAAGGAAATCCCTGCTCAAAAACATGCCCTCCAGTATTTAGAGAATTTTTTTGCTCAACACCCCAACCAAAAGGTTATCCTAGCAGGACACTCAAAAGGGGGCAATTTAGCTGTCTATGCTGCCAGTCAACTTGATCCAGACTTGCAGAAAAACATTGTCGCTGTCTATACTTTTGATGCCCCTGGACTTCACAAGGAACTAACCGAAACACCTGGCTATCAAAACATGATGGAAAGAACGAAAGTATTTGTTCCACAAGGTTCTATCATCGGGATGATGCTGGAAATTCCGGATAAAAAAATTGTTGTTCGAAGCACTGCCTTGGGTGGTATCGCCCAGCACGATACCTTTAGTTGGCAGGTTAAAGACAAGCACTTTGTCCAACTAGACGAGACCAATAGCGACAGCCAACAAGTCGACACTACTTTCAAGGAATGGGTTGAAACCGTTCCTGACGAAGAACTGCAGCTCTACTTTGACCTCTTTTTTGGAATCATTCTAGACGCAGGCATCTCTTCTATCAACGACCTTTCTTCCTTCAAGGTCATTGAACACATTCACCATCTCTTTGTCCAAGCTCAATCCCTCACTCCCGAAGAAAGAGAAATCATGGGACGCTTAACCCAACTCTTGATTGACACTCGCTACCAAGCTTGGAAAAATCGTTAAGATAAGAAAGTCAATGAACCACCCGATTCGTTGGCTTTTTTAGAAAAAAGGGTCAGAAAAGTTAGACTAAATCACAAACCTTGACTAGAGATTCATTTTTTGTTAAAATGTAACAAATCTTATTACATCTAATATAAGATAAATCCATGAAAGGACTTCTACTATGAAATCATTAAAAGGTATTTTATTTATCGGACTTAGTATGCTTCTGACTATTCTAGCTTGGCTCAGTTCAGGCGCTAATCAGTTTCTAATCCCTGGTTTAGCTCTCACTACCCTCTCACTTACTTTTATACTAGCTAGCCGTTTACCCTTGCTTGAGGCTTGGTTTAACGGACTTGAAAAGATGTATCTAGCTCATAAATTCACGGCGTTTCTATCCATACTCCTACTAACCCTACACAACTTTAGCATGGGTGGTCTCTGGGGTTCGCATTTGGCCGCCCAGTTTGGAAATATTGCTATCTATATCTTTATCAGCATCGTTCTGGTTGCCTATCTGGGACAATATATCCAGTATGAAGCATGGAGATGGATTCATCGATTGGTTTATCTAGCCTATATCTTTGGCCTTTTTCATGTTTTGATGATCATGGGAAATCGTCTCCTCTCCTTTAGTTTCCTAGGTTTTATCTTTGGAATCTATGCTCTTTTAGGCTTGCTTGCAGGTTTTTATATTATTTTCCTTTATCAAAAGGTCGGTTTCACCTATCTTGGAAAAATCGTAGGAATCAAACGACTCAACCACGATACGACTGAAATTGAAATAGAGCTCAGTCATCCTTTCACCTACGAATATGGACAATTTGCCTTTCTAAAAATTTTCCAAAAAGGTTTTGAGACTGCTCCACACCCTTTCTCCATCTCTGGAGGGCAAGGACGAACTCTTTATTTTACGATAAAAAACTCTGGTGACCACACCAAGAATATCTATGACAATCTTCAAGTTGGTAGCAAGGTTGCAGTTGATCGCGCCTATGGGCATATGACTATGGAACATGGTCCAAAGCAGCAAATCTGGATCGCAGGTGGAATTGGAATGACACCTTTCATCTCTTATATCCGGGAGCATCCTATCCTAGACAGGAACGTCCGCTTCTACTATAGTTTCCGTGGAGAGGAAAATGCTGTCTACCTAGATCTACTTCGTGACTACGCCCGTCAAAATGCTAACTTTGACCTGCAGCTGGTCGATAGCAATGAAAAAGGATACCTGACTTTGGATCAAGAAGAAATCCCTGACCAGACTACAGTCTATATGTGTGGACCTCTTCCTATGATGAAGGCCCTTGCCAAGCAAATCAAGAAAAAGAATCCCAAAGCAAAACTCATTTACGAAGGTTTCAAGTTTAAATAAGATCATTGTCCCTCTAACACAAAAGAGGGGCTTTCTTTTCACTTTATTTCCCTCTTCTGTGCTATACTTAGTTTAGTACATTCTTTGAGATTGGAGCCAGTATGAAAATCCATAAAACCGTGAATCCCATTGCCTATGAAAACACTTATTATCTGGAAGGGGACCAACACCTGATTGTGGTTGACCCAGGTAGCCATTGGGAAGCTATTCGCAAGACTATTGAGAAAATAAACAAACCCGTCTGTGCGATTCTCCTGACCCACACCCACTACGACCATATTATGAGTCTGGACTTGGTTCGCGAGACTTTTGGAAATCCTCCAGTTTATGTAGCAGAGAGTGAAGCTAGCTGGCTTTACACTCCTGTAAATAATCTCTCTGGTCTTCCTCGTCACGATGATCTGGCAGATGTGGTCGCAAAACCTGCAGAACACACCTTTGTCTTTCATGACGAATACCAGCTTGAGGAATTTCGTTTTACCGTTCTACCGACCCCAGGGCACTCTATCGGCGGCGTTTCCCTCGTCTTTCCTGAT
This sequence comes from Streptococcus oralis subsp. oralis, assembly GCF_002096455.1. Taxonomy (GTDB): domain Bacteria; phylum Bacillota; class Bacilli; order Lactobacillales; family Streptococcaceae; genus Streptococcus; species Streptococcus oralis_CY. Next base: position 265,747 of record NZ_NCUL01000008.1, on the reverse strand, counting down.
GATCATCTAGTCTTGACTGGAGATGCCCTATTCCGAGAAACTATCGGACGGACAGACCTTCCTACAGGTAGCACGGAACAACTCCTCCATAGCATTCAGACGCAACTCTTCACCCTTCCTAACTACGATGTCTATCCTGGACACGGTCCAGCTACGACTATCGCTCACGAAAAGACTTTTAATCCCTTTTTTTAGAAAACAAAAAACCAAGGATAACATCCTTGGTTTTTGTCTTACCAAATAATCACACGGTCTTCTGGTGAACGCCACATGCCGTCGCCTTCTTTGACATCATAGGTTGTAAAGAAGTCATCGAAGTTTGGTACTTGAACGTTGACACGGAGTTTGGCAGGCGCGTGCACATCGACACTGGCCATGAGTTTCATCAACTCAGGACGGCCTTTCATGCGCCAGATACGAGCAAAGTTGTGGAAAAATTCTTCAACTGAGAAGTCTGGTTCTCTCTTAGCAGCTTCAAGGGCTGCAGCAATTCCGCCCAAGTCAGCAACGTTTTCTGATACAGTTAGTTTTCCGTTGATTCTTGCTCCGTAAGATTCTTGGCCATCAAACTGGTCGATAACTTTTTGTGTTTTTTCTTTAAAGGCAGCATAGTCACTCTCTGTCCACCAATCCTTGAGGCTACCATTTTCATCAAAGGACGCACCATTTGTGTCAAAGGCATGAGAGATTTCATGGGCAATAACAGCACCAATACCACCGTAGTTGGCAGAAGACGACTGATGCAAATCATAGAATGGAGCCTGTAAAATGGCAGCTGGGAAGACAATCAAGTTCTTCTGAGGATTGTAGTAGGCATTGACCATATGAGCTGGCATGCCCCATTCCTTGTAATCAACAGGCTGATTCCACTTGCTCCAGCTGTGCTTGATTTCCACACGCGCAAAGGCTAGGGCATTCTCAAAGAGACTGACAGTTTCGTCCACTACCTTGTCCTTATAGCGTTCTGGCAATTCCTCTGGATAACCGATATAAGGCTTGATGACATTGAGTTTGACAATGGCCTTATCTCGTGTTTCAGGCGTGAGCCAGTCGTTCTTAGCCAAACGTTCCTTATAAACGTCAATCATAGTCGCCACTTTTTTCTCTACGTCTGCCTTAGCTTCTGGAGAGAATTTTTCATGCGCATACCAGAGACCAAGGGCTTGCTTAAAGGGACCTTGGGCCAAGTGATAGGCTGCCTTGACCTTATCCTGAGCTTCTGGAACACCTGAAAGGGCACGACCATAAGCACCTGACAAGACACGAATCTCGTCTGTGAGATAGCTTGTTGAGAGATTGACCACACCCAAAATCAAGGTTGCTTTAAATAGAGGCCACGCTTCTTCACTATAAAACTGATCTGCTGCTTGCCAAAAACGTTCCTCGTCTACGATAACCTTATCTGGAGTTTGTCCAATTACTGCTTGGAAGAAGTCATCCAAAGGTAGGGCAGGAGCAAATTTCTTGAAATCTTCATAAGCATATGGATGGTAGAGTTTGGCATATTCTGAACTTTCTTCGTTAGAAAGCACCACAGCTGCGATACGACGGTCCAATTCCAATCGTTTCTCTAAAAGATCTTCGATTTCTTCATCTGAGAAGTTATAGGCTTTGAGGAGATTAGAAGTACTTTCTTTCCAAAGATTCAATAATTCCTCACGCTGAGGATGGTCTTCGGCATAGTAGGTTGTATCAGGCAAGATAGTTCCTGGAGCACTAGCCCAGAGAACATTGGTTCTAGCATCCATAAAGTCTGGTGATACTCCAAATGGAAGGAAGTTTGGTTTACCTGCTAGTTCAAACTCTGCCAGTTTGCTGGTAAAATCTGCAAAGCTCTCCAAATCTTGGTATTCCTTGAGCAGAGGAAGGACAGGCTTGATTCCATCTGCATCCCTCTTATCAAAATCACGTACCATACGATGGTACTTAACAAAATTTGCGAGGATAGCGTCCTCTGGAACATCTTCGCCTTCCAACCACTTGTCCGTAGTTGCCAGCATTAACTCTTCAATTTCCTCATCAAGGTCAATAAAGCCACCTGTTCGAGATTTATCAGCTGGAATAACAGCTGTTTTTTCCCATTCTCCATTGATTGCATCATAAAAATCGTCTTGATAACGTGTCATCTTGTTCTCGCTTTCATTTTTTCACTTATTCTTAGCTTAGCAAAAAACACTTGGGAATGCAATTAAAAATGGTCTCTCTTTTTTCTTCATTTTTCAGTTATTATTTTAAATTTTTTAAAAATTAACTTGACTTAATTTTTTTTTTAAGGTATATTAAAAGACAGGAGGAAAATAACTGTATGATACGTATCGAAAACCTCAGTGTCTCCTACAAAGAAACGTTGGCACTAAAGGATATTTCACTAGTGCTCCAAGGACCAACTATTACCGGAATTATTGGTCCAAACGGTGCTGGAAAATCAACTTTATTAAAAAGTATGTTGGGAATTATCCCACACGAAGGCCAGGCCTTTCTCGATGACAAAGAAGTCAAGAAATCTTTACATCGAGTTGCCTATGTCGAGCAAAAAATCCATATCGACTACAATTTCCCTATCAAGGTCAAGGAATGTGTCTCACTGGGACTCTATCCATCTATCCCGCTCTTCCACACTTTAAAGGCCAGCCACTGGAAAAAAGTGGCGGATGCACTTGAAATCGTTGGACTCTCAGACTATGCTGATCGCCAAATCAGTCAGCTCTCTGGAGGACAATTCCAACGTGTTTTGATTGCCCGCTGCTTAGTGCAGGAAGCTGACTACATCTTTTTAGATGAGCCTTTTGTCGGGATTGACTCGATCAGTGAAGAGATTATCATGAATACACTGAGAGACCTTAAAAAAGCTGGTAAAACAGTTCTCATCGTCCATCATGACCTCAGCAAAGTCCCTCATTATTTCGACCAAGTTATGCTTCTCAATCGAGAATTGGTTGCTATTGGTTCAACTGAAGAAACCTTTACCGAAGTCAATCTCAAAAAAGCTTATGGTAGTAAGCTCTTCTTTAATGGAGGTGACCTATGATAGTAGAATTTATCGATGGATTGCAACATTTCCATTTCCTACAAAATGCCTTGATCACAGCTATAGTCATCGGGGTGGTTGCTGGAGCCGTGGGATGTTTTATCATCTTACGTGGAATGTCTCTCATGGGGGATGCCATCTCTCACGCAGTTTTGCCCGGCGTAGCCCTTTCCTTTATCCTGGGAATTGATTTCTTTATTGGAGCGATCATCTTTGGCTTGATGGCTTCCATCATCATTACCTACATCAAGGGGAACTCTATCATCAAGAGTGACACTGCCATTGGTATTACCTTTTCATCTTTCTTAGCCTTAGGTGTCATCTTGATTAGTGTTGCCAAGAGTTCGACAGACCTCTTCCATATCCTTTTTGGGAATATCCTCGCTGTCCAAGATACGGACATGTGGATCACCATTGGTGTGGGGGCATTGATTCTCTTGATTATCGGGATTTTCTTTAAACAACTATTGATTACATCCTTTGACGAGCTTTTGGCTAAAGCCATGGGAATGCCTGTTAATTTCTATCACTACCTCCTCATGGTACTCTTGACCCTTGTGTCAGTCACTGCCATGCAAAGTGTTGGAACGATTCTTATCGTGGCCATGTTGATCACCCCAGCTGCGACGGCTTACCTTTATGCGAATAGCCTAAAGAGCATGATTTTTCTTTCATCAACCCTAGGGGCAACCGCTTCTGTTTTGGGACTCTTTATCGGCTATAGCTTCAACCTCGCAGCAGGATCCAGCATCGTGCTCACATCTGCCAGCTTCTTCTTAATCAGTTTCTTTATCTCTCCAAAGCAACGATACTTGAAACTAAAAAATAAAAAAATCAATAAATAAGGGGAAACCCTTCTGGAGGAATCTAATGAAAAAATTAGGTACATTGCTCGTTCTTTTTCTTTCTATCATTGGATTAGCTGCCTGTGCTAGTGGGAAAAAAGATACAGCATCTACAAACCAAAAACTAAAGGTTGTAGCGACTAACTCTATCATTGCTGATATTACTAAAAATATCGCTGGTGACAAGATTGATCTTCATAGTATCGTTCCTGTTGGTCAAGACCCACACGAGTACGAACCACTTCCTGAAGACGTAAAGAAAACTTCTGAGGCTGACCTCATTTTCTATAACGGTATCAACCTTGAAACAGGTGGCAATGCTTGGTTTACCAAATTGGTCGAAAATGCCAAGAAAACTGAAAACAAAGACTACTATGCAGTTAGTGACGGCGTAGATATCATCTACCTTGAAGGTCAAAACGAGAAAGGCAAAGAAGACCCACACGCTTGGCTCAACCTTGAAAATGGGATAATTTATGCTAAAAATATCGCTAAACAGTTGATTGCAAAAGACCCTAGCAACAAGGAATTCTACGAAAAAAATCTCAAAGACTATACTGAAAAGCTAGACAAACTGGACAAGGAAGCTAAAGAGAAATTTAACAATATCCCTGCTGAGAAAAAACTCATTGTAACCAGCGAAGGATGCTTCAAATACTTCTCTAAAGCTTACGAAGTTCCAAGTGCCTACATCTGGGAAATCAACACAGAAGAAGAAGGAACACCTGAACAAATCAAGACCTTGGTTGAAAAACTTCGCCAAACAAAAGTTCCATCACTCTTTGTTGAATCAAGTGTCGATGACCGTCCAATGAAGACTGTTTCACAAGACACAAATATCCCAATTTACGCACAAATCTTTACTGACTCAATCGCTGAAGAAGGTAAAGAAGGTGACAGCTACTACAACATGATGAAATACAACCTTGACAAGATTGCTGAAGGTTTGTCTAAGTAATCCATTAAAAACGTCGTTCTCACATGAACAGGCGTTTTTTATCGCTTAATTTCCAGTCAAATCATTGGAAAAATCTGACAATTCTCGGTAAAATAAAAGAAAAAAAGAATGGAGTAGTTTCATGACCACTTTTCTCGGAAATCCTGTAACTTTTACAGGTAAACAACTGCAAGTCGGAGACAAGGCACTTGACTTTTCTCTCACGACAACCGATCTCTCTAAAAAAACACTAGCTGACTTTGAAGGAAAGAAAAAAGTCTTGAGTGTTGTCCCTTCTATCGATACTGGTATCTGCTCAACGCAAACACGTCGATTCAACCAAGAACTAGCTAACCTCGACAATACCGTCGTTCTTACTGTTTCTATGGACCTACCATTTGCCCAAGGACGCTGGTGCGGGGCTGAAGGCCTTGACAATGCCATCATGCTTTCAGACTATTTTGACCATTCTTTCGGGCGCGATTATGCCCTCTTGATCAACGAATGGCATCTCCTTGCACGTGCTGTCTTTGTTCTCGATACTGACAATGTCATCCGTTACGTAGAATACGTTGACAACATCAACACTGAACCAGACTTTGAAGCTGCTATTGCTGCAGTTAAAGAACTAGACTAAAATCACAAGCATTATGACAGAAAGCTAGAGAAATCTAGCTTTTTTTGGTATACTAGATGGAGAGAATGAACAAGAGGAAACGAATGACTCCAAATAAAGAAGACTACCTAAAATGTATTTATGAAATCGGTACGGACATGCAAAAAATCACCAACAAAGAGATTGCTGCCCGTATGCAGGTCTCTCCGCCTGCTGTAACAGAGATGATCAAACGCATGAAAAGTGAAAATCTCATCCTCAAGGATAAGGAGAACGGCTATCTATTGACAGATATTGGCCTCAAACTGGTCTCTGAGCTCTATCGTAAACACCGTTTGATTGAAGTCTTTCTAGTTCACCATCTAGACTATACTAGCGATCAAATCCACGAAGAAGCTGAGGTCCTAGAACACACAGTCTCTGACCTATTTGTAAAGAGACTGGATAAACTCCTGGGCTTCCCTAAAACCTGTCCCCACGGTGGAACCATACCAGCCGAGGGAGAACTCTTGGTTGAAATCAATAACCTTCCACTAGCAGCTGTCCAGGAAACTGGAACCTATCTCCTGACTCGCGTTCATGATAGTTTTGAACTACTCAAATATCTAGAAAAGCACGCAATTCATATCGGTGACCAACTCCAAGTCAAGCAGTTTGATGGCTTTTCCAATAGCTTTACTCTGGTCAACAAAGACGAAGACCTCCAAGTTAGTATGGATATCGCCAAACAACTCTATGTCGAAAAAATCAACTAACCCCTTATTCCTGAAAGAAATTCCTTTCAGGGATTTTTTATTATGTTAGTTGCAACTCCCATTCATTTGGTGTAGAATGAAGGTAGATAAAAGAGGGAGGTCATCCTATGAAAAAGCTCTTTAGAATCCATTTTGCAGCTATTGCAGTCAGTGATTTGCTACTATTAGCAATTTTTATCTCCAAAACCGACCCCTCTGTAGACTGGCTCCTGCTGTCTGGTTTTATTTTCATCCTTGCTCAAGGACTACTGCTATTTCGCTTGGTCAACCGACTCAAAAAACAGTTCTCTGAGATTTATCCTCAAATCAATAAAAAGTTTCGCTTCTACTATTTAGGGGTGCTCATTAGCGATTTTCTATTATTTGTCCTTTTAGCCTTCACTAGTTCTCAGCGATTTTCATCTCTTATGCCAATCGTCACTGGTTGTCATTCTACTTTATATTATCTGACGGCTGGCCACCTAAGAGAAAACTATCCCGACTTTTACAACAAACATACCTCTTTATGGGAGTGTCTATAAATAAAAACCAAGCCGACTGGCTTGGTTTTCTTATCTATTTTTAGTATCAAGAATGATGGTAACTGGCCCATCATTGACCAGCTCCACCTGCATATCCGCTCCAAAAATACCTGTCTGAACAGGGACTTCCTGAGCTAGCTTTTGGTTGAAAGCCTCATAGAAGGCAGCTGCCATATCCGGCTTGGCGGCACCTGTAAAGGCTGGACGATTGCCTTTCTTGGTATCTGCAAAGAGGGTAAACTGGGAAATAGAAAGGATTTCCCCCTTGATATCCTTGACAGATAGGTTCATCTTGCCTTCTTCATCTGAAAAAATCCGCATATTGACAAGCTTTCTCACAGCATAGTCCAGATCTTCCTCTTGGTCCTCTGGTCCAACACCGACCAGTAATAAGAGTCCCTGATTAATTTTTCCCCGTACCTGACCTCCGATACTGACTTGGGCTTTCTTGACTCGTTGAATGATGATTTTCATAATAGCCTTTCTAGTAACTGAAGGGAGAATTAGCCGTTGGTCCGTTTAACAGAGTAGACCTCTGGTACACTCTTAATCTTGTCCACAACTGTGGTCAGTGTAGAGAGGTTGGAAATACCAAAGGAGACATGGATATTGGCAAATTTCATATCCTTGGTTGGTTGGGCGTTAACGGTTGAGATATTCTTGGTTGTGTTTGAGAGAACTTGCAGAACATCATTTAAGAGACCTGTACGGTTGAGACCATAGATATCGATGTGGGCAGTGTATTCCTTGCTTGAGAATTGATCTTCCCATTCCACATCAAGGAGACGTTGCTCATAGTTTTCTTGGGCACGGAGGTTCATACAGTCCACACGGTGAATAGCTACACCGCGACCCTTAGTGATGTAGCCGACAATGTCGTCACCTGGCACTGGATTGCAACACTTGGCAATCCGCACTAAGAGGCCTGAGGCACCTTCAATCACCACACCTCCCTCATGCTTGACCTTGAGAGTTTCTTTGTTTTCAACCTTAACTTCGCCACCTTTGACAAGCTCTTCTGCTTCTGCCTTGGCCTTAGCGCGTTCTTCCTCACGACGTTCCTTTTCGGTCAATCGGTTAAAGACGGTAATAGCGCCAATTTCTCCAAAACCAATGGCTGCATAGAGAGCTTCCTCTGTCTTGTAGCTGGTCTTTTGAAGGACCTCGTCCATATGACGCTTGTCCATGAATTTATTGGCTACATAGCCGTTTTCTTGGAACTGGGCCATCAACATCTCACGGCCCTTGTTAACGGATAATTCCTTGTCTTGATTTTTAAAGAACTGACGAATCTTGTTGCGCGCCTTGCTGGTCTTGACCATGTTGAGCCAGTCACGACTTGGACCAAAGGAGTTGGGATTGGTGATAATTTCAACCTGATCCCCTGTCTTGAGCTTGGTTGTCAGTGGAACCATACGGCCATTGACCTTGGCACCAGTCGCTTTTTCACCGACTTTGGTATGGATTTCATAGGCAAAGTCAATCGGTCCTGAATCTTTTGGCAGGGAGCGAACCGCACCATCAGGAGTAAAGACGTAAATCTCCTCCGCCAGATAGTTTTCTTTAACAGAGTCCACAAATTCCTTGGCATCATCAGCCTGGTCTTGGAGCTCCATCATCTCCTTGATCCAGTTCATCCCAATAGCAGATTCCTTGCTGTTGACCTGCCCTTTAATGCCTTTCTTATAAGCCCAGTGAGCTGCTACCCCGTACTCAGCCACTTCGTGCATTTCCTTAGTCCGAATCTGGAATTCAATCGGCCCTTTTGGCCCATAAACAGTTGTATGGATAGACTGGTAACCATTGGCCTTACGATTGGCGATATAGTCTTTGAAGCGGCCTGGCATAGGTTTCCAAAGTTCATGCACATAACCCAGCATAGCATAGACATCACTCTGGGTATCTAAGATACAGCGAATGGCAATCAGGTCATAAATTTCCTCAAAGCGTTTCTTCTTATCCTGCATCTTGCGGTAGATCGAATAGATATGCTTAGGACGACCATAGATTTTCCCTTTGAGATTGCGTTCGGTAGCATAGTCCTCCAACTTGGTTACGACTTCGTCGACCAGAGCCTCACGTTCTCTGCGCTTTTCCTTCATCATGTGGGTGATCTTGTAAAACTCAGTTGGATTGAGATAACGGAAAGATAGGTCTTCCAACTCCCACTTGACACTGGAAATCCCTAGACGATGAGCAAGTGGTGCGTAAATTTCCATGGTTTCTCTGGAAATCCGTTCTTGCTTGTCCTTTCGCAGGTGTTTAAGAGTCCGCATATTGTGCAAACGGTCCGATAATTTAACCAAGATAACACGGATATCCTCAGACATGGCCATAAGCATCTTGCGATGATTTTCAGCCAATTGTTCCTCGAGTGATTTGTACTCAACCTTACCAAGCTTGGTCACCCCGTCAACGATAATCCGAACATCATGACCGAACTCTCTCTCCAGATCATCCAGTGTCGCATCTGTGTCCTCAACCACGTCATGCAAAAAACCACAGGCAACGGTTACGGCATCCAGCTTGAGCTTAGCCAGAATTCCTGCTACCTGAATGGGATGGATAATATAGGGCTCTCCTGATTTCCGAAACTGCCCACTATGACAATCTACCGCATAAATCAATGCTTTTTGTACAAAAGCAACGTCTTCCTTCGTTAAATACTCTCTCGTTAAAGCGACTACCTGATCGCCCGTCAAATTCACTTCTTTCGGCATCTATACTCTCCAATTCTTCCTACCATTTTATCACTTTTTTAAGGATATGAAAACTAGAAAAGCTCTGTTTTTATGCTAATACCAATCATTAAAAAAACACTGCCAGATTTCTCTAGCAGTGTTTTGACATTTCATTTGCTTAGTAGACTGTTTTTTCAGTTTCTACATCGAAGAAGTGTGCTTTGTTCAAGTCAAATCCAAGTTCAACTGTTGCACCTGTTTGCAAGTAGTCACGAGCATCCACTTTTGCAACAAATTCGTCTTTACCAACTTGGCAGTAAAGGTGAGATTCTGAACCAAGCAATTCTGATACTGAGATAGTTGCTTTAACCACTGATTCTGGGAATGTTTCAAGGAAAGCAGGTTCTGCATTCACATCTTCTGGACGGATACCGAAAATCAATTCTTTTCCTTCGTAGCCTTTGTCACGAAGAACTTTCAAAGCACCTTCTGGCACTTTCAAACGGAAACCGTCAGAAACAATTTCGCTACCAACCAATTTCACATTGATGAAGTTCATAGCTGGGCTTCCGATAAATCCTGCTACAAATTTGTTAACTGGGTTTTTGTAAACTTCTTGAGGAGTACCGATTTGTTCTACACGTCCGATAGTACCTGTACCAGCAGGGTTCTTAGTTGCTGACATGATAACGATACGGTCTGCAAGAGTCATCGCTTCTGTTTGGTCGTGTGTTACGTAGATAGTTGTAGCTCCGATACGACGGTGGATTTTCGCAATTTCAGCACGCATTGATACACGAAGTTTGGCATCCAAGTTTGACAAAGGTTCGTCCATCAAGAACACTTTTGCATCACGGACAATCGCACGACCCATGGCAACACGTTGACGTTGACCACCTGAAAGGTCAGCAGGTTTACGATCCAAGAACTCTTTCAAGCCAAGGATTGCTGCCGCTTCTTGCACACGTTTGTCGATGTCTTCTTTGCTGTACTTACGCAATTTCAAACCAAAAGCCATGTTGTCATACACAGTCATGTGTGGGTAAAGAGCGTAGTTTTGGAATACCATGGCGATGTCACGGTCTTTTGGAGCTACGTCGTTGACAACCACGCCATCGATAGATGCAGTACCTTCTGTAATGTCTTCAAGACCCGCAATCATACGAAGAGTTGTTGATTTACCACATCCTGAAGGACCTACGAAAACGATAAATTCTTTGTCTTTGATGTCCAAGTTGAAGTCTTCAACTGAGTAGTGTTCGCTGTTTGGATATTTTTTGTAAATGTTTTTAAGATTTAATTCTACCATGGAAGGTGAACTCCTTTTATTTTTTGATAGTTTTATTATAAATGAAAACGCTTTACATTTCTATGGCAAGGTGACCAAAAAAATAAAAAAGTTCTGTGCAACTTGCACAAAACTTTAAAGAATATCTGGTAAAATCAACTGATAACACAAGGTAAGATCCGTTAACTCCTTCAACTGAAGCCCTGTCAATTCTTCCCATCTATCAATCTTGTATTGGAGAGAGTTGCGGTGCAGATAGAGTTGCTGGGCCGTTTTAGTTAGGACGGCACTGTTTTCCCAGAGAGAAAGGATAATTTCCTGAATCTGGTCCTGGTCCAAAATCATCTGGTGCAGGCAGTCTTTAATGACTCTCAGGTCCACAATCCTTTCTCCCATACTCCAAAGATAGAGCTGTGAAAAGGTATGTACACCTTGATGCCCCTGACGCCACCAAGTCTTAAACAAATCTCGCTCCGCTTTGATCAAGTCTGATAGGGCTTGAGGGCCTGTCTGAGGCCAAACCTGGCCTAACATGATCGACAGACGAAGGCCAAAGTCATACTCAACCGCTTCAATCGTATCAGATAAGATTGAGCGGACAGAGCTGTACTTATCTTGTTGAAGCACAAATACATAATCCTGAACTCCGACCTGCAATACTGTCTGGCAGTTGGGAAAGAGAGTTTGCATCATATCCAACCAAGAGGCTAGATTTTCCTGTTGGTAATAAGACAGATGGCAATAAACCAATTGAATCTTTTTGAAAGCTTGCGGTGCCTGCCCCTTCCCCTCAATCAAATAGGGATACCAAGGATTGAGCGAACGAGCCTGCTCCTGCTGGGTCAAAAGGGCAACCAGCTGCTTTTCACGCTCGCTGAGCCCAGCTTCCTCCAGTAAAATCCACTGCTGAGAAGCTAAAGGAAGAGTAAGATAGCCCGGTTTCTCTACTGGCTGATCTGAAATCTGAGCTTCAGGGAACCAGTCTTGTAATTCCTTTGCAATCATATTCTAGCCCTCCACTTTTTGGATGCACCAAGAAATTATAGTCTCTAGACGCTCCACATTTTCAGTCAGATGGAGATAGCCCATGACCGCTTCAAATCCTGTAGACATGCGATAAGTTACGACATCCGCATTTTTAGCCTTTGTGTGGCTATTGGTATTGCGGCCTCGTTTATAGATTTCTTCTTCTTTTTCCGTCAAGACTTGCTCTTCCAACATGAGGGCAATCAAGCGAGCCTGAGCCTTGGCCGACACATACTTTGTCGCCTCTTGGTGGAGTTTATTGGGCTTGGTCATACCTTTGAGGATGAGGTGACGGCGGATATACATAGAATACACCGCATCCCCCTCAAAAGCTAGCGCAATCCCATTAATGAGGTTGACATCAATCACGTGTCCACCTCACTCCATCTTTGGTATCCAGTAGCTTAATCCCTTGAGCAGCCAATTGGTCACGGATTTGGTCTGCTGTCGCAAAGTCACGATTCGCACGCGCCTCTTGACGTTTTTGGATCAAAGCTTCAATCTCTGCATCCAAAACTTCCTCGACAAAGACAATACCAAAGACCTCTAACATAGCCGCAAGAGCTTCCTTAACACTTACATCATAGTTGCCTGAATTAATCCACTTGGCCATTTCAAAGACAACTGTGATACCATTGGCAGCGTTAAAGTCCTCATCCATAGCCGCTACAAACTTATCTTTAAAGTCTTGTAACTCTTGAGCATCTACATTTCCAGTAAATGGTTGCTCATAGGTGTTCTTTAGATACTTGAGATTTGTCTCGGCATCACGCACTGCTTTTTCTGTAAAGTTGATAGGCTTGCGGTAATGCTGAGTGGCAAAGAAGAAACGAAGCACTTGGCCATCGATGGTTTTGAGGGCATCATGGACTGTGATAAAGTTGCCCAAGGACTTGGACATCTTGACATTTTCGATATTGACAAAGCCATTGTGCATCCAGTAGTTGGCAAAAGTCTGACCAGTCTTGGCTTCTGATTGGGCTATTTCGTTGGTATGATGCGGAAACTCTAGGTCAGCTCCACCACCGTGAATATCAATGGTATCTCCCAAAATCTCTGTCGACATAACCGAACACTCGATATGCCAGCCCGGACGGCCTGCTCCCCAAGGGCTGTCCCAGAAAATCTCACCTGGCTTAGCTGCCTTCCAGAGAGCAAAGTCCACTGGATTTTCCTTACGGGCGGTCTCCTCATCTGTCCGACCAGAAGCACCCAACTCCAAATCTTCCAAGGTTTTATTAGCCAACTTAGCATAGTTGTGAGATTTTTCCACACGGAAGTAGACATCCCCCTGGCTTTCATAGGCATAACCTTTTTCAATCAAGTCTTCCACAAAACGAATGATATCAGCCATAAACTCCACTACACGCGGATGGCGGGTAGCAGGCTTGACGCCTAAGGCCGTCACGTCTTCACGAAAGGCAGCGATGTACTTGTCCGCAACCTCCTGAGGCGTGATACCTTCTTCCTTGGCGCGATTGATAATCTTATCATCTACATCTGTAAAATTGGAAATATAGGCAACCTCGTACCCACGGTATTCGAAGTAACGTCGAATGGTATCAAAAGCTACCGTCGAACGTGCATTCCCCACGTGGATATAGTTATATACGGTTGGCCCACAAACATACATCTTGACTTTGCTGTCCTCAATCGGGACAAATTCTCGTAAATCACGAGACATGGTGTCGTAAATTTTAATCATGCAGTCCACTCCCTTCTCTATTTCTGACTTTTTCGGCTGAAAACCAGCTCTGCAAAAGGGCCAAATTGTCTGAGGCTATCCAGTTGGTAAAAGCGCTGCCCTTCCTCTTGGGTAAAGAGGGGAACCCCCTTTCCTAGGATAAGGGGCGCTATCTGAATAATGAGGTGGTCGAAAAGATCCGCATCCAAGAGCGGTCCTACCAAGGAATTACCACCAATCACAAAGACATTTTTTCCTTTGTCAATCTGGTGAACAAAGTCCACCACATCCCCAGCTACTGGCTGGTAATTGCTGACAGGCAGGTGCCTATCATGCGTAAAGACATAGTTTTCCGTAGCTTGATAAAAACTTTCTACATCTTGCAAATCTTGGATTTCCTCAAAGGTCCGCTTGCCCATGATGGTGATATCCATTTGCCTGTAAAAGTCATCATAGCCTGTATCCTCTACAGAACCAAGCTGATGCAGCCAGTCTATCCTGTGCTGGCTGTCTGCCAAGTAGCCATCCATGGTGATACAGCCGTAAAAATATACTGCCATTCTTGTAGTTACCTTTCTAGTTCCTTGGCTATTGTCAAAGCGATAGTGAAAAAAGTCATGGCATCAGCTGTCCGCTCTTCATGGCGGGCATCCCAGGCTCGGTTATGATGATCCACATAGTCAGCTGTGTAGAAGAACTGATAGACTTTACTCTTGCGAAATTGACTCCAAGCCATGATAGCTGAAGCTTCCATGTCCACCACTTGTGCACCAGCAGTCAAGCGACGCTTGACCTTATCAGGCGTTTCTCGATAAAAGGCATCAGTCGTCCAAGACTTGGTGCGGATATGTTCGATATTGTGCTTGTCAAAGATGGCTTCCAGCTTAATCAACAGTGATTCGTTATAGGCGACTTCATCACCCGATGGGGCATAGTGATAGCTAGTCCCTTCATCTCGCAATGCGGCCGCAGGCAGGATGATTTTATCCGCCTCAATTGAGCGATCCAAAACACCACAGGAACCTAGAATGATGAAATTCTTGAAGCCTATGGCCGCTAACTCCTCCAGCTGGCCGACTATCATGGGAGCCCCAATCGTAGCTATAGCAACGGCTACCTTACTACCATCTTTTTCATAGATATACCATGGAAATCTACCATTTAGATTGGTTAGATAGCCACCTTCATAAACATCTTCAAACTGCTTTACTCGTTCAACGATTTCTCCATTAAAAGATAAAATAATCGTGTCACAGATTTCTCCACCACCTCGAATACTTCGATCAGTTGGTTCGATAACAGCAGGTACATTTTCGAATTCTTCTAATAGCATTTTTCTATTCTTTCTCATTCAGATAAACTACCTGAGTCTGTTTGACAAAGCCAATTTTTTCATACAAGCGCTTGGCACCTACATTGCTATCTTCTACTGCAATTTGAAACTCCCTGTCATTTTGCTCAATCAGTTGGTTGATAAGAGATTTTACAAAATAGCTTCCGTAGCCTTTGCCACGTTCAAGTTCTGATATTGCTAAACCGTAGAAGTAATTCGTATTAGTCGATAAATCTACCGTGCAAGTCCCAATGACCTGACCGTTTTTTAATAAAATGTATAGGCGACTTTCTGGATCTTTCAGAGCTTCAGCGACATATCTATCCACAACTTCTCTCGATTCATGTTCCTCTGAAAATACCTGAAATTTTAACTGGCTAATTTGCTCCTGATACGAACTATCTGCTAACAAAACTTCAAGATTAGAAACAGTTACTAACTGATAAGGTCTTCTATCCTTACCTAACCAGGTTTCTGTCTCTTCATCCTCGACCAATCCCCAGTTGCTGACAAAATCAGGATGACGCTCTAGAAAAATACGTTCTGTCTGAAAAGTGACTGAACGAATAGGGAAAGAAGCCGTTTCTCTCTCAAAACTCGTAAACAATGCACGCGCAATCCCCTGACGGCGATGATTTGGATGAACCAGTATCGTCACTTCCACATCTTGGTCATCTGCATAGACAGTTAATAAACCAACAAGTTCGCCTTTTTCATAATAAAGGAAAAAGGCGGGCATGTTTGGGTCAAAATTAAGCATGTTAGAAAGATAGGGATCACGATAGGTACCGTCATAGGCTTGGCAACAGTTAATGAGTTTTTTCGCCTCAGATAACTCCTCTTGGCTTAACTTGTTTCTTGCTTGAATCATATAGGTATCCTCTACAACCCCGACGATCTGTGACTGGCTTCACGGGCATGCTCTAGCTTGTCTAGATAGTATTTCCGTTTCTCCTCTACCTCGTGAATGGTTGGCTCGTCTTTCTCACCATGAACACGGACAATCTTCGCTGGAATTCCGACAACTGTCACATCACTAGGTACATCTGCCACAACAACTGCGGCTGCTCCCACCTTGGCATTTTCACCGATTTCCACTGGTCCAATAACTTGGGCATGAGCCGATATGAGAGCTCCCTTTCGAACGGTAGGATGGCGTTTGCCACAGTCTTTCCCTGTTCCCCCAAGAGTCACCCCATGATAGAGGAGAACTCCCGTCTCAACGATAGCCGTTTCTCCAATCACCAATCCAGAACCATGGTCGATAAAGACACCTGATTCTATCTGAGCCCCCGGATGGATCTCAATCTGAGTCCAGAAGCGCCAAAACTGACTGTGCATCCGAGCTAGGAGTTTGAAGCCGTGCTCCCATAGAAAATGCGAGAGACGGTGGGCAGCTAAGGCCTTGACACCTGGATAGGTCAGTAGAACCTCCAAAGTGGTGCGCGCCGCTGGATCATTTTCTTTTACGATATCAATGGTTTCGCGCCACCATCCCATACATTTCTCCTTTCTTATTCTGAATCTTTTGGTTTATGTGTAAATTCTTTCTTCGGTTTGTGGTCCTTGTGATGACGTAGACGGTGAGGACGTTCAGACTTTTCACCTTTTTCATCACGCTCAGGTTTTGGTGGACGTGGAAGAAGAGCCTTCATAGAAGCATCAACACGTCCTTTTTCATCAATCTTGATAACTTTGACATCGACTTCGTCTCCAATAGCCACCAAGTCTTCGACATTATTAGTACGCGTCCAAGCCATTTCCGAAATGTGAACGAGGGCGTCTGTCTTGTCAAAGAGGTTGACAAAGGCACCAAATTTCTCGATACGAACAACCTTAGCATGGTAAACTTCATCGACTTTAGCCTCACGAACTAGACCAGCAATGATTTCTTTGGTACGGTTAATAGCATCTTGGTCG
Source organism: Streptococcus oralis subsp. oralis (assembly GCF_002096455.1). Taxonomy (GTDB): domain Bacteria; phylum Bacillota; class Bacilli; order Lactobacillales; family Streptococcaceae; genus Streptococcus; species Streptococcus oralis_CY. The sequence goes on along the minus strand of NZ_NCUL01000008.1, from coordinate 249,113 downwards.
CTAGAGTAGATAGACACATTACCCTCTTCGTCGATATCAATCTTAACGCCTGTTTCAGCGATAATTTTGTCGATGGTTTCTCCACCTTTACCGATGACAATCTTGATCTTATCAACATCAATCTTAATGGTATCAATTTTCGGTGCAGTTGGAGCCAATTCTGGACGAACTTCTGGAATGGTTGCTTCGATGACATCAAGGATTTCAAAACGGGCTTTCTTAGCTTGAGCAAGGGCTTCTGTCAAGATTTCTGCAGTAATCCCTTGGATCTTGATATCCATTTGAAGGGCTGTAATCCCCTCACGAGTACCTGCTACCTTGAAGTCCATGTCTCCAAAGTGGTCTTCCAATCCTTGGATATCTGTCAATACAGTGTAGTTATTTCCATCTGAGATGAGACCCATGGCAATCCCTGCTACTGGCGCCTTGATTGGCACACCACCAGCCATAAGGGCAAGAGTTCCGGCACAGATAGATGCTTGAGATGAAGAACCGTTTGATTCCAAGACTTCTGCTACCAGACGGATAGCGTATGGGAATTCTTCCAAGCTTGGCAAGACTTGAGCAAGAGCACGCTCACCGAGAGCGCCGTGACCAATTTCACGACGACCAGGCGCACCGTAACGACCAGTTTCCCCTACAGAGTATTGAGGGAAGTTATAATGGTGCATAAAGCGTTTCTTGTACTCTGGATCCAAACCATCGATGATTTGCGTTTCTCCCATCGGAGCCAAGGTCAAAACTGAAAGAGCCTGAGTTTGTCCACGAGTGAAGAGACCGGAACCATGTACACGAGGAAGGAAGTCAACAACCGCATCCAAAGGACGGATTTCATCGACCTTACGCCCGTCAGGACGCACCTTGTCTTCTGTGATCAAACGGCGCACTTCAGCGTGTTCCATTTGTTCCAAGATTTCAGCCACATCACGCATGATTCGTTCAAATTCTTCATGGTCTGCATATTTTTCTTCATAAACAGCAGTCACTTGGTCTTTCACTGCTTGTGTCGCAGCTTCACGGGCCAATTTTTCTTCTACTTGGACCGCTTTTTGGAGGTCACTGTTATAGGCTGCGATGATTTCAGCCTGTAAGTCAGCATCCACATGAAGCAGTTCCACTTCTGCTTTTTCTTTACCGACTGCCGCAACGATTTCTTCTTGGAAGGCAATCAATTCTTTGACTGCTTCGTGCCCTTTGAGAAGGGCTTCCAGCATGATTTCTTCTGACAATTCTTTGGCACCAGACTCAACCATGTTGATAGCGTGTTTGGTACCAGCTACTGTCAATTCAAGAAGCGAACGCTCTGCTTGTTCTTGACTTGGGTTGATGATGATTTGACCATCTACATTGCCCACTTGTACCCCAGCGATTGGTCCGTCAAATGGAATATCTGAGATAGAAAGTGCCAAGGATGAACCAAACATAGCTGCCATTGGTGCAGAGGCATTTTCATCATAAGAAAGGACGGTGTTGATCACTTGCACTTCATTACGAAAACCTTCCGCAAACATAGGGCGGATTGGACGGTCAATCAAACGCGCTGTCAAAGTCGCATCAGTTGAAGGACGTCCTTCACGCTTCATAAAGCCACCAGGAAACTTCCCAGCCGCATACATTTTTTCTTCGTAGTTGACTTGGAGAGGGAAGAAATCCCCAGTTGCCATCTTCTTAGACATAACGGCAGCAGTCAAGACAGTTGACTCACCGTAACGCACGACAACAGAGCCATTTGCTTGCTTAGCAACCTGACCAGTCTCTACGATTAACTCACGACCCGCAAAAGTCGTTTGAAACACATGTTTTGTCATTTTAATCCCCTTTGGATTGATGAAATTATACGCCTTGCCTACAAAGATCAAGATACTAAGGTCGCAAAAAGCAAAGTAAAAATAGGAAACTGGCGAAGTCTTCGATGAAGACAAGACAGTTTATCTTTTTTACACAGCTTTTCGGCCGAGTTCAATTACTCATGATAGCATAAATTGACGCAGTGTGCGATGCACACCAGGAAATCTATCTTTTTCACTAGGGATTTAGCCCGTGTTCAACTACCTAAATACCTTGAAAAAGTTTAAAAATATTATTCTTTAGCATTTGTATCTTTTATAGCATAGCAGATTTGAATAGCTAAGAATATGTTTATACCCTCATCTTTGTATCAAGTACGTACAGAGTCTATTTTATCATATTTTTCTTAAAAAGTGCGGGCTTTTCTATTAAAAAGGAACCATTCCCCTCACCTGAGAAGAATGGTTTGCTTTTTATTATCCTAAAGACTGATGATTAAACAAGGCATGGGTTGCTTGGTGGATGTATTTGGCTGTTTCAGCATTGTTCATGGTGTAGAGATGCACGCCTGCGACATCCTGGGTCACCAAGTCAACGATCTGATCCACGGCATAGGCAAGTCCTGCTGCTCTGAGCGACTCAGGGTCATGCTCATACTTGTCTAAGATGGCCTTGAATTTTCGTGGAAGATGGATATTCTCACAAGTCTTCAAGAGACGAAGCGCTTGGTTACGGTTCAGAATGGGCATAATACCCGCATGAATGGGAACATCAATCCCTGCCAAGGTACACTTGTCTTGGAAATCATAGAAGCGCTCATTGTCAAAGAAAAGTTGCGTTACGAGGCTGGAACAGCCTGCATCCACCTTCTTCTTGAGATTTTGAATATCTGAGATTTGGTTTGGCGAGTCAGGATGCCCCTCTGGGTAACAAGCACCAATAATATCAAAGTGAGGAGCTTGTTCCTTGATGAACTCGATCAAGTCCGTTGCGTAGCGGAAATCCTTTTGCGGTTCCACATCAGGGATAATATCCCCACGCAAGGCCAAGATTTTCTGTACCCCAACCTTATCCAAGTCTGCAATGGTTTCAGCAACCTTTTCCTTGGTCAGATAGATAGCTGGCAAGTGGGCAATAGTTGGAATCGCCAAATCATTCTGGATAAAGTCAGCCAAACGAACCGTCGTTTCCTTGATATTGAATTTATTATTGCTGGCAGTCACACTGATAAAGTGCGGTGTCAGCTCCTGCATATCCTGCAAGGCTGAAATAATATTATCATTACCCACAGCTGGGTTTGGAGGGAACACTTCAAATGAAAGTGACGGCGTTTGGCGTGACATATTCATTATCCTTTTCTAGTTTTCTAGTTGATTTCTTACTGATCAACCATGTATGGAGAAATGTCTTTTCTTACAATTTCTCACGCGCAGCTTTAGCAGCTTCAACAAGGCGGATCAAGCTTTCTTTTGTTTCTGGAATACCACGTGTTTTCAAACCACAGTCAGGGTTGATCCAAACTTTCTTGCTTGGCACTTTGGCAAGAATAGCATCGATTGTGTGGTCGATTTCGCCTTCATTAGGCACACGAGGAGAGTGGATATCGTAAACCCCAGGTCCCACTTCTGTTTGGAAGTTTTTCGCTTTGAGTTCGTCCAAGATTTCAAGGTTGGAACGGCTTGCTTCAAAGGAAATAACGTCCGCATCCATGTTGTCGATAGCTGGGATGATATCTGTAAATTCTGAGTAACACATGTGAGTGTGGATTTGAGTGTCTGGCGCTACTGTTGAGTGTACCAAGCGGAAGGCAGGAATAGCCCAGTCAAGGTAGTCTTCGTACCAGTCGCTACGACGGAGTGGCAATTTCTCACGAAGAGCAGCCTCGTCGATTTGGATGATTTTCACACCTGCAGCTTCAAGGTCAAGAACTTCATCCTTGATGGCAAGAGCGATTTGAAGAGTTGAATCCTTGATAGAAATGTCTTCACGTGGGAATGACCAGTTAAGGATGGTAACAGGTCCAGTCAACATACCTTTAACAGGTTTGTCAGTACGGCTTTGTGCGTAGCTAGACCATTTCACAGTGATTGGGTTAAGACGAGTGACATCGCCCCAGATGATTGGTGGTTTCACCCCACGCATACCGTAAGATTGTACCCAACCATTCTTAGAGAAGAGGTAACCTGACAAGTTTTGACCGAAGTACTCAACCATGTCGTTACGCTCGAATTCACCGTGAACAAGCACGTCAAATCCAACTTCTTCTTGCCATTTGATCCATTCGTCGATAGTCTCAGCAAGGAAGGCATCGTATTCTTCTTGTGACAATTCACCCTTACGGAAGGCCAAACGTTTGGCACGAACTTCCTTAGTTTGAGGGAATGAACCGATGGTTGTTGTTGGAAGAGCTGGAAGTTTAAAGGCTTCTTCTTGGATAGCTTCACGTTCTGCAAAGGCTGGCAAACGAGTGTAGTCTGCGTCAGTCAATCCAGCGATGCGCGCACGAAGTTCTGCATTTTCACCAACACGTTCAGTCGCAAAGAGTTCTTTGTTAGCTGCAAGAGCTTCTGCGCCTTGACCATTGCGGATAGCATCCAAATCACGAATTTCATCCAATTTTTCAACTGCAAAAGCAAAGTGGTTCAAGATAGCTGGTTCAAATTCTTCGTTAGCAGTTGTAAATGGCACATGAAGAAGTGAGCATGAGCTTGTCAATACGATGTTTTCAGCTGGGATTTGCTCAAGAACAGCCAAGCTCTTTTCGTAGTTGTTGCGCCAGATGTTTTTACCATTGACGATACCAGCATAGAGAGTCTTGTCAGCTGGGAAACCACCTTTGACCAATTCAAGAGTTTTCTTACCTTCAACGAAGTCAAGACCGATCGCATCAACTGGCAAGTTTACAAGGTCAGTGTAAACGTCACGCACATCACCGAAGTAAGTTTGAAGCAAGACTTCAAGACCTTTCTTGTCAGCCAAAAGTTTGTTGTAGAGGTTCAAGAAGAGAGCTTTTTCTTCAGCTGTCAAATCTTTTACAAGAGCCGCTTCGTCGAGTTGGATGCGAGTCGCACCAAGTTCAGCCAATTTTGCAAAAACTTCTTGGTAAGCAGCCACTAAGCTGTCTACGAAGTCTTCTGCTTTCACGCCTTCTTCAAAGTCTGACAATTGAAGGAAAGTGAATGGACCTACAAGAACAGGACGAGTGTTAAGACCAAGTTCTTTTGCTTCTTGGAACTCATCAAAAATCTTGTGACCAGCAAGTTTAACCTGAGTGTCTTTTTCAAATTTAGGAACGATGTAGTGGTAGTTGGTGTTGAACCATTTCTTCATCGGAAGGGCACGAACGTCCCCTTTTTCTCCTTGGTAACCACGTCCCAAAGCAAAGTAGCGCTCAAGGTCAGACAAGTCCAAGTTTTGAACGGATGCAGGTACCACGTTGAAGAGGAAAGCTGCATCAAGGAAGTTGTCATAGTGAGAAAAGTCATTTGATGGGATTTCAGTGATGCCTTTTTCTTTGACGATGTTCCAGTGTTTTGCACGCAATTCTTTAGCCGCAGCCAAGAGTTCTTCTTCTGAGATTTCTTTTCTAAAGTATTTTTCAGTTGTAAATTTTAATTCGCGGAATTCGCCCAAACGAGGGAAACCGATGATCGTAGTTGACATGATGTGTCCTCCAAAATTTGTTGTTGAAACTATCTTAACAGAAAAGAAACTGTCTGTATAATTGTAAATAATTAGGCTTTGATATAGTTTGAAACTATATCACTCTTTTAGACAATAGAAAAAGACTTGAGACCAGCATCTCAAATCCTTTATATTGCTTGTTTTATTGCTGTATTTTAGTTGGAATGCTCAAACGAGCTATTGACGATTCTCATCAATGACTATGGCTTGTTATTAGAAAAGACTATAGGTTGGTTTTCTTTTGTAATTCTGATATTTCCCTGAAAAAGTGCGGACGGGAGGTAAAATTATCCAGTGGATGATTTTAGCCAACCAAGTAATCTCATCTCTATCAACTTTTTTCCTGTTCAAGTGGGACGACTGCTAGTGTCTTTCCTAAACTGGCTAAGACTTTTAAGACCGTATCCAACTGAGGACTAGTCTTTCCTGTCTCCATCCTAGCTATGACAGGCTGGCTTACTCCACTGAGTTCCTCTAGCTTTTTCTGACTGATACCTTGCTCATGTCTAGCCTCAATCAACTCACTCATGATAGCTACTCGCATATCACTTTCAAGAATTTCTTCCTTGCTAAAGAGTTCAGATCGGATATCTTTCCAATTACTTCCAATGGCACTATTCTTCATCACTTAACCTTCTTTCTTTTATGTCCTTCAGTTCACGCTTGGCTTTTTCAATTTCTCTTATAGGAGTTTTCTGAGTCTTTTTGACAAAATGATGTAAGAGAACAAAACTCCCATCAAGCCACGCTACAAATAAAATCCTATCCCTCAGAGGTCTTAGTTCCCAAATCTCATCTTCCAAATGTTTGATATAGGGTTCACCAGCTCTAGTCCCATGCTGACTAAGCAACTCGATATAGTCGTTTAGTTTATTCAGTTTGATGCGACTGTCCTTACTCTTCTTTCTAGCCAATTCTCTCATATAATCTAAGACTGGCTCATTTCCATTTTTGTCCTTATAGAAGTAAATTGTATGCACCAAGCAACCTCTTTTCAATTTAATTATAACTTAAAAGTTATTAAAAGTAAATCCTAATACCCATAAAAAGAAGACCTTAGAATCATTCTAAAGGTCTCATTTTTATTATTCGAAAAAATGACGAGAAGAGTTATAATGTGGAGCCAATCCTGACTCTTACTTCAGCTCAATGCCCTTCTCTCGGAGATTAGCTAAACACTCCTCATAGTATTCTGCATCATGTTCACTATAGATGGGCTCGCCTAGCTTCTCCTCGAGTAAGTCTTGATACGGAGGACAGGTCTTACCACGGTAGTTCTTGTCCAGCCACTCTGGACTGACATTGTAGCCACGGATTGCCATCTCCTCCATGATCAAGCGATGATAAGCATAGAGTTGATAGGGCGAGTGAGTAAAGACATAGTCCACCGTCGCATGTTTTTTGCCCCAACCTTTGCCACGCAGGGCGCAGCACTCTCGATGTTGCCCCAAGAGCTGCGGACGGGGAAGTTGTGAAATCAAAGCCTCATGCCAAAGTCTCATGGGAGTCTCCTTTCAGCAAGGTAGAATTTTGAAGATAGCTATTTGGGTAACGTTCAAGCAACTCTCTCGTCTTAGCAATCAAGTCTTGCTTGGAAGCCTGACCAAAGCGGTAGCGATCCAGCAAGAGCATATAGTCCTTGCGTTCAGCATCAGTCGCTTTCTTTTTGAAATAGCCCCAAATATGCTGAAAGGCATTGCAAACCTGACCTCTATGCTCAGGAATTTGGCAAGCACGGTCAATCAGTTCTTGAACATGACTCAGCTCCACCTGTTCATTCTTCAAATATTGGCGAATCTCATTGTAAATATTGCTGGAATGGCTCAAAACGAGGTATTTGTTTCTAGCCCAGAGTTGTTGGCACTGGGATTTTTGGTTAATTTGTTCCATCTTTCTCCTTGTTTTCTATCCGTTTCCAGGGAATATGGAAACAAAGTTGTATCTTAAAAATGAGCGAATTATGAGCGAATCAATTAAGCCCATCACCCTTTAAAGTTTTTCAAAAACTCTTTGAACTCAGCATCGGCTTCTGGTGTGGTTCCGTGGAGTTGACCGAGCATTTCAAGCAATGAAGCTGTTTGGCTTTCGATAGCTTTATTTGTCTCGTTAATCTTGCTGACGATATCTGTCAGTGGTTCGACTTCTTCTTCCTCAAAGGTATCTACATAGCGAGGGATATTGAGGTTATAGTCATTTTCTACGATTTCTTCATAGCTCGCTAGATGGGCAAACTTATCAATCTCCTCACGTGACTTGTAGGCTTCCAGAATCTTGTCGATATGAGCATCCGTCATGATATTTTGATTTTTCCCCTTATCAAACTCCTTAGAAGCATCGATAAAGTAGACATCACGGTTGGTACGGTTCTTTTTGAGAATGATGACCGTGGTCGGAATGCTGGTATTAAAGAAGATATTGGCAGGTAGACCGATAACCGTATCAATGGCACCTTCTTCTAACAAGGCCTTGCGAATGGTTCCCTCAGCATTGCCACGGAAAAGAACACCATGGGGAAGAACGATAGCCATGACCCCATTATCCTGCTTGAGGTGGTAATATCCATGCAAGAGAAAGGCAAAGTCAGCCTTGGACTGAGGCGCGAGTTTCCCAAAAGGAGAGAAACGAGGATCATTCAGGAAGCCAGAACTTGCGGACCACTTGGCAGAGTATGGAGGGTTCATGAGAACACCGTCAAAGTTGGTCGGTTCTTGAGTCGGCCAGTCTTCATCAAGTGTATCGGCATTGTGGAGAAATTGATTCTCAACCGGAACACCGTGTAGAATCATGTTCATCCGAGCTAGGTTATAGGTCGAGGTATTGAGCTCCTGACCAAAATAGACAACTGTCTGCGGTTTGTGAGAGTATTTCTTGGCATTGAGCAAGAGAGAGCCAGATCCCATGGTCGCATCATAGATGGTAAAGCCTTGCTGGTCTTCACGACCTAAAAAGGCAATCTGAGTCATGAGCTTGGCAACAGGCTGAGGCGTATAGAACTCACCAGCTTTCTTACCCGAGTCGGTCGCAAACTGACCAATCAGATACTCATAAGCATCCCCCAGCATATCACCCGCATGACCAGCCACATCTAGCACAGCCAACTCCTTCATGACTGCTGCCACCGTTTGGTTTTGCTTTTGCGGAGTTGCCCCTAGCTTTTTAGAGTAAAGGTCGATATCTTCAAAGAGGTTTTCATAAAGGTCGTCACTCTGCTCGATATCACGAAAACCTTGAGCCAGATCTTCTAGCTGGAAAGTCCCCTCATTAACACGCGCTACCAGAGCCGTAAAGGTCAAGTCCGGCTTGATGATATAGTTGAGCTCATCATTCATGACAGAGACCAGATCCTCATGGGTATCCGCATCCTCATAGTAGTTGCGATAGACCTCAAGGGCAGTCTCAAGACTATCTGTTCCCTCCTCCATGGTCTCCGCCACGAAAAAGAGCATCTTGTCAGACAGGTACTTGTAAAAGACCATACCCAAAAGATAGGACTTGTAGTCATTGGCATCCATCTTGGAGCGGAGAACATCCGCTGAGTTCCACAGAGCTTGGTAGAGCGACTGGGAAGTTTGTGTTGTTTCCATAGTGTTTCTTTCTAAGTTTGGCAATTTATTTTTAAACAAGCAATCATTTATAACAAATCACTTCATTTTCAATCGTTCGAATCAAATCTAAAGGAATAGAAGAGACCGGAAGTTGATAAACGATATTTTTTCGAGGGTTATAAAATCCAAGATTTTCGATAGACAGGAAGTCAGGATCATAGGAATGTAAACCCATGATATAGTATACAAGTACTTGTAGTGTATGGTCTTTATTGGGAGCTGTTTTAGTCACCTTAAAATCCCACAGTGTATCCTTGGTAAGAAAATCTCCATCCCCCTTATCAATCGTATCTGTATAACCTCCAAAGAAGTTAAAGCCATCTTTTACCAAAGGACCATAGAGATCGAAGAAGCAAAGGCTTCGTTCTACCATGATGCGAATATTCTCTATCGTTTCGGCATCCACTGAAATTTCCTCAAAAGGCTTATAATACTTAACCCCCGCACGAAAAACGACATCAAAAGAAACCAAACGACAAGCACTTTCTATCGATAAGTCATCCAATCCTGTCACCAAATCGAGAAGTGCTTCTGCTAGGTCTCCCATGCCCACAATCTGAGCTCCCATGAGAGAAATTCTGAAAGCATCACGGGCTTCTGCCCCTTTCATAAAACGAGTCAAGTAGTCCACACAAATGCCCACTAAACTAGGAGATACAGACTCTACAGGATGTAGAACTCTGTGATCTTCGAACTGCTCTACTGAAAATAATTTGATAGGCAGGTAACCACCTCGAGGTTGGTTAATTTCTTTTATACGTTGTGTTACAGATACCATGGTAACTCCTTTTGTATACAAATATACTAGCTTCGATAAATCTTAATCGGTATTCTTTTAATTTAGCAAATAATTATCTTAGTTTTGGATTTCTTTTTCGCTTTCTTAAGCTTGCTTCAAGTTTATCAGCATTTTTCTTGTTTTCTAACAATTCATTATAAGCTGTCTTTTTAATAATCGTCTTGATTAGTTTATCAAGTTCTGTATTTTCTGAGTAGTCAGCTGGAACAAAATAATCAATACGATTATCCTGAGTCATTTTGTGGACTTTTTTTCTGTCATTGGTTTTTGGATTGAATACACCGATAGAGTAGCCACCTCTTGTTTTGACTAGCTTCATACATGGAATATCTGTATCACTATCCCCTAAATAGACCATATTTCTAAAAGGAACTCGTAAATCACTTTCAGCAACAAAATCGTTCACTGCATCGTCATTGACATCTAAAATACCTTTGGTAATTCTAAAAAGAAATTGAGTCTTATTGGTGTAGTTAACAACTTGAGCAGGCCAGACTGCGACACCCTTTTCATCACAATAAAAAGAAGTTGCATAAATTTTCTTAAAAGCACCATTTTTAGCTATTGAAGTCCCCTCTATCATTTCTTTCAAACCAGATGAAATGATATAATGCTCAACAATAACTCCGTTTTCTTCACCATATTTTCGAATACGCTCAAACCAGCTTTCGACTCCTGGAAAAAGTTCAACCACTGAACCAAACTTGGCTAACTCTGTTTTTGTAAATAAGACTTTCCCTTCAGATTCTGTTTTCATCGTAAACATATAGGCAAGGTTCTTGTCCATATTGTTAGTCTTGGCAAAACCATTAGATTTCTTCCAAAATTCACTGATTTCATACCCGAGCTTCTGTATAAATCCTTGGGCTTGCATATCATCAGGAGACAGGGTTTTATCAAAATCATAGCAAATTGCTACTACAGGTTTTTCTTCTTTCTTTAGAGTTTCTGATTTTACTTTTGACATTTTACTGCACTCCTTTTATATAAACATATCCTGCAAGAGTTTCTTTTTGAGTGTTTCAAGCTGAGAAATTTTTTCTTGGTGAGTAGCGATGAGGTTATCGAGATTTGAGAAATAGGCGCCGATGGCTTGTTGTTCTGCAATTGTTTGTGGAATTGCAAAAACAGTTGTTGAAACTGACTTCCAATCTGAACGAGGCATTTTAGTACCAGATGTGTCATTAGCAACTTTTTGATAGCGATTTGATTGAACTAAATAATAAATAAAATTTGAATCATTTCCATTTGGATCAAATACCCAAAAATCTCCTAAAGCTACTCCCTCAAATTTCGGCAGAAGCCAATTATTTAAATATGGACGTAATTTCCCATATAATGTGTATCCAGGTTTAAAGTGTATACCTTTACGATTATCAAATTTTCTACTAATATCTTTATTCAGTTGACCTTGGCCAGAAACAATATCCTCAAACTCAACCTTTGGCAATGAATCCGAGTCAGAACTTTGAGTAACTCTTTTTACAAGTTTACTGAATTCCTTTTCTTTCCATTCACCTTCAAATCCATCCAAGCGAATCTCAGGTACCGTATGTCCAGTCTTCGGAAACATCTTTGAGAGCATGGTCGCCTTGAGAGATTGGTAGTTGGCGAGATTGTCCTTGTAGCTAGACAGAAGGTCATCGAGGGTGTGGAAGAGGGAGCCGATGGCGGATTGTTCGTCTTGACTTGGTAAATAAATTTCAGCTGATTTTATATCACTTGAATTAATGCTCTCAAAAGTTGAACCTGTAGAAAATTTTGCCCAATAATTTGTTTGCTTCATCCTTGACAATAATTGAAATATAAACTCATTTCCTCTTATTGCCGCTACCCCACGTCCGATAACAACATTATAATCTGTCTTACCTATATCTCCAACAGGTGCTCGAACACTTAATATAAAATCACCTTTTTCAGCTAACTTTGTAATCTGTGTTGTCCAGACTCTTGGGACAACCCTACCATTCTGCATATCTGCATTACCTTGTACTAATATATAATCATTTGGATTATCAGTATAGTTTTTACTATCGGGTGATTGCCCCATAATTATTTCGACAGTTTTTCCAAGGCTTTGGCGAATCCATTCATCATTAAAGCTACTATTTCTATATTTAGGAACTTTTTTGGAATAAGATTCTCTTAATGATTTGAGTTCTTCTTCATAACCAAACAATGAAATTTCTTTACTATCATTCCCTTCAATATTAGAGCAAGAGTTGCATGTTTGTTCTCGGTAAACAACTTGCAGAAAATTCTCTTTACTAGATAAAGCATAATCTAGCAAATTACTCTTGTATAAGTAAACATAAATAGAGCATGCTTCAGCTTGACAATTTTTTGATTTATTTGGATTAAATTCTATATCAGTAAATGTATCATAATTTATAATTTGATTAGCCAAGAATTGGTTTTTGTGAAGAGAGTTAATATAAAGCCAATTATAAAAAAATGTTTGAGGTTTTAGTGGAAATATTTGACCAAAAGATTCAAAAGAAACTAATTCATCAACTTGGTGAAGTTTACCAATATACTTTTTTAATTCTTTTGACGTCATTTGATCTATCAAGTGCAGTTGAGAGCCACCTCGCCTAAATTTCTTACTCCCTTGAAAAATCTGTTCAACAGAAAACTCTTTTCCAGATTTTAAAATTACATTTAAGTTAAATGCACTAGCTTGTCTACCTATTTCGTCAAGAGATTTACTAGATACTTCTAGTATCTTTCTACCTGGAAAATTCCTAATAATACTATTATGCAAGGATTGAATTGACTTTTGTTTTTGAGACAAAGAAAATCCTGTGAAAAACTCAAAATCAATCATGTGCTTTTTATACCCAAAAGCATCTCCATAAAATACTGGTCTATAAGCCATCTTTACTCCCTATAATCATTTAAATTTACTGGAAAGTCGAATGGAACTCTTCCACTATTTAACCATCTAAGTGTCTTGTAACTATCAAATAAATCTGTTGATTGTCTTAACTCAATATTTGCTTGATTTACTAATTTAAAGATATCATCGTCAAAAAAATTTTCATGAAAAATAATAGCTTCAATTTGGCTAACTGGAATGCACTCTTTTATCAATACTTCTGCCTGTAAATTAGAAGGGATACTAGAAATCCATTTAGAATTCCTATCCCATCCATCATTCAGAAATATAGATTCATAAGCTTCAACTCCATCACTCACATATTTACCACATTCCTTAGCTGCATTGACAGGGCAAAATAGGCTTGTATCGTCAATAATATAAGGATTAATTTTAAAGATAATCCAGTCTTCAATATTCGTTCCGGTTTTCTGTACCATGTTATTCAAACAATATGTATTAGGTAATTCTACAGATGTACATACGTACTCTGTATAACCATCAGCTCTATCTTTATCATTCCATTTACTATAAGGAATATTTCTTGATGACAAAATACCATTTTTTAGTATATTACTTAAATTTGAAACATGTGTGAAATGACAAAGCCTACGGATTTGTCTAGATTTAGTAATTAAATCATATGGATTGTTATAAGGCATTTTTTATCCTCCACTTTATAAATTATTTTAGTATAAAATCACTTACGCAGCTTATATTTGACTTAATTTTGCAATTTCGTAATTTAATAATCTATTACTTAAAAGTTCTAAGTTTTCTTTCACATAGTCGATTGCTTCAACATCTCTTGGAATTCTTATCTTTCTTAATGCAGAAGACGGTACACCAAAATCTAATAAGACACTTAAATTTTCATCAACACCTTCGTGTTCTAATTTTGCAATAAATAAAGAATAGTCAGCTGAATCACTTTTTTGAATATAATTCACAATACTTTGTAGAATAGATAAAACTTTAGGTATTTCATATTTTGCTTGATTCTTGATGAAAGAAAAAATATTTGATATTGCTTCATTCAAAAGTTCTTCTCTTTCTTTATAAGAGTTCTCTTCCTTATTATAAAGGTGTTGCAACTCTGTTTGGATTGCACTTGAAAGATTATTATTTATAATCTGCTGACATTTTTTCGCAGTATATCTATGTACCGCTCCTCCTTTTCCTATTAATCCTTCATTTATAATTCTAAACGTTTCAGATAAAACATCATAATCAGGCATAGGTGTGCTCCAATTTAGTACATCAAGTTGCTCGCCATTTGAAATTAGGTATTTAAATAATGATTTCTGCTTTTCTACATCGTAATAATTATTTTTAAATATCTCTATTAAATCTTCAGGAACTCCCTCTACCAGTTTTTGAAAGTCTTCTAGTTTACTCTGTTTTAAATCGTTCTCATCAATATTTAATAAAATTTCACTTTGCAAATCATAATCTTGATCAACAACAGGGATATCTATAAATTCATCCTTTCTTTCAGGAGGGTTATCAAAATAAAAAATATTCCCAGTATAGTGCTTCATCATTCGACCTGCTCGACCTTTTATATTATTAAAATCAAAGTAAGTTATTTTATGAGTTCCTTTGAGCATATCATATATGACTACATTTTTTGCGATTGAGTTTACACCCTCAATTAAAGAAGTAGTTGCAAAAATAATTTTTAAATCACCACTATTAAAATAATCTAACTGACTATTGACGATATGGCGAGGGTACTGACCATTGTGTAGGCCAATCCCATTCTCTAAGAATTTTTTAAGAATCCAATCTGAAGAAATATTTTCATCAATCCATTCAAAAACAGGAAATTTTTTCTTTTCCTTTAAAGAAAATTGTTCCATGTACTTTTTGGCAAGATTTTCTGATCTTTTTGGAGAACGAACATAAACTATCGTCGGTTCTGATAAATCATTTAATAATTGAAATAATTTTTCTTCCTTTTCGTCTTCTGATTCGTATGAAATCTGTTTTGCTTTTTGATTTACTAAACTATAGTCTGTTCTGTAAAATTGAATATCATATTTTCTTATAAAGTCTTCTGAAATATCATCAACTAAAGGAGTAAGAAATAGTAATTGAGGCTTGAATTTCATAATTTTATAAAATGCAATATTTAAATGACTTACTCGATCATCTTTTTTATTATTGGCTATTTTATAAAATTCGTCAATAATAAATAAATCAATATCGTCTATATTTGGAAAAATATCTAAAACCCGTTCACTTGTTAATATGAACAAATTTTTTTCTCCAATTTCCTGGTGAGTATTAACGACGATATTATAATAGTCAGAATAATGACTAAGTTTTCTTCTTGTTTCATCAATTAAAGCAAGAGTGGGTTGAATTATCAATATATTTTCATACTTTCTTCTCGCAACAAATTCTTCAATTAATAAACTTTTACCAAAACTCGTTGGGGCAGAAACTACTAAATTTTGTTTTTTATTTATTTTTTCTTCCAAAATCTTTTGTTCATAATGAAAAACAATACTATTTCCTTGTTTATTAACAAATTGAGATTTATGATACTCTCTACGGATTAATGTAGCAAGATCTAATTCCACTCCATCATTCAAATAAGGATAAAACCCAAAACCTTCAATTAAACTTAAAAAAACTGTCCGTACTTCATGGTGAACATATTCCCAGTTTTCAATAACATCAATTAGTTTTTTGCTGTCATTACTTACAGAAATCTCTTTTGCTAAATTAAAACAAAAGTCAAAATCTCTTAATTCGTCAATTGTCATATAATGCTTGCTCTCTTTTCAACTTTTCGTGTAGTGCCTGAATTAGTTCATATTTGCTATTCACAGGAAACAGAAATAAATGTATTTTCAACTTATCTTTATAAGGATATGTTGAAATTTTTTTATCAAAATCAACTTTAGTTTTTTCTACTGCTTTTTTTAATACATCTAAAAATTGTTGAGATGGTTTATCTGTACCAACCTCATATGAAAAACTATTTACAATCTCACTGTCAAATAATGCAAAGAAACAGGCATTAATATTTATTATTTTTGATAATAATTTTGTTTGTGGATCAACTAAAGTATTTATATCATCATCTTGAATACCCAAATCACCAAACCTTCTCTTTATAATTGCAAACTCTTGATTAAAAAAATCAATATTAAAATGTTTGTACAAATCATCAACTAAGTCTCTCAAAGCACTGTTCTTATTTATATAAAATTTACTCTCTCCAATCCACAGTTCTTTTGAATTTTTATCAAAATGGACGGCATCGAAACCATGAACAACGGAATTATAACTATCCTTAAAATAAAGCTTAGATATTAATTGAGGTTTTCCCAATTTTTCTTGTAATAAGTAGTATAAAATAAGCTCTCCAAATTCTCCTCTTTTTAGGTATTTATCATCAAACTTCAATTTAGGGTTAGTTAAATATTCTTTATTTGCTTCTCTTATCTCTTTAATATCATATAGTAATTTTATTCCTTGTTTTACAGCCTTTCTAGGACTATCTTTAGAAATTTCTAATGCTTTATCCTGTCCTAATGCAAAAAAAGGAATTGCATCAAATATTTCTTCAATCCAAGCTTTTTCATTTTGAACAATATTATTAGATGCATCTATATCAAAAACAATATGAAAGCAATGAGATGATATTTCATCGTATTGATAGTAATCAGTATATTTTCCTTTCATTTAAACTCCTTTGTTCACTTCTTATCGCCCTAATTAATCACTTATAATAAAAAAAGTTAATTCTGTAACGCTCTTTTATCATAAATATCATTCATAAAATATTGTAAATACAGAACTGTTATTTAAAACAAATGAAAAGTTACTACCTCCCAACCCTAAGCGGATCAATCACTTCTTCTATCAGTTGAGTATAGGCTTCTTTGATTTGTTTTTTATAGAGGAGAGGATTGAGGGCATCTGCCACTTCTATCTTATAGTCCTGATAGCGCTGGCTCTTGGTCAGCTGGCTCTCTCCCAGTTGTTTCTTGACTCCCTTGCGGTAGTGTTCGACATAGTAACGGAGTTCATCCTCTCCAACATACCAACGCTTGCTAAAGACTTGGATATGTTGCTGGATAATCGCCTCGATCATCTGATCCAAGATATTGGCAATGGACTGACCACGATAGCTTTCTGGATTTGCTTGAACTTCTCTCCAAAGTTTAGTAATGATCTGGGCAAGATTAGGATTGGTCTTCTCAAGGCTATGAATATAGGTATCCACTGCTTCTCTATCTTGAGCTCTTAGGTTCTTTTCTTGACTCTGACCTTGCTCGATCAGGCTTTGGATTAAGGTCAAGATATAGGCATAGTTGATCTCATCCACTTGGATAGACTCTAGTTCATAGTGGATATCAAGGGGTTCCCCATCCTCACCACCATCATCTCTTCGGCTTTTTAATTCTGCAAGGATATTTTGATAAAAGCCTAGATAGTTTTCCAATTCTTCTGCGCTTAGTCCTGTCTGGGCGTAGATCTCTTCCTCATCATACTCTTTATACACTCGGATAGAGGCTAGATATTTATCAAAGACTTGATAGGCCTTGGCGAGCTTTCTCAACTCAGGTGTAGAGATTTGCTCGATTTGAAGGCCTTCCTCAGGATCATCGGTGATGAGATTTTGGAAATCACTGCAACTCCGCAAAAAGTTTCTCTTTTCCTCTTCCCAGCTCGGCGCTAGGACCTCATTTTCTCCACCATTTGAGTAGAGTTTGAGGGCATTATCCACTGCTTCCTTAAATGCTAGGGGCTTTTGGAAAGTGATGATATGACCATAGGTCTTACTAGAATCAAAAATACGGTTGGTTCGACTAAAGGCCTGAATCAAGTCCTGCGGTTGCATTGGTTTACGATCGATAAAGAGGGTCGATAGACAAGGTGCATCAAATCCTGTTAAGAGACGATTGACCACGATAACCAAGTCCAACTGCTCATTGCGATAGAGGTATTTATCCTGTTTCCTAGCTAGACGGTTATTGACATCGGTGTTAAAGCCACGAAGATCCGCCATGGTAAAGTGAGTATCAAACTCTTGGTTGTAGTCCTCTAAGACCTGCTTCATGTGGTCTTGGTTGGCTCTTGAGTCCTCTTCGTTTTCAGTGACAGAGTAGGTGATGGTCGCCTTTGGAAAGTCTGGAAGGACCTGCTTGACCCTCTCAGATACTTTGACACGTGTCTGACCAGCCTTGACTCTTTTGAGTAGGTCATAGTAGGCTTGGGCTTGAGGGATGGACTTGACAGTCAGGATGGCATTGTAGGTCTTACCCACTCCTTTTTGGAAGCCTAGTTGTTGACGGGATTTATTGATAATGGCATCTAAGACTTCCAGCATGTGCTCCTCATTCTCATAGACGCTATCAGGTATTTCATTTTCAGACTGGTCTGTGATGAGGGTATTGCGATAGTCTACCTTAAAGCCTAAGACAGCTCCGTCATGTATGGCTTCCTTGACCGTATATTCATGGAGACGGTCTCCATACTGTTGCTGGGTGGTTTGGGCGAGGTCGCCGACCTGCTGGCGTTTATTTTCCTTAAAAATAGGCGTCCCTGTAAATCCATACCAGAGGGACTGGGGGAAAAAGGCTTTAATGTCTTTTTGTGTTTGTGGCGTCACGGCACGGTGGCATTCATCCACTACAAAGGCCACTCGAAGACCCTTGATTTTGTCCGCATCTCGTTGGTAAAGGCCTTGGTCAAACTTGCGCATCATAGTAGTGATTTTCTGGATGGTGGTTACCACCACACGCTTGTCATTACTTCCTAGTCGCTTGACCAAATCATGGGTATTATCCGTCTCATCGATATCGATGACGTCATTAGTCGCATAAGAGAGAAAGGACGATGTGGTTTGTTGGTCCAAGTCCCTGCGGTCAACGACAAAAATCGTCTTTTGGATAGACGGAATCTGAAGGAGATTCCTCGCTACCTTATAGGAAGTCAGGGTCTTTCCTGAACCTGTTGTGTGCCAGACATAGCCTGATGCTTGCTGGCGAGATGCCTCCTGCACCGCTTCGATGGCATGAATCTGATAGGGGCGCAAGAGGATGAGAGATTTCTTGCTATCATCAATGACAGAATACTGCATGACCATCTGGTGAGCGCGAGGGATGGAAAGGACTTCGTGAGCAAAGCTAGTCAAATTTGTCACAGGATGATTGTCCTTATCCACCCACTTGGTTAGAAATTGCTTGTTGAGTTTATTTTCCCTAGCTGCGGCGATATAGCGTGTATCGATCTTATTGGTCACAACAAACATCTGCAAGCTAGAGTAGATACCACGGAATTTCCCTTCGCGGTCATATTTTTTTATCTGATGAAAAGCATCGATAAATGCTGCTTGGGAACTCTTGAGCTCGATTTGAATCATGGGTAAGCCGTTGATGAGAAGAGTAACATCCAATCTACGGTCTTGATCCAGAGGATTTACTTTTTCTCGTTGGACTTGATTGACAACTTCGTAGCTAGACTTTCCTGCTGCGATATTGTCACGCCAAATGACTGACAAACGGATGGTGCCTAGGCTCGCATCTTCTCTTTGGACCTCAACCTTGGCAATGCCATTTTCTCCGACCAACCACTTGGCAGCATCATAGTAGCTAACAAAGTTGAGTTGATTCTGAATCTGGCGTTTTTCCTGTTCAGTCAAGGGATGGTCTGCTAGCAGAGCAACGTTGTTTTGGGCTAGTTTCTCAAAGAAATTATCCCATAGTTGTTCTTCTGTTTTGAGGTCTTCTCTATAAGTCCATTGGCTTTCACCAGTTACCAGTTGGGTGATCAGTTGTTTTTCTATCTCCAGTTCTGGTTTTACTTGCATCATTCTCTCCTTTATAATGCACAATTTTACTATATTATATCATGTTTCAGATAGATTTTCCCATACGCCCCTACTCCAACTGACTTTTAACCTTCTTCTTAGTCAAGATACGGTCGTTTTTGTTAGAGAGAGCTTTGATACGAGCTTCTAGAAGGATTTTCCTTCCGGTCTCTGTTCGTGTGTAGACGAGATGATAGCGTCCGATAGTCGGCGTCAGAAAGTCGAGGAATTTCTGTGCTTCTTCCTTGCGCTTGTCAAAAAGACTAGGCACGACATAGTAAGGTGACTGACCTTGTCGGACTTTCTCTGCCTTCAAGAGATAGCGCTGGTTGTCCACTGGAGCAAAGAACTCTCCCAAAGTATGTGCAAACAACTCCTTGTCCCTCATGCTTCCTCCCTTGAGATAGGCAAAGACCATGTAGTTTTCCTTGTCATCCTCTACCTGAACACGGGATTGATCATCCGTTAGATGCCCCGAATCTAGCATAGCCTTTCGGATTTGCTCACCCAGAGACTGCAATCGTTTATAAGGACTCTTATAGCGGAGGTAACGCCAAGAGGCAAAGGCCAAAAAGAGGAGACAGGCTGTCGTAAGCCACCAAACACCGATCAGTCTCAGTCTAAATAGCAAGACCAACAAATCCACTGCCAACAAGAGCAATGACATGCGAACCCATTTTAATGCATCAAGCAAGAGCATGACTGGAATTTTCTGTTTTTGAGTTGCGACTTCTGTAACTACCTCGAACTGATCCGCTACGACAAGAGCTTCCTGCCATTTTTGTCTCAAGCCTGATCGATCCTTGGAGAGACTCTTAACTCGCTCATTGTACTCACTAATTTGATTTTTCTTAAAAGGGGGCTTTGGAAAATCCAAACGATCCAAACCGGTCTCAATACTCTCCTGATTATAGGCCAATCCAAGAAAATGCTCCATCCGTCGCGACAAGGTCTGCAGATCCTGATTGCTCTCTGGTCTAGGCTCCTCACCAGGAAGAGTGATGAGTGCTTGCGCTTGAACGGCTACCAGATGCCAGATGTTGCTGGTCTTTTCTGGATGTCCCGGCCAGATACGAACGGCACGCCCGCGCATCTGGTTACTCAGCATAAAGCTCCCCACAAAGCTTCCGAGGATTAGGGAATTAACGCAAGGAGCATCCCAACCCTCTCCAAGGAGAGATTTGGTTCCGACTAGGACTTGAATCCGTCCTCGTTGAAAAAGCTCCGTCACTGCCGCTACGATTCCCTTAGCTGAGCTTGGAAAACCAACCTGCACATAATCTTTTTGATCCAAGTGGCCAATAGATGAGAAACTAAGAGGAACCTGAGGCAAGAGCTCCTTCAACTCTGCTGCCACATCGGTAGGCAAAATAACGACACTACCTGACAAGACAGCCAAAGACACAGGTATCTCTTGTTCCTGAGCTTTTCGACGAATGCTTTCAAAATAAGGGAGAACCCCCAACTGAGAAATGGTTGCCTGATTATCTCCCAGATAGGTGGCAAAATCCTTGCGAATATAGTCAGCTAGTACTAACTGTCTCAGTTCCTGACCTAGACTCTCATACTCCGTCAAAAAGATATCGGCAATGGCAGACAACTTCCCTAGAGATTGGGTTAAAAGCTGATCGGAAGCCTTGGACTTAACCAGATAAACCTGACGTTTTTCCACCAACCCACGCGCCTTCAAGTCAGCCTCTAACTTTTTCTTATATCCATCTGGATCCTTATACCAATCTGGTGTCTGATAGAGTATGCTCTGCAACAGCGTCTCCAGCCAGTAGGAGGTCAATGCTGGAAGCTTCTGGGTTCCCAGTAAATTTTGTAAAGAGGGAGAAATCGTTAATACCTGAGAATGCATATAAATCAATATAGCAGACAAGTACTTGGGATTTTCTAAAAGCAAATCAGATGAAATATCCCCTTTGAGGACCTTAGATCCTGCTACAAATGTTTGAAAATCAGGATCGACTATAAGGTGATGAATATAGTCCCACTTAGTCTCCTCAAACCGTTTGAGACGTTCCGCCTCTTCAGCTGTTGGTGAACACATATAGACAAAATCCTGATGAGGGCAAAGAGTGTCTTCCTTGACTAGTTCAGGTACCGTGATTTCTTGATCGATCTCCCCACACATACGGATATAGCGTTCCCAGAGTTCAGGCTCGCTGTCATAAGGTGGTGTCGCTGTCAGGGAGATGACTTGCAGCGGTTCATACTGCTTGCGAAAGGCTTCCAGACTTTTCCACCATTCATTGCGCAGGTGGTGGCATTCGTCCAAACAAAGAGTCGCAACTTTCTGAGCTCTTAAGCTTGCAAGCAAATCAAATCCCACAAAATCCTCTGCTTCTCCATCTTCTTGTGATTGAAGTTGGTTCATGGCGCTATGAAAAGCCTGATAGGTCACAATCGTTAATACCTTCATCTCCTTTAAGTTTTGGGACACGAGGTCTGAAAGCCTCTGACCATCCTCTAGAAAAGCAGTTTGTATTCTATCCACCCATTGTTCGCGAATGGTGACAGTCGGAACTAAGATGAGGGCTGGGTTGCCAAAACGAGCGATTAGCTCGATACCAATGGTTGTCTTTCCAGACCCTGGAGCAGCCACTAGATGAACATGACCGTCTGCTTGATAGTCCTGAAAACAATCCAATACCTGTTTTTGATATTGGCGCCAGCTTCCTTTAAAGTTTAAATCTAACATGATACCCCTCATTCTATACCGTCATTTTCTTATTCTCATTTTACCACACTTATTTCACCAGTCAGATAATCCAGATAGTTTTTCTCCATAAAATATGGTATAGTAGAATCATACTATCTATGAGGAGTTTACATGTCACAGGATAAGCAAATGAAAGCTGTTTCTCCCCTTCTTCAGCAAGTCATCAATATCTCATCTATCGTCGGGGGAGTCGGCACCTTGATTTTCTGTATTTGGGCCTATCAGGCAGGAGTCTTACAGTCCAAGGAAACCCTATCGGCCTTTATCCAGCAAGCTGGGGTTTGGGGGCCACCACTCTTTATCTTTTTACAGATCCTACAAACCGTCGTTCCGATCATCCCGGGAGCTTTGACCTCAGTGGCTGGGGTCTTTATTTACGGCCACATCATCGGAACTATCTATAACTATATCGGCATCGTGATTGGCTGTGCCATTATCTTTTACCTGGTACGTCTCTATGGAGCTGCCTTTGTTCAGTCGGTCGTCAGCAAGCGCACCTATGACAAGTACATCGGTTGGCTAGATAAAGGCAATCGTTTCGAGCGGTTCTTTATCTTTATGATGATCTGGCCAGTTAGCCCGGCTGACTTTCTGTGTATGCTGGCCGCCCTGACCAAGATGACCTTCAAACGCTATATGATTATCATCGTTTTGACCAAGCCCTTTACCCTAGTGGTTTATACTTATGGTTTGACCTATATCATTGATTTCTTCTGGCAGATGTTTTGAGAATAGAAAAATCCGTTTGGGAAACCAAACGGATTTTTAGATCATAGATAGACTATAGCCTGATACTAAATATACTTTAGTATGGAAATCATGCCTCTTTTCGATAGTGAATCGAGGACTTACCCAGCCTTTCCGTCGTGATAAAAACACCTGAAATCTAATGGTTTCAGGTGTTCGGGAACTTTGAGACATTAGGCTCAAAGTTTAGGTATGGAATTTCGAAGAAAGTCGCTACCGTCCGTCATCACTTAAGGAAAGGCTCAAAAAAATTGCCTTCAAAGAAAACATCCGTTTGGTTTCCCAAGCGGATGTTTTCTTTGTTTTATTTTGCGACACTCTTAGCAAGGACAAAGTTCCCAAGTGTTGCAGAACCATTTCCTGCGACTGCTGGAGTGACAATGTAGTCACGCACGTCTGGCACTGGTAGGTAACCATTGAGAAGAGCTGTAAATTTCTCACGCACACGGTCCAGCATGTGTTGTTGGGCCATAACGCCACCACCAAAGACGATCACATCTGGACGGAAAGTCACAGTAGCATTGACCGCAGCCTGAGCGATATAGTAGGCTTGAACATCCCAGACAGAGCTGTTGAGTTCGATGTTTTCGCCACGAACACCTGTACGAGCTTCTAGACTTGGACCAGCCGCAAAGCCTTCCAAACAGCCCTTGTGGAAAGGACAGACGCCATTAAATTCTTTTTCAATATCCATTGGGTGTCTAGCCACATAATAATGACCCATCTCAGGGTGACCAACACCGCCAATAAACTCGCCACGTTGGATAACACCTGCACCGATACCTGTACCGATTGTGTAATAAACCAAGTTTTCGATACGACCGCCGGCATTATTACGAGCAACCACTTCACCGTATGCAGAACTGTTTACGTCTGTCGTAAAATACATAGGCACGTTTAGAGCGCGACGAAGAGCACCAAGCAAGTCGACATTTCCCCAGTTAGGTTTTGGAGTTGTTGTGATAAATCCATAAGTTTTTGAGTTTTTATCGATATCGATTGGACCAAATGAACCAATGGCAAGTCCTGCAAGATTGTCAAATTTTGAGAAGAACTCGATGGTTTTATCGATTGTTTCAATAGGTGTTGTTGTAGGAAATTGTACCTTTTCTACAACGTTATAGTTTTCATCTCCGACAGCACAGACAAATTTTGTACCGCCCGCTTCCAAGCTTCCGTATAGTTTTGTCATGATTAACCTCTTGTATTTATTTTCTTTATTATAGCATATTTCCAGACTGAAAATTGCTCAATATTTTAGATTTTCCTCTGTAAATTTTACCATTCAAGCAAAAACGAACAAACATGACATTTGTTCGTTTTTTTGTTTTATTAAGCTTTAACTTCGATGATTGCGTCACCCTTAGCAACTGATCCAGAAGCAACTGGATTTACTGAAGCAAAGTCTGCAGTGTTTGTTACGATAACCATAGTTGTGTTATCAAGACCTGCAGCAGCAATCTTAGCTGAGTCAAATGTTCCAAGAACATCTCCAGCTTTAACCTTGTCACCTTGGGCAACTTTATGGTTGAAGCCTTCACCGTTCATTGAAACAGTGTCGATACCAACGTGAATTAAGATTTCAGCACCGTTAGCTGTTCTCAATCCATAAGCATGGCCAGTTGGGAAGACGATTGTTACTTCAGCATCAGCTGGTGCATAAACAACATCTTGGCTAGGTTTCACGGCGATACCTTGTCCCATAGCTCCACTTGAGAATACTGGGTCATTCACATTTGAAAGAGCAACAACGTCACCAACGATTGGTGTTTGGATAACACCTTCGCTAGGTGAAACCACAGTACCAGTTACTGCTTCTTCTGTTAAACGGTCAGTTTCAGCTTCAGAAATTGCTCCTGAAACTTCTTCTACTTCATCTTCGTAACCAAACATGTAAGTAAGAGCAAAACCAAGTACAAATGATACAGCTACCATAAGAAGGTATTGTAGAAGTTGTCCGTTACCAATGTAAAGCATTGTACCAGGGATGACTGTGATACCATTACCAGTACCAGCAAGTCCAAGGATAGATGCCAATCCACCACCGATTGCACCAGCAATCAATGAAAGGAAGAATGGTTTACGGAAACGCAAGTTAACCCCGAAGATAGCAGGCTCAGTAATACCTAGGAAGGCAGAAAGAGCAGCTGGGAAAGCAAGTGTTTTCAGTTTAGGATTTTTAGTTTTCACACCAACGGCTACTGTCGCAGCACCTTGAGCAGTCATGGCAGCTGTGATGATAGCGTTGAATGGGTTAGCATGGTCAGCAGCAAGCAATTGAACTTCAAGCAAGTTGAAGATGTGATGAACACCTGATACGACGATTAATTGGTGAACTCCACCAATCAAGAAACCACCAAGTCCGAATGGCAAGTTAAGAATAGCTTTTGTTCCAATGAGGATGTAACTTTCAACAACGTGGAAGACTGGTCCGATAACAAACAATCCAAGGATTGACATTACAAGGAGTGTTACGAACGGTGTTACCAAGAGGTCAAGTACATCTGGAACAACTTTACGAACAGCTTTTTCAAATTTAGCTCCGACAACCCCGATGATGAAGGCTGGAAGAACTGAACCTTGCAAACCTACAACTGGGATAAATCCGAAGAACTGCATTGCAGTTACTTCACCACCAGAAGCAACAGCCCAGGCATTTGGAAGTGAGTCAGATACGAGCATCATACCAAGGACGATACCAACGGCTGGGTTACCACCGAATACACGGAAGGTTGACCAAACAACTAAACCTGGTAAGATGATGAAAGCTGTATCTGTGAGGATTTGGCTGTAAATGGTAACATCTTCTGGAAGTGTGATTCCAAGAGCGTTCAAGAGACCACGAAGACCCATGAAGAGACCTGTCGCTACGATAACTGGAATGATTGGTACAAAGACATCACCGAAAGTACGGATAGCACGTTGGAACCAGTTTCCTTGTTTAGCAGCTTCTGCTTTCATATCTTCTTTAGAAGATGTTGGCAAACCAAGTGCAACCACTTCGTCGTACATCTTGTTTACTGTACCAGTTCCAAAGATGATTTGGTATTGGCCTGAGTTAAAGAAAGCTCCTTGAACTTTATCCAAGTTCTCAATCACTTCCTTCTTGATTTTCCCTTCATCTTTGACCATGACACGTAGACGAGTCGCACAGTGGGCTACACTGTTGACATTTTCACGTCCACCAAGGGCTTCGATGACCTTTTTTGCAATATCCTGATTGTTCATTTGCAAAAATCTCCTTATATAAAATTTTGTAAAGTGTTTGAAAGCGATTTTATCCGCCCTACGACTATTATTTTATCATGTTTCTAAAATATGTCAAGCGTTTTGCAGAATTTTTTATTCCCTTTCTTTTTTCTCTGATTATTTTTGCTCGTTTTTGAGGGTTATTCTCTTTTTCCTCAAAAAAATATCTTTATACTTGAGGAATCAAGGCTTTTGTTTACATTTTCTTTCATTTTTTCGTGAAAATTTGCCAGATTTCCTTTACTTGATTTATGGCAATCGTTTGACATATTTTTCTTTTTTTTAACATAAAAGGCTTGCTTTTTTTGTCGAAAACGTTTACTATTAATAATAGAATAGAACTTATGGAGGAAAGATAAAATGGAATGGACAACCGAGCGCCGTTACAGACGCTATGAAGACTGGTCTAATAATGAAATCAAGCAAATCAAGGAAAAGATGGCACAATCTCCTTGGCATACTCGTTACCATGTCGAGCCAAAAATGGGGCTTCTCAATGATCCAAATGGCTTTTCCTATTTTGATGGTAAATGGATTCTCTTTTACCAGAATTTCCCCTTTGGTGCAGCTCATGGCTTGAAGTCTTGGGTGCAGCTTGAAAGTGATGATCTGGTGCACTTTACAGAAACTGGAGTCAAAGTTTTGCCAGATACTCCATTAGATAGCCACGGGGCCTACTCTGGTTCTGCCATGCAGTTTGGCGATAACTTGTTCCTATTTTATACAGGAAATGTCCGCGATGAAAACTGGATTCGTCACCCATACCAGATCGGTGCTCTTTTGGGAAAAGATGGCAAGATTACGAAGATTGACAAGGTCTTGATTGACCAGCCAGCAGACTCTACCGACCACTTCCGTGACCCACAAATTTTCAACTTTAAGGGGCAATATTATGCTATCGTGGGTGGACAGGACTTGGAGAAAAAAGGCTTTGTTCGTCTCTACAAGGCTATTGATAATGACTACACCAACTGGCAAAAGGTTGGTGACCTAGACTTTGCTAACGACCGCACTGCCTACATGATGGAATGTCCAAATCTAGTCTTTGTAGGCGAGCAACCTGTCCTTCTCTACTGCCCACAAGGATTGGATAAGGCTGTTCTAGACTATGACAATATCTATCCAAACATGTACAAAATCGGGGCTTCCTTTGATCCTGAAAATGCCAAAATGGTCGATGTGTCTCCATTGCAAAATCTAGACTATGGTTTTGAAGCCTATGCAACTCAAGCCTTCAACGCTCCGGATGGACGTGCACTAGCAGTAAGTTGGCTTGGACTGCCAGATGTTTCTTACCCATCTGATCGTTTTGACCACCAAGGAACCTTCTCATTGGTCAAAGAACTCACTATCAAAGATGGCAAACTCTACCAATATCCTGTATCAGCCGTCAAAGAACTTCGTTCTTCTGAAGAGGTCTTCTCAAATCGTACTCAAACCAATAACACCTACGAACTCGAGCTCAACTTGAAAGCCAATAGCCAGAGCGAGATTGTCTTACTTGCTGATAAAGAAGGCAAGGGACTTTCCATCAACTTTGACCTTGTAAAAGGTCAAGTGACAGTGGATCGTAGCCAAGCTGGAGAACAGTATGCCCAAGAATTTGGGACGACTCGTTCTTGCCCTATCGATAATCAGGCTACTACTGCTACAATTTTCATCGACAATTCTGTCTTTGAAATTTTCATCAATAAAGGAGAAAAAGTATTTTCTGGTCGCGTCTTTCCGCATGCCGATCAAAACGGTATCCTGATCAAGTCTGGAAAGCCAACCGGAACCTACTATGAATTAGATTATGGTCGCAAAACTAACTGATGTCGCCAAACTTGCAGGCGTCAGCCCCACTACCGTCTCACGGGTCATCAATAAAAAGGGTTATCTATCTGAGAAAACCATCCAAAAGGTTAATGAAGCCATGCGAGAATTGGGCTACAAGCCCAATAATCTGGCTCGAAGTCTCCAAGGAAAATCTGCCAAGTTGATTGGACTTATTTTTCCAAACATCAGTCATGTCTTTTATGCAGAGTTGATTGACAAGTTGGAACACCAACTCTTCAAAAATGGTTACAAAACCATCATCTGTAACAGCGAACATGACTCTGAAAAAGAACGGGAGTACATTGAAATGCTGGAGGCCAACCAGGTCGATGGTATCATTTCTGGAAGTCACAACTTGGGAATCGAAGACTACAATCGTGTGACGGCACCGATTATTTCCTTTGACCGAAATCTATCACCAGACATCCCTGTCGTCTCCTCTGATAACTACGGTGGCGGGGTCCTCGCAGCCCAAACTCTGGTCAAGACTGGAGCCCAGTCTATCATCATGATTACAGGAAATGATAACTCTAACTCACCGACTGGACTGCGCCATGCTGGATTTGCCTCTGTTCTCCCGAAAGCGCCTATTATCAATGTTTCGAGTGATTTTTCTCCCGTCAGAAAAGAAATGGAAATCAAAAATATCTTGACCCATCAGAAACCAGATGCGATTTTTGCTTCGGATGATTTGACAGCTATCCTGGTGATCAAAATCGCTCAGGAGCTAGGTATCTCTGTTCCTGATGAGCTCAAGGTCATCGGCTATGATGGGACCTACTTTATCGAGAACTACTATCCTCACCTGACAACGATTAAGCAACCAATGAAAGAGATTGCCCACCTCACTGTTGATCTTCTCTTGCAGAAGATCGAAGGCAAAGAGGTCGCGACAACTGGTTACTTCTTACCCGTCACACTATTACCAGGAAAAAGTATTTAAGTACAAAAAACTCAGACGAATTCGTCTGAGTTTTTTTATGATCTTAAGTTTTCAAGATAGCGCCGGGCTGTCTCTAAGTTAAAGGTTTTCTCTGCGATGAGGCGCTCAACTAGGGGAGCAACTTCAGACTCACTAGCACCTGCTAGGAGAGCTAAGGATTTGGCCTGCAACTTCATGTGGCCTTGCTGGATGCCCGTACTCACCAAGGCTTTCAGAGCCGCAAAGTTTTGTGCCAGTCCGATAGAAACGATAATTTGAGCTAATTCTTTGGCAGAAGGATTTCCCAGTAGTTCGTGACTGAGAGCAACACGGGGGTTGAGACCGATAGAACCACCCTTGGTCGCTACAGGCATAGGTAAGGTCATCTCACCGACCAATTCTTCTGTGTCCCTATCTAGACTCCATCGACTAAGACCTTGATAGCGTCCGTCTCGACTGGCAAAGGCATGAGCCCCAGCTTCGATAGCACGCCAGTCATTACCCGTGGCGATTAAAATGGCATCGATACCATTAAAAATCCCTTTATTGTGAGTAGCTGCTCGGTAAGGATCTGCCTGCGCAAACTGGCTAGCCAAAGCTATTTTCTCCGCAATTTCTCGTCCTTGGTCCCTTTGAGGGCTCAAGTAGCGAAAGGCGATACGACAGCTTGCTGTCACTAGAGAATCGGTTGCGTAATTGGACAGGATTCCCATGAGACTCTGTCCCTGACTGAGTTCTTCTAAGACTGGTTTCAAGGCTTCTAGCATGGTGTTGAGCATATTGGCTCCCATGGCTTCCTGGGTATCGACATGAAGATAAACAACGAGAAAGTCTGTTTCACCTTTGATCTGCTCTACATGTAAATCACGCGCCCCACCACTACGTTTGACGATAGAAGGATAGGCTTGATTGGCAAGTTCCAAGAGTTCGGCTTTCTTGTTGGCAATCTTCTCTTGCGCTTTTTCAGGTTCAGCAACTTGATAAAGGGCTACCTGACCAATCATCTGGCGCTCATGTACTTGAGCAGTAAAGCCACCTGCTCGCTTGATGATTTTACTAGCATAGCTAGCCGCAGCAACCACGGACGGTTCTTCTGTCACATAGGGAACTGTGTAGTCCTGACCATTCACCAAAAGCTCTGGAATGATCGAATAAGGTAGAGAAAAAGTTCCCACTACATTCTCACTCAGCTGATCTGCAACTGCCAAGCTGATTTGTTCATCCTGCTCGAGACTCATTTGCTTTTCAGGACTAAGGAGCGCCTGAGCTCGCAACAACTCTAGGCGCTCTTGGTATGATTTTTTAGAAAATCCATTCCAACTTAACTTCATTATTTTTCAACCTTGCTATAACGGCGTTGGTGGTCGAGAATTTCAACCAAGGCATAGTCTTGATTTTCAAAACCTGCAAACTGGGCTGAACCAGATTCATCCAACTGCAATTCTTCGAAGAAGACTTTTTCATAGTCTGCAACAGACAATGTTGTACGTTGTTTGAGTTTGCTCAAGCGCCCCTTATCAAGGTAAGCCTCATAGCCTTCGACCAATTCACCACTAAAGAATTCTGAAACCGCTCCACTTCCGTAACTGTAGAGGGCAATTTTATCTCCAGCCTTCAAAGTCTCTGCATTTTCCAAAAGGGAGAGAAGCCCGAGGAAGAGGGAACCCGTGTAGATATTTCCAATCATCTGACTGTAAAGGATGGACTTATCAAAGTTCTCTTGCAAACTATCCTGTTTTTCTTTAGACAAAGTTTTGTCCATCATCTTGCGCAAGCCTTTTAGGGCCAACTTAGGATAAGGCAAGTGGAAGCAGATAGCTGCAAAGTCACCCATAGTCCAATCATAGCGTTTCTTGTATTCATCCCAAGTCGTTGTCAGGCAATCAAGATACTGTTGGGTCGAGTACATGCCGTTTACATAAGGAGTGCTTGAATAATTCGGACGCCAGAAATCCATGATGTCACGCGTTTGGGCAACGTTATCATTGTTAAAGGCCATGATGCGTGGATTTTGGGTAATCAACATCGCCACACTTCCAGCACCCTGAGTTGGTTCACCAGGAGTTCCCACACCATACTTGGCAATATCACTGGCAATGACCAGAACCTTAGACTCTGGAGAATTCTCCACATGCAATTTAGCATAATGAAGGGCAGCTGTCGCTCCATAGCAGGCTTCTTTGATTTCAAAGCTACGAGCGAAAGGTTGAATGCCTAATAGGCCATGAACAAAGACTGCAGCTGCCTTACTCTGGTCAATCCCTGACTCGGTCGCCACGATGACCATATCGATTTCTTCTTTTTCTTTGTCTGTTAAAATAGAGTTGCTTGCACTAGCTGCCAAGGTAACAATGTCCTCAGTCAGTGGCGCAATACTAATTTCATTTAACAAGAGTCCCTTGCTAAATTTTTCGGGGTCAACTCCCCTCGCTTCTGCTAAGTCTTGTAATTTCAAGACATATTGACTGGTCGCAAAACCAATCTTATCAATACCGATTGTCATATTTACCTCTGTTTTTTCATTCATTGTAAAAAATCGTTTCATTCTATTTTATCACAAATAGGAACAAAAGAGAGAAAAAAGACTTGATTCAACAAATCAAGTCTTTGCTTTGACTGCATTAGGAAGAGATTCCTCGTTGTTTTCGGATGTAGTAATAAAGCTTTAGAATTACCGTTCCACTTGCCATTCCAATAGAAATAACAAGGGCTAACATGACTACCAAAGTCGCGCTGGCAATAGCATGGCTGTAATCGCCTGTCACAAAGAAAGCTGTCGTTCGATAGGATAAATAACCTGGCACCAAGGGGGCAAGAATAGCCAAGACAAAGACCACCGCTGGTGTCTTATAGACAATACTTAAAATCTGACTGATGCAAGAGCCAATTACTGCTGCGATAAAGGTCGCGATAATAACATTGGTTGGTTCTTTGAGCACGAGATAGAGGAGCCAAACGCCCATTCCCAAAATACCACCAGGTAGGAGCATGGAGCGTTGAACATTCAGTACGATTAGAAAGGTGATAATGGCGAGTAAACTCGCCACTGCTTGGAGTAAAATACTTGTTAGAGTCATCTTATGTCATCAAAACCAGGGCGACAGAGGTGCCAGCCCCTAAAGCGAGGGTAATGAGCAAAGATTCAAACATCTTGCTCATACCAGAGTTGATATGGTTGGTCATGATATCCCGAACTGCATTTGTCAGAGCAATCCCTGGAACAAAGGGCATGACCGCTCCTGCTATAATCAGGTCTGCCGTCGAAGGAAATCCTGTATAGCGGGCCCAGAACTGGGCAATCAATCCGAAAACAAAGGCACCCGCAAAGGCCGTTACAAAAGGAATGCGGACAAACTTCTCTACGTAGAGAGAGAAGGCAAATCCAAATAAGGTCGCAATAGCCGCACCAAAAGCATCATAAACGTTGCCCCCAAACATAATCGAGAAGAAAGGGGCACTGAGGGTCGCTGCTACAGTCACTTGGAACTTGGTATAAGGAAGGGCTTGATTACTAATTTCTTTGAGCTTTTTAAAGGCTGTCGAGAGATCAATCTGCCCGCCCACAAGCTCCCGTGATACTTGGTTGACATCACAAACTTTTTCAATGTTATAAGAAGATGAGGTCACTCGTTTCATCCGAGAAATATTGGTGTTTTCAATAGAAAAGAAAATAGCTGCAGGCATGGCAAGAACATTGCAATCCATTATTCCCTGCGAATGGGCAATACGGATCATCGTATCCTCAACCCGATGAATCTCTGAGCCACTTTTCAGGAGAATGGTTCCTGCTAGCATAATCACATCAATGACGGCATTCAACTCTCTCGATTCGTCCATTTTCTCCTCCTTTTTTCTACTTCCTATATTTTATCACAAAATCTTGTGAAAAAAAATCTTTGTCATGAAATCATGACAAAGATTCGTTTAATCTCGAGAACTTTCGTGAGATCCTTCATTATTGGATGAACTGCTAGAAGGAGTGTTCCCTTGTTGATTTCCTTGTTGGTTCCCCTGGTTTGGACTTGTAGGAGAACCCTGGTTCCCACGTTGGCCAGGATTAGAGGATGAAGTTGACGGTGGTGTTTTTGGTTTGTAGATGGAAAGTTTGATACGCGTACTTGCAAGATCAACCAGTTCTCCTGCTCTTGGCGTTTGACTTACAACAGTTCCTTCTGCCGTTCCTTCAGGAGCAGTCGATACTTCTACAATCTCAATATTTGCTTCCTTCACACCGACAATCTGAGTCAGGTTATTCTTTGTAAACTCGAGGCTTGAACCGACGTAGTTCGGCATGCTGACACTAGTCACCTTCTTAGCCACTGTTAAGGTAATCGTAGTAGCTTTTGAGAGATCATAAGTCGAACCCGAAGCAGGAGTCTGTCTAAGGATGGTTCCAGGTTCACTTTCGCTGGATTCTTCCTCTTCCATCTTGATTAGATTTTCAGGAACCTTCTTCTCCTTGAGTTCGGCTACAACATCCGTATACTTGCGTCCGACGTAATTACTCAATTGGAAGGATTGCTTACCAGAAGAAACAATCAAATTGACCTTGGTTCCTTCTTTTCGGCCACTACCAGCTTCTGGATCCGTTCGAATAACGCGGCCTTCTGCTACAGTATCACTGGCCTCTGACTTTTCTTCACCAGCTTCAAACTTGGATTTTTTGAGTGCTTCTTTGGCCTCTGCAACGGTTTGTCCAGCCACATCAGGAATCGGAATCGTTGCAGGTGTTCTAGATAAAATCCAGATTAAAGAGGCCGCAACCAATAGAAGACTAGCTAAAAGAATCATATAGCGAGCCTTAAACTTCCGTTTCTTGGCTGGCTTTGGCGCTGGAGCCGGCTCTGCCACTGGTTGAGTTGGTTTCTTTGGCTGAGGGCGTTCTTCCTGCGCCGAAGCTTTAGGAATCGATGTCAGTGTACTTTGTGGAACTTTAGGTAAAGTCTTAGTGTCTGCCTTACTCGCATCATCAAAGACCAGCTTCGGTTCATTGCGACGATTATAAGACAAGCTAGTTGACAAGTCCACATACATTTCCGAAACAGACTGATAACGATCTGACAGCTTCTTAGCAGTTGCCTTGATGACAACATTTTCTAAAGCCTGAGGGACAGATGGATTTTCAGCTATGACGGACGGAAGTGGTTTCTGGAAATGCTGGAGGGCAATCGTAACCGCGCTATCCCCATCGTAAGGGATATGTCCCGTCAGCATCTCATAGAAGATAATCCCCATTGCATAGATATCACTCTGGAAAGTCGCTTTAGAACCACGCGCTTGTTCAGGTGACAAATAATGAACAGAGCCTAACATTGAGTTGGTCTGGGTCAGACTAGTCTCCGCAAAGGCTACAGCAATCCCAAAGTCCGTGACCTTAGCTGTGCCGTCAGGTGTCAAGAGGATATTTTGAGGTTTCAAATCCCGGTGAACAATTCCTCGAGTATGGGCTAAGCGCATGGCCAAGAGGATTTGCCCCATAATCCGAACTGCTTCTTCATTTGAAAGAGGATAGTGTTCTTTGATATAACGCTTGAGGTCAAGGCCTGCTACGTATTCCATAGCTAGGTACTGTTGACCGTCTTCCTCACCAATATCTGTTATCCGAACGATATGAGGATGGTCCAGATCCGCCATGGCTCTCGCTTCACGTTGGAAACGTGCCACAGCAATCGGGTCCGTCTGGTAGTTGGTCCTCAGGACCTTCACTGCCACTTCTTCCCCGTCTAGGATCAAATCCTTGGCCAAGTAAACATCTGCCATGCCTCCTCGACCAATCTGCTTGACAATCCGATACCGCCCGGCAAAAATCTTGCCGATTTGGATCATTCTGCTGCCTCCTCGTTCATGTAAACAAGGGCAACCGTAATGTTGTCTAAACCTCCTGCATTGTTAGCAAAACGAATAAGGGTTGCCGCCTTGTCTGCTAGGGAAATATCGCTGGTTACGATATCATAAATCTCACTTGCCGAAATCATATTGGTCAAACCATCACTATTGAGCAAGAGATAATCTCCTGACTCCAGTGTAATCATCCCAAAATCTGGCTGGATTTCATCTTTTTGTCCGATAGACTGGGTGATGATATTCTTTTGAGGGTGAGTTTCTGCTTCTTCTGGAGTCAATTGACCAGCCTTGAGCAATTCGTTGACCAAGGAATGGTCACTCGTCAACTGGTGGTATTCTTCTCCACGAATCAAACCGATACGAGAATCTCCAATGTGAGCATAGATGGCTTGGTTGTCAATAAACGCAACAGCTTCTAGCGTTGTTCCCATGCCTCTGTAGGCTTCGTCCTGACCTAGTTGATGAATTTTTTGATTTTCAATCTCTAGGTAGTGGGCAAACCACTCAC
This sequence comes from Streptococcus oralis subsp. oralis, assembly GCF_002096455.1. GTDB lineage: Bacteria > Bacillota > Bacilli > Lactobacillales > Streptococcaceae > Streptococcus > Streptococcus oralis_CY. The sequence continues at coordinate 213,714 of NZ_NCUL01000008.1, read as the reverse complement.
GAACTTCATTGACTGAGTCGATTTGGGTATCCACCCAAGCCACACCAAGGTCTGTTACCGCCATCTCACTAGCGATATTTCCTGCACGGTGTCCCCCCATCCCGTCAGCCAAGATGATCATAGTGCGTCCTGCTCGGTTGACAAAGTGATTGACATAGTCCTGATTATTTGTCCGTTTCTGACCAACATCTGTTAATAATGCTATTTCCATTGTGTCAGTTCCTTCCTATTCTGATATCTTGCGAAATTGGCTGATAAAGAATCCATCACTTCCATACAATTCTGGAGTAATCAGGATGCAGCCATCTTTCAGGATATCTTTACATTCGTGTTCTAGTTTAACCTGCTCGAACTCGGGATGACTTTCTAAAAACGCCTCAACGACTTGAAAGTTCTCCTCAGAGACAATAGTACAGGTACTATAAGTTATTATACCACCTTTTCGTAGCGTTTGACAAACACTACCTAATATTTCCAGCTGAATTTCCTGTAAGGAGGTGAAATCTGCTGTTTCTTTATTGTATTTGATGTCTGGTTTACGACGCAAGAGTCCAATCCCAGAACAGGGAGCATCTACCAAAATCTTATCAAAAGAGTCCTTTTCAAAAAACTCATGCACCTTTCTGGCATCCAATTTTTGCGTTTGCACTTGATCTGCCACACCTAAACGCTCCGCATTTTCTTGGATCAAGTCCAACTTATGGTCATAAAGATCCAAAGCCGTCACCTTACCAGATGTGAGGTAAGAAGCCATATGGGCTGTTTTTCCACCCGGAGCGGCACAGGCATCCAGGACCTGCTCATCGCCTTGCAGATCAAGAGTGGGAGCAACCAATTGACTGGACTCGTCTTGGATGGTAATAGCACCCTCTGAAAACAAATCATGTCCCGCAAAGTGTCCCTGCTCCTTGACCAAACCAGTGGCCGCCAAAGGGGAATCAGTTGCCTCCAACAAGGCTTGTATTTCCTCTTTTCGACTCAAGTCAGTCACCCGAATACTGGCTTTGTTGCGCACCAAGAGACTTTCAAAGATGGCTTGGGCTCGCTCTTCACCGTATTCTTCCTTGAGCTTAGACACTAGCCAAACTGGGAGAGAATAGGCAATGGAATCACGCTTGTTTTTGCGTTTGATAGTTGCAATATCTGGCCACCCTTCTCGCAAGATACGACGAAGAACAGCGTTGACCAATTTTTCACTGCCTTTTTTACGGGTTTTGGCTAGCTCTACCGCTTCATTGACTACAGCGTGATTAGGAATCTTATCCAGATACCGAAGTTGGTAGGCGCTCAGAAGGAGCAGGATATAGAGCCAGTTATCTAGCTTATCCCGGTCTTGAATAAAGTGGGACAGGTACCATTCCAGAGTCAGTTTTCGGGCTACCGTACCGTAGACAATCTCTGTCACCAAACCCTTATCTGCTACTGAGAGTTGACTCACCTTGAGGTGTTTGTTTAAAGCAATATTCGAATATGCTTGGTTGACTAGAACATCCTCTAGCACTGCTAGAGCTAGACTTCTAGCCGTTTCTACTTTAGTCACCAAATCGTTCTCCTACTGTCAATGTGCGTCCAACACCGTTGAGGAAGGAAGCAATGTCCATCTTAGGCTTACCTGCTGGCTGCACTTGCTTGAGAGATAGAGCTCCTTCAGCCGTTGCAACGATCAATTCCTTTTTACCAATTGAGAGGATCTCACCTGAATTTCCCTGACCTTCTACTGGTAGGGCTTCATAGATCTTAAAGCGGTCACCCTTAAGGAAAGTATGGGCTACAGGCCAAGGATTCATCCCTCGGATTTGGTTAAAGAGTTGGCGATTGGTTTTAGTCCAATCCAGTTTCTCTTCCTCTGGCTTGATATTTGGCGAGAAAGTAACTTGACTAGGATCTTGTGGTTCAGGTTTGATCTCCCCAGCAATATAACCAGGAAGGGTGTCCAAAAGCAAGTCACGACCAACAATCGCTAATTTTTCAAACAAGGTGCCGACATTGTCCTCATCTGAGATGGGAATACTGCGACGAGAAATCATATCTCCTGCATCCATTTCCTTCACCATTTCCATAATGGTCACACCTGCTTCCTCATCCCCTTGAATCAGGGCATAATGAATGGGAGCTCCACCACGGTGTTTGGGAAGAAGGGAGGCGTGAACATTGACCGCAAAGTCCATGCTATCAAGAAGTTTGCTTGGGAGAAACTGCCCAAAAGCAGCGGTCACAATCCCATCCGCTCCTAAATTCATAATAGCTTCCAGCTCTAAGCTTCCAGATAATTTTTCAGGTTGGTAGATAGGAAGGCCCGCTTCTTTGGCGGCCTGCTTGACTGGGGTTTCTTGGATCACTTTTTTACGGCCGACAGCGCGGTCTGGCTGGGTCACAACAGCTAGGATCTCGTAACGGTCGTCTGATAACAACCCCTTCAAAACTGTCGCTGAAAAATCAGGTGTCCCCATAAAGATTAGTTTTGTCATTTCTTCTCCTTCTTATAAAAATTGCTGCGGTTCGTGGTCAATGCTGAGACGAAGCTCGCTATTTTCACGTTCTTGAGTCAAGGCCAAGACCTGATTGAGGGTTGGACCCAGCTCATCTTCTAAACGATATTTAATCAAAATCTGGTAATGATAAAGGTTGTGGGTACGGGCGATTGGTTTTGGCGTTGGTCCAAGGATTTTACTAGTTTCCGATAAACCTGATCGCAAAATTCCCATAACTTCATAGGCACGTTTGACAACCTCTTCTTCTTTCTTGTGAGAGAGGGTAATCCCAATAGTGAAATAATAAGGCGGATAGCCGAGTTGGCGCCTGATACTCATTTCATAAGCATAAAAACCTTCATAGTCCTGTTCCTTGGCAAAACGAATGGCATAGTGATCAGGATTGTAAGACTGGATCAAGACCTGCCCAGCTTTTTCCGCACGTCCTGCACGGCCTGCCACCTGAGTTAAGAGTTGGAAAGTTCTCTCAGAAGAACGAAAATCAGGTAGATTCAAGGCCGTGTCCGCATTGAGCACTCCTACTAGGGTTACATTTGGAAAATCCAAGCCCTTGGCAATCATCTGCGTTCCTAGCAAGATATCTGCTTCCCCTCGGCCAAACTGGTCAAGAAGAGCTTGGTGACTACCTTTCTTGCGGGTCGTATCCACATCCATCCGTAGAATGCGGGCCTGAGGAAAGAGTTCTGCCAGTTCATCGTAGGCTTTCTGAGTCCCCGTCCCGTAGTAGCGAATGCTGCGACTCTGACAGTTGGGACAGACATGAGGAATTCCCTTAGAAAAGCCACAGTAATGGCAGTTCATGGTCTTGGTATCCATGTGGAGAGTCAGAGAAATATCACAGTTGGGACAGCTATCTACCGTTCCACACTCCCGACACATAACAAAGCTAGAATAACCCCGACGGTTGAGCATGAGGACTACCTGCTCTTTTTTATCCAGGCGATCTTGAATGGCCTCTAGCAAAGGAGGGGAAAAGTTTGATGTCTCATTCTGCCCGATATAGTCCCGAAAGTCAATCACTTGAACCTCAGGAATAGTGGCTAAAGGATTGGCCCGTTGGGTTAGACGTAAGTGTTGATAGACACCTTTTCCAGCCCGCGCACGGCTCTCTAAGCTCGGTGTCGCTGAACCAAGGACCAGGGCCGCTTGATTGTACTGGGCCCGTAGAATGGCGACCTCTCTAGCATGATAACGCGGATTGCTGTCTTGTTTGTAACTAGCTTCATGCTCTTCATCGATAATGATGACACCTAGATTTTTTATAGGTGCAAAGATGGCTGATCGAGCGCCAACAACAACTTGAGCATCTCCACGCTCGACCTTGCGCCATTCATCGTACTTTTCACCATTAGACAAGCCTGAGTGAAGGATGGCTACTTTCTCGCCGAAACGAGCAATGAACCGCTCCGTCATTTGTGGCGTCAGAGAAATCTCAGGTACCAGCAAAATAGCCGTCTTGCCCTTGTCCAAGGCTCCTTGGATGATCTGTAAGTAAACCTCTGTTTTCCCACTTCCTGTAATCCCTTGAAGGAGGAAAGGAGGTTGCTGACTGCCAATAGCACTGACAACGGCATCACGCGCCTGTCTTTGCTCTGGGTTCAGCTCCAAAGGTCTACTTGCTTCAATGCCTTCAAAATAAGCAGCTGAACGTTGCACTTCCTTTTGTACTAGGGTTAGAGCTCCTTGTTCCACAAAGAAGTTGATTTGCTCCCGCGAATAAGACTCTAATAAGCTAGCCAGAGGAGCACTTTCCGGATGAGCCAGTAAATAGTCTCTCAGCTCTGCCTTTTTCTTAGCACGCGTAGAAATCTCAATCTGCTCTAGTCGAGTAGCATCAACCTCATACCAAGACTGGGTCTTGACCTTCTTCTGATCGACTGCCTGATACTCTATGCGGAGCAGACCTTTTCTAGTCAAGCGCATCATTTCTGCCTGCTTGCCTAAATCTAGGGAAGAAAAGGCTAGCGAATTTTCTGAACCAAACAAGCGCTCTCGGTCATCCTGACTCAGACCTTCCAGAGGATAGAGAATCTTATCATAACTGGAGTTTAAAAATCCTGGAAGCATGGCTTTTAGAATGGAGATTTTGTAGGAAAAGACGGACTTACGTAGCTCCTCAGCCAGCCATAGTTGCTCCTGGGTCAAGACTGGAGAAAAGTCCAGCACCTCTGCAATCTCTTTCAAGTCCTGATCTGTCACTTCTTCATCTGACTGGGACTCCAAGCCTAGCACAATTCCTTGGATCAAACGATTGCCCTTACCGAAGGGGACATGGACCCGCATACCGGCTTCCAGCATGTCTACAAATTCCTCAGGGACCTTATAACTATAGGGCTGATCCGTCTGCATCAGGGGAACATCCACGATAATTTTTGCGATAGCCATTTTCTCACCTCCTTCTTGTCAGTACATTCTTGCAATAGAAAAAATAAGATTGAGTCCCCCCAACCTTAAATTTTTTCACCATCTTCTTTTTCTTTAGCGATTTGCTCTTTGATTTTCTTTTCTTCTTCTTCTTTTCGGCGTTTTTCTTCTTCGATACGGAGACGAACTGCTTCACGTTTTCCTTCTGGATCTGGGTGAATCGTAACGTTTCCTGACTCGATTTCTTCCAAGGCGCGAAGAGTTGATTTTTCAGACTTAAACTCTTGAGTCGCTGGTGCGCCTGCTTCTAGTTCGTGGGCACGTTTTGCTTCCAAGATTACGAGTGAATATTTTGATGGTACCTTGTCCAGCAAGGTATCAATAGAGGGTTTTAACATCATTTGCTTGTACCTGTTTCCTATAGTTTATCGAGTAGTTGGAGATTTTGGCAACATCTCCTGGTAGTGACCAATAACACGGTCCACACGGAAGTGTTCTGCTTCGATCACACGCTTGACACGTTCAGCAGCGAGGGGCACCTGATCGTTGACAATGGCATAATCATACTCACGCATGAGGGCAATTTCTTCCTTGGCTTTTTCGATTCGTTGGGCAATCACTTCAGCGCTATCTGTTCCACGACCTATCAAACGATCTTGCAATTCATCCAAATCTGGTGGTGTTAGGAAGATAAAGACAGCATCTGGAACCTTTTTCTTAACCTGAAGGGCTCCTTGGACTTCAATCTCAAGAAAGACATCGATTCCCTTGTCCAGAGTTTCATTGACATAGGTCAGAGGAGTTCCATAATAGTTACCGACATATTCTGCATATTCCAACATCTGACCTTGACGGATTAGCTCTTCAAACTCTTCACGAGTACGGAAGAAATAGTCCACTCCGTCCACTTCACCAGGACGTTGCGCGCGCGTCGTCATCGATACAGAGTATTGAAATTGATTATCAGAACTCTCAAAAATCTCTCTTCTAACCGTTCCTTTCCCAACTCCTGAAGGACCAGAAAAAACGATTAGCAAGCCTCGGTCTGCCATTATGTCTCCTTTAGTTAGTCTGTGAAATAAAGTGAAATTTCTCTCGGATACTGATGATCACGTCAGTTATCCTTCTACAGTCTTTCTATCTAGTGTAACAAAAAAGCAGTAATATTTCAACTGCTCTTTCTTATTTATTTAGCATAATCTACTGCACGAAGTTCGCGGATCACGGTTACCTTGATATTTCCTGGGTAATCGAGATTGTTTTCAATTTTCTCACGAACTTTGTGAGCCAAGATTGTGACTTTGTCGTCTTTGATTTGTCCTGGATTAACCATGATACGGATTTCACGTCCTGCTTGAAGGGCAAAGCTATTTTGCACCCCTTCAAAGCCATTGGCGATTTCTTCCAAGTCATGGAGACGCTTGATATAGCTTTCAAGAGATTCACTACGAGCACCTGGACGCGCTGCACTCAAGGCATCTGCTGCAGCAACGATCACTGCAATGACGCTTTCGGCTTCGACATCGCCGTGGTGGCTAGCAATGGTATTCACCACAACTGGGTGTTCCTTGTACTTACGAGCCAACTCCGTACCAATCTCAACGTGGCTACCTTCAACCTCGCGGTCAATAGCTTTTCCGATGTCATGAAGGAATCCAGCACGACGGGCAAGAGCTGCATTTTCACCAAGTTCACTCGCGATGATACCAGATAACTTAGCAACTTCAATCGAATGACGCAAGACATTTTGTCCATATGAAGTACGGAACTGCAAGCGTCCCATGATCTTCATCAAGTCTGGATGAAGGTTTGGCGCACCAATCTCGTAAGCAGCAGCCTCACCATATTCACGGATTTTATTGTCAATCTCTTGACGGTTTTTCTCAACCAACTCCTCGATACGAGCTGGGTGGATACGGCCATCTTTGAGCAACATTTCCATAGTCATACGAGCAATTTCACGACGAATCGGATCAAATCCTGACAAGGTCACCACTTCCGGTGTATCGTCGATAATCACATCGACCCCTGTCAAACTTTCAAAGGTACGAATATTTCGACCTTCGCGTCCGATAATGCGTCCCTTCATGGTATCATCTGGTAGGTGAACTGTTGAGTTTGTTGACTCTGCTACATAGTCACCAGCGATACGCTGCATAGCCTGAACCAAGATATCTTTCGCAATCTTGTCTGAACGTTCCTTGACTTCTTGCTCAGCCTCACGAATGCGGCTAGCAATTTCCTTGGTCAAGTTTTCCTCTGTCTGAGCCAAGATAATATCTCGAGCCTCAGTTTGGGAAAGGGAACCGATACGTTCAAGTTCAGCTTCTTTTTGTCTTTCGACTTCCTCTAATTGCTCTTCACGTGCATCAAGGTTTTTTGCTCTATCAGAAATACTTTGTTCTTTTTGTTCAAGTGTTTTTTCTTTGTTCGTCAAATTGTCGTCCTTACGGTCAAGGCTCGTAGCTCTCTCCGTCAAACGACTTTCAATTTGCTTGAGCTCCTGACGTTCTGACTTAAATTCAGCGTCCACTTCTTCACGGTATTTTCTGGCTTCCTCTTTGGCCTCCAATAGTGCTTCTTTTTTAAGAGACTTGCTTTCGCTCTTGGCTTCATTTAACAATAAATCCGCTTCGCGCTCAGCTTGTCCTCGTAAATTAGTTGCTTCTTGTTCAGCATTTAGAAGCATCAACTCTGCAGCCTCTTGAGATGATTTCATCTTAGCTGAGATGCTGACATATCCAATGACTAAACCAATGATGACGGCAAAAACAGCAATCGCAAGTGTCATGATTTCCATGTTTTTACCTCATTAAATTTGTTTATCGAATGACATACATTCCTTAATATTCTATCATAAAAAACCGATTTTCACAAACCCAAATTGAAGAGTTTTGTGTGAATTTTTGAAGAAATCCCTTAGATTTTCAAGTAAAATTAAGAATCTTTAAAAATTTAAATTTCCACGAAAAACGAAGCAAAAAAGCCTACCTTTCAGTAGACTTAGTAATGATCTTTGAAGGACAAGAAAGCCACGCTATCTCCATCTATTATATAAATCAAGCGATTTTCTGCATCAATGCGCCGCGACCAAGCTCCTTGATAGTCATACTTGAGTGGTTCTGGTTTCCCCATTCCTACAAAAGGATCGCGTTGAATATCCTTGATTAATTTATTGATCCTTTTTAATGTTTTCTTATCTTGGTTTTGCCAATAGCAATAATCCGCCCAGGCATCTTCTGTAAATTTGAGCAGCATTCCTCACTCCTCAATCACATGCACCTGAGTGCTTCCAGCACGAACTTGAGCCATTCCTCGCAAGACCTTGTCAGAAAGTTCCTTATTTTGAGCGATTCTCAGGGTTTCCTGAATACTATCCCACTCGCTCTTTGAAAGGACTACAATATCCTCATCTGGATTTTTATTGACCACCGTCAAAGGCTCAAATTCATCATTTACCTTCTTCATGTAGTCCTTTAAATGATTTCGGAATGTTGAATAAAGAACTGCTTCCATAACCATACCTCATTTTACCTCTTTTCCACTATTATACACAAAAAGAAAGAAATTGTCAGGAACTTGTACAAGATTTTTCTTTTCTATCTATTTATTCGAAAATATTCTAAAAAAGCCTACCTTTCAGTAGACTTAGTTTGTTTCTATTCTAATCGGGACTCTGCCAAAATTCTGCTCTGCGATGCTTGGGTATCCTAGTTGGTAAATCTGGTCTGCCTTTTGAGTCATAGCATCCCAAGGTTCTTTGCCAATTCGGCTGACTAGATGGACCTGCTCTTTCAGAGACTTGAGGTGTTGTCTGCCTTTTTCGGTAAATCCAAGGACATGGATGGCTTCTGGCAAGTCGCTTTCTCTGGCCTGCACCAGAATATAGGTCAAGAGGCGTCTGACACGCGCCTTGGTATAACGCTTGGTCGCAACCGCCTCGACCAATTCGTCAACAGACTGAGCTGTTTTAATAGTTTCCTTAATACGCACAGCCATTTCTTGATTGACCTGATAGATCATTGTTAAATCTGGATTTGACAAAATTTGATAGCGGAGCAAGGGAAAATAGTCGTCCCAGCTCACCTTACTGGCTTGCTCAAAGAGGTCAACAGAAGGCATAAAGCGTTCTAAGAAATCTTTATCTGATTGATGCTGACGGAGAGCTGTCGCCGAGGCAAAGTCCACTTCCTTGTCCACAGAATGATAGCCAGCTCCTTGACGCTGAATCGGATGGAGTTTGATTCTACGTCCCGCAACCGCCTTGGCATAGGCCAAAGCTAGAACATGATTGGGCGTCTTGCCAGAAAAATCCAGACCTGCAAATTCCTTCCACATGGTTTGGGTTTTCTGAGGATAAGAGAGAGCATCAGGCAGATTTTCCACAAATTTCTCCATCTCAGCACCTTGCTCTGTGTATAAGTCAGATATTTTTTGGTAATCCAGAACTTCCTCCGTCCCAAAAGCGAGGCTATCAATGCCCAAGCGAGCCAAGATATCCACAGCTCCTTGACCGAAGAAATCAGCTGCCTGAACACTGACTAAAAAGGGCAATTCCACTACCAGATCCGCTCCATTTTCAAGCGCCATCTGAGCCCGTGTCCACTTGTCCACGATAGCAGGTTCTCCACGCTGCATGAAATTCCCAGACATGGCAACGATTTTCAGTCCCTCCGCCTGCTCAAGCAGGTATTTGTGCCCATTATGAAAAGGATTGAACTCCGCGATAATACCTGTGATGGTCATAGAAATCTCCTACTTCTGCGCGACAAAAAACCAACGGGTGCTAGTTTCTGTTGGTTCCTTGTCCTCAAAGTCCGCATAGAGTTTGAAAGACTTGAAGCCAGCTTGTTCCAGCAAAATATCATAGGTTAAAACCTCATAAGTCCGCTCCTCATGCACTTCATCGTGGCGACTAAAGGAACCGTCCGCTTCCTTGAGAAAGAAGGTCAACTCATGCACGATGGAGTGAGGAGCTTCGTCCTCATAGGTATCCCAAAGCATGGCAAAATCTTCCGCATTTTCATGGTAGGAATAGCCTGGAAAAACCTCATCTGTCTGGTAGGTCGAATGCACATCAAAGATGAATACTCCGTCTTCATTGAGGGCATTATACACTTCCTTAAAGACGTCCCCTACCTCCACCTCATCCTGCATGTAGCAGATAGAGTCCGAGTAACACGTAACAAAGTCGTACTTACCAGCCTTGGATAAATCCAGCATATTACCTTCGATAAAATCAATCTTTTGCTTGGCTGAAGTAGCTCTTTTCTCCGCAATCTTCAGCATATCAGCGCTCAAGTCAAGTCCTGTCACATCAAAACCAGCTTGAGAAAAGCGGACAGACTGGATACCTGTTCCACAAGCCAATTCCAAGAGTTTCTTTCTCTCCTTGGTCTTTGGCAAATGACGGAGGGAAAAATCCGTCCATTTATCGTATAAACTGTCATCCATGACCGCATCATAAACAGCCGCAAAGGTTTCATAAGTTGCCATAATCATGATACCAAGTCCGCCCGTAATCGGAATGAAAATTAGGAGCTTGACGATGGAGCCGAGCTCCAAGGAAGGCTATCTATTTTCCGACGATTACAGGACGGGTTCAAATCCTTTCTAAGATACAAAGAGCGTTAAAGGCTAAGAGAAAATAGGAAACTTTCTGCTGTATCATCAGATACAAAGGAAGTTACTCTTTTTCTCGCAGCTTTTAGCTCGTGTTCAGTTTCAAGATCAACCAAACACGTCGCCCTCACCTTTCCATCAATTTCTTTTAAAATAAGCAAAGAAACCCAGTTGACTGCAACTGAGTTTATTTACTAGGCCAAGGCTTCTGAAATATCCACAGAAGCCGCCTCATGCCATAGTTTTTCTAGGTTATAATGGGCACGCATTTCTTCTGAGAAGATATGCACAACGACACCACCGAGGTCTAGCAAAACCCAGCCTCCAGCTGCATCGCCTTCGACATGGCTGCCTTTAACACCAGCTTCGGCTACTTTTTCACGGATATTGTCAGCGATAGCATCCAACTGGCGGCTATTCATTGAGCTCGTGATGACAAAGTAGTCCGTCACGCTGGTCAAATCTTGTACATCAAGTGCGAGGATATCCTCCGCACGTTTCTCATCAGCCGCTTTCACGACTAGTTCTAGTAATTCTTTTTCGTTCATTTAGTCCTCTTTCAAATAGTGCACAAAGGCGTTATAGGTTTCAAGGGTTTGGGGATAGATGGGTAATCCCTGATGAGCTAGATGCTCCACGGTACGAGCTGTTTCGTAGGCCACTGCCTTATTGAGCGATAGCTCAGCAATTTCACGCGCCACATCCACACCTGGAAAGGCGCGGTTATGCTCGATATAATCTGCAACGTAGACAACCTTGTCTAGGTCTGTCATCTGACCAGCACCAACTGTATGGATTTCAATAGCTCGCAAGATTTCTGAATCATGCAAATCCAAATCTTCCTGAATCTTGTAGATACCAACCATGCCATGCCAGACATTATTGCCCCAGTTTTTGAGGTCAGGGTCTAGCTGATAACGGTCAATCAAGTCTAGAAATTCCTGATCTGACAGCTTTTTAGCATAATCATGAAGAAGGCCTGCTAGACCAGCTTTCTCGGCATCGACTCCAAATCGTTTCGCAAGTTCTATGGCTGCACGCTCCACCCCCAAACAATGGGTTAACCGTTTTTCAGGCAGAAGCTCCGCCATTTTTTCCAACAAAACCTCACGGGAACAGTTGATATAGTCTTGGTATGCCATCAGTAGAGCCCCTCCTTCTCGATGTAGTCTAGCACTGGCTGAGGTAGGAGAAAGTTAGGCTTCCGACCTTGGGCAATGAAGTCACGCACCATGCTGGAGGAGATGTCCATGAGAGGCACATCCACCCAGATAACAGGATAGGAAGTCCCTGCCTTGTAGCGCGGACGCTGAACTCCAACAAACTGAACCATGTCGACCAGCTCATCAATTCGGTACCATTTAGGCAGATAGTCCACCATATCAGCCCCGATAATGAAGTAATAATCCGTATCTGGATGTTGCTCGGTCAAAATCTTCATAGTGTCGTAGGTGTAGGAAATGCCCTTGCGCTCTAACTCAATGATTTCAATGTCCAGGCCTTCAATCCCCTCAATCGCCAACTCAAGCATCTTGAGACGATGGTGCTCAGGGATGGTTTCTTTTTTGTCCACATGAGGTGGTTGGTATTCGGGCATAAGCAGGACCTGGTCCAGTCCTAACTGTTGTCGTACTTGGTCTGCCACAACAAGATGAGCATTGTGAACAGGGTTAAAATTTCCCCCTAAAATCCCGACTTGTTTGCGTTTTTTCTCCTTGATTTCTGGCTCCAACTCTACCTTGGTAAAGGGAGTCAATAATTCGATTGCCATAGGCTCGTCTTCCTTTAATTCTCTGTAAAAACAGTTGTTTGGAGTAGGTTTTAGATTTCTTTGACTTTTTTAGAAATCTTGCGATTTTCTTTCTTGCTGGATTGTTTATACAAAATCAAGATGCGTCCGATTTTTTGGACTGTATCCACACCGATTTCTTCTTCCAAGATTTCAGCTACTTCGTGGATGTTTTCATCTGTGTTTTGCAAGAGCGTAACTTTAATCAATTCACGGGCGTCAAGAGCTTGACGTACGCTGGTTTTGATTTGGTCGTTGAGACCATTTTTCCCGATTTGGATGATGGGTTTGAGGGTGTGTGCCTGGCTGTTGAGGAAGGCACGTTGTTTTGATGTTAATGACATAATTTCTTTAAAAGAGTTTCTTTTAATACTTTTCTGAAGTGGTGACGGACGTCAGCAAAGTCCTTCGGACTTTCATGACTAAAATTTGAGCCTAAGGTCTCAAATTTTCCGCAGTTGGTACAAGCGCTTGTACCAACTGACACCACGGCGAAAAGTATTCGTTATGGGCTCGCAGAGCTCGCCCGAATCTAGACAACTCTTTCCTTTCTGTGTTTAAATGATTGCTTTTCGTGTGACGACGGCGACGCCTTCTGGTGCCCAGACGGCGACTTTGGCGGTGTCTGTTACGCGGATCCAGCCTAGGCCTGAGATGACCAGGTCTGTCTTGTCCTTGATGGTAAAGACATGCTGGACTAGTTTTGGAAAATCTTCTTTTTCTTTACTATTTGGTGGTGTTAGAAGGGTTCCGAGGTGCTTATCATAAAAGGCACTAGCGCCTTCTAGCTTGGTACGGTGGAGTTTGAGTTCATTGTCAAAGAAAGCTGTGAATCCTTGCTTTTCTCCTGATATGAAGTCAAAGCGTCCAAGACCACCTAAAAACAGGGTTTGTTCAGGGTTAAGTTGATAGGTTTTGGGCTTGATTTCCTTTTTAGGGCTGACATACTTGAGGTTTTTAGCCGTCAAGTAGTGGGCCATCTGGTGGCGGTGGATAATCCCTGGAGTATCGTAGATATAAGATCCGTCATCAAGCGGAATCTCAATCTTGTCCAAGGTTGTCCCTGGAAAGCGCGAAGTCGTGATGACATTCTGGTCACCCGTTATTTCTTGAATAATGGCATTGATGAGGGTTGATTTTCCAACGTTGGTCACGCCAACCACATAGACATCGCGGCCCTTACGGTAGTGTTCAATCTTGTCAATGACTTCCTTAATAGCATGCTTATTCTGTGCTGAAGTCAGGACGACATCCACTGGACGAAGTCCTTCTTCGTGGGCACGCTCCATCAGCCACTGGCTAATCTTGCCCGGTTTAACAGACTTGGGCAGGATATCTTTCTTATTTCCAACCAAGAGGACATCATTGCCCGATACAAAGCGTGGCAAGCCAGGGATGACAGAGCCATTAAAATCAAAAATATCAATGACATTGACCACCAAGGCATCACTGTCTCCCACCTCGTGCAAGAGCTTGAGGAAGTCGTCGTCCGTCAACTGGACATCTGTGATTTCATTGTAATGACGAAGACGGAAACAGCGTTGGCAATAAACTTCGCCTGTCTCCAAACCTTTTTCAAGTGCCGACTGGGGAGTGAAACCAAGACCAGCCTTGTCTGCCGTCTGAATGGTTGCTCCACAACCAATACAGAGAATTTCTTCCATAGTTAAATTCCTTTTTTATATGTAATCGGTCCGTACTTTTCAGTGATTTTTCGCATAACACGGCGCTCGCGAGCCCGGTTGATTTGCGTTTTGATAGAGTCATGTTGGACCAAGGGTTTGACTAAGATCGAGCGAATACCTGCACGGTGGGCTGCTCGTATATCCGTCATGAGCTGGTCGCCGACCATGACCACTTCATTTTTCTCATAGTGGAATTCCTTCATGGCACGGTCAATCCCAAATGTGAAAGGCTTCAAGGCCCAATAAATGTAATCAATTCCAAACTTTTCAACTGCACGTTGAACCCGTTTTTTGGTATTATTTGAGACTACGATGATGCGAATGCCCGCGTCGCGGAGGTCATGTAGCCATTGCTTCATCTCTGGCGTCCCATCAGGGTTGTTCCAAGCAATGAGGGTATTGTCCAAATCGACCAAAACAGCCTTGATTCCCTGCGCTTGCAGGCTTGGGACCGTCAGATCATAAACTGCTTCCACAGCAAAATCTGGCATATAATTTTCAATCGCCATTCTGGCTCCTTTTTTTTTTTAATTTCTAGCAATATTCTTTAAATATTGGGCTAAGACTACCCATAAAATGAGACTAGCTATCAAAATATAAACCCAAGCATTTGGTTCATCTGCAAACGGTAAGGGAACATTCATTCCGAAGAATCCTGTAATAACTGCAAGGATAGCTAGCAAGACTGAGATAATTGTCAAAGTTGTCAAATTATCATTTAGATTATTATTTAGGATATTGTTGTAAGAGGCTGAGAGTTGTTGCAAAACTTGAGAAATCAAGTCTGTCATCGAAACCAACTGATGCGCTTCAATCATGGCATCGTCAAACTGTTCTCTCTCAACTTCGTTAAAACTGCGATAAAGGGCATGTCCTTGGATATGTTCCAAGAGGAGACGATTTTGTTTGGCAGCAGCAGTCAGGTAAACCATACCAGTTTCCAAGTCAGAGAGAGCAAAAAGATTTTTTTTAGTTGTTTTTTGACGAAGAAGTGCACTGATTTCATCCTTACCTTTATCCATCTCTTCAATCACTGGATAATAAGCATTGCTAATAATCTCTAAACTGGCAAAAAGAAATTTGTAGATTGAAACAACTTCATGGCTTTCAAGGTAGGATGCCATTCGTTTAATCACATAACTATTCTTGTGGTTGCTAATTGTGATCAGCCGTTGTTTTTCAACGATAAAGGTCATCGGAATCGCTTCATAATATTCTTTGTCTTTTTCTAAGTCAAGAACATTATAAATGAAGGTTACCGTTCCCGTTTCACGGTGATAGTCCATGTGGGCACGCTCATTTCTATCCAGAGCATACTCGATGGTTTCCTTGTCCAATCCATAGACATCCGAAAGGTCTTCCATGTTTTTAATCTTGTCTACATCAAGGTCTATCCACGTACAATCGTGACCTAATTTTTTCTCTACAAATAGCATACTCTCTCCTTTACCAAACTCCTTCTATTGTACCACAAATCTGCTAAAATAGCCGGCCTATTCAGTACGAGATAGATTGCTGACGACGGTGATATTACGATTTGGAACAAAGTGAAGGGCTTGATCGTCACCTCGCAGTTGAGTTGTACGGATCCCTACGCTAACGACCTTTCCAGAAACGGTAATCGGTCCATTTGTGAGAACCACTTCATCGCCCACATCAAGCTGGCGTTCAAAGAGGATGAAAAAGCCATTGATGACATCGGATAGAAAGCCTTGCGCCCCCATACCAATGGCCACCCCGGCAATCCCCGCACCAGCAAGGAGGCTAGAAACTGGCAAACCTAAAATAGACAGGATACAGTAGAGCAGAAAGAAATAAAGAATGTAGTTAAAGACATTCTCCAGCAAACGGGAGATAGTCTTTTGTCTTCCTGCATCTCGATTGGAAAATTTAAGCGAGGGCTTGACAATCTTTCGTACAGTTGCATGAAGCATCTTTTTAGCTATATAAAATAGTAAAAACAAAATCAAAAGAGAAATCACCTTGGTCAAGAGATTCTCTAATATGGTTGTTAAATCAAGTTTATCAAAATAGCGTTGAAAAAAATCTTGCATATAAAACTCCTTTTCCCTATTATACCATAAAATCGCCCTTCTCTTTTCTTTCATAATTATTCAATTATCGGCCCTATTTTCAAAATATCACTTGCCTATATAGCATATTTATACTATAATTATAAACAATACATTTGAAGGAGACTGCTATGAAACGAATCATTAGAGCCTGGACCAAGGCAAGCCTCATCAAACGAATCCTTATTGGAATGATTTCGGGAGCTACATTAGGGATGCTCTTTCCAAACCTTACAGGAATTGGCCTGCTTGGAGATCTCTTTGTAGGCGGACTGAAAGCCATCGCTCCTATTTTGGTTTTTGCCCTTGTTGCCAATGCCCTTTCCCAACACCAAAAGGGACAAAACACCAATATGAAAACTGTTATTTTCCTATACTTGCTCGGAACCTTTGCTGCTGCATTGGTAGCCGTTCTAGCTAGTTTCTTACTGCCTGTGCAAATCACCCTGACCAGTGCAAATACAGAAGTTGCTGCTCCTAACGGTATCGGTCAAGTCCTCAGCAACCTCTTGCTCAAACTGGTGGATAATCCTTTGAATGCCATTGTTGAAGCCAACTATATCGGGATTCTCTCTTGGGCAGTCGTCTTTGGCTTGGCTATGAGAGAGGCAAGTAAACACAGTAAAGAATTACTGAAAACTATGGCGGATGTCACCTCTAAAATCGTGGAATGGATTATCAATCTAGCTCCTTTTGGAATTTTAGGCTTGGTGTTTAAGACCATCTCAGACAAGGGTATTGCCAGTCTGGCCAACTACGGTGTCCTCCTAGGACTCTTGATTGCTACTATGGCCTTTGTCGCTCTCATCATCAACCCGCTCATCGCTTTTCTCTTTATGAGGAAAAATCCCTATCCCCTTGTTTTGAAATGTCTACGTGTCAGTGGTATTACAGCCTTTTTCACTCGTAGCTCTGCTGCAAATATCCCTGTCAATATGAAACTCTGCCAAGATTTGGGACTGAATCCTGACACCTACTCTGTCTCCATCCCGCTTGGTTCAACCATCAACATGGCTGGCGCTGCTGTTACCATAAATGTCCTGACCTTGGCTGCCGTCAACACACTCGGAATTTCGGTAGACTTTGGGACAGCATTTGTGCTCAGTGTCGTGGCTGCCATTTCTGCCTGCGGGGCCTCTGGGATCGCTGGGGGATCCCTTCTCCTCATTCCTGTAGCTTGTAGCCTCTTTGGGATTTCCAACGACTTGGCTATGCAGGTTGTCGGAGTCGGTTTTGTGATCGGAGTCGTGCAAGACTCCTGCGAAACAGCCCTGAATTCTTCTACAGATGTCCTCTTTACAGCGGTTGCCGAGTATGCTACAAACCGAAAACTTCGTCCCTAGTCTCTAACTCCTCGTTAAACACTTGACTCTATTAGTTTAGGAAATTTTCATGTCCCTCACTCAACGTACGACCAAACTGGTCTTAGCGACCTGTCTCGCTTGTTTTTTCGCTTACTTTTTAGATTTATCGTCAGCAGTTTCAGCCGGAATTATCGCTCTCTTAAGCCTCTCCGACACACGCAGAAGCACGCTGAAATTAGCACGTAACCGCCTCTTTTCCATGCTCCTAGCGCTCGCTATCGGTGTTCTAGCCTTTCAGCTGACGGGCTTTCACATCTGGAGTCTGGGCCTCTACCTGGCTCTCTATGTCCCTCTTGCTTACAAAATGGGCTGGGAAATCGGCATCACCCCTAGCAGTGTCTTGGTCGGTCATCTCTTGGTACAGGAGTCTACTTCCCCTGATCTCTTGCTTAATGAAGTACTCCTCTTTCTCATCGGGACAAGCTTTGCTCTATTGGTCAACCTTTATATGCCCTCTCGTGAGAAAGCCATCCAAAGCTACCACCTTCAGGTCGAAGAAAAGTTAAAAGACATCTTGCTTCGCTTTAAATACTATCTGTCGAGGGGAGACGGACGCAATCAAGCTCAACTCGTTGACCAATTAGACAAGCTCCTCGATGAGGCTCTCAAACTGGTCTACCTGGATCACTCGGACCATCTCTTTCACCAGACGGACTACCACATCCATTACTTTGAGATGAGGCAGCGACAAAGTCGTATTCTACGAAACATGGCCCAGCAGATCAATACCTGTCATCTGGCCGCAAGTGAGAGTTTGATCTTGGCCCAGCTCTTTTCAAAGATTGCTGCCCAGCTAAGTCAGACCAATCCTGCTCATGACTTACTTGATGACATCGAACGCTATCTGCAAGTCTTCCGCAATCGGAGTCTCCCGAAAACACGTGAGGAGTTTGAAACCCGTGCCACCCTCCTGCAACTACTACGCGAAGCCGAAACCTTTATCCAGGTTAAGGTCGATTTTTATCAAAAATATGGAAACTAGAACGCAAAGAACCTCAGATGACTTCCTCTGAGGTTCTTGTGTTTTGCATTTGGAAGAGAATTTTATTCCCTCACACTGTTTTCAAAAAAGAAATAGCAACTCCTAGTCGTCCATTACACCACCTGTCAGCTGGTACATGAGGTAAATGTGCTCCAAGACTTTTACCTTATCCATGTGGTCTACATCTTTAAAGCCTCCTAATGCCAAAAGTGGAACGAAACCGAAACACTCATCGTAGGCTAATTGAGCATGTTTGGCAACAGCTTGCCTATATAAATTAAGTTCAAAGTTATCAGTCACATATGAATTATCTAAAAATCGAATGAATAAATCCAGACCCTTACAAATAATATCCATATCCTGAATATTATATTGGACAATTCCCACGTAGGCATTCTTTTCCCAAGTAATAATATCTCCAAATGCCGTCACAAACATTGGAAAAGCAATGTCACCTCTGAAATAGCTATTTTGGAGAAGCTCTAGATAATCATCTGGATTGATAACTTTTAGATAACCATCAAGAAAAGTTCCTAGACCATCTTCCTGCCAAATTTGAAGCAACTCAGCTGGAACTTGATTCTGGTATTTTTCAATCACTTCTTGGGGCATATCTGCCACTTTAACAAAGTTTTCTAACATTTTATCCTCCAATTCGCATTAACAGCAATGCTCAAAAAATCGCATTCTTCAAAATGTAATCAAGCTTACTCTACTTTTGATTATGCTCCTTCTGGAAGGCTTCCATAGCCTTGAACTGTTCTAGTTCTTTTTCGTTTCTTGGTTCAAAGCCAAGAAATTGATATCTGAAAAAATTCATACGAGCAGTTGGTCCAAAATTACTTTTCAACCATGGAGCATAGTCATAGTCGACTGAAAGCTTGTTGTTATCATCTAAATGGATGATACAAATATACCAATCTGACAAGTCATTTTCAATAAACACTCTTTTCAGATCTTCTGACTTTTTAAATAAAACCTTGTTTTCGCTTAGAATATCCATCATTGATAGACCAAAATCTTCTGATAATTCCAGATGGTAATGATAGTGATTTTTATACTTAAAATAGAAATAGGCTTCCCCGCTATAGGTCTTGTCCATCTCGATTACAATATACAAGTCATCCCACTCAACTGGAATCATATCGTTGGCTTGATGCACGATTTCGATAATTTTCTCATTAATCTGTTGTTCCATATGTTCCTCCGGTTTAGATGTATTTCCCCGTCTCTAGTATCCTCTATCTGTGAATGGTGCCGCGTTCTTACTGATAGGTCACCATCATAAAAACGAGGAGCAAGACAAACAAGGCTAGGCTAATCAAGAGGGTTACCATTTTTACCAAGCGGTTGTTCTGCCAGTAGCCTGGTTTTCCGATATTGCTGGTCGCATCCATGGAAAAGAGTTGGCTTTGGCGAGGTTGGATGAGAACCAGGACAATCAAGGCGACGGCTAGGATTATTCCTATAATCATCAAAACTTCCATCAATTTCACCTCAAGATTCCTAATAATGTAAAGATCAGGGTAAGAAGGATGAGCAAGCCGAGTAAAATGGAGAAGGTTTTACTGATCTTTTCTCCTCGGGTAGGCTTTTCTTTCTTAAGCGCTCCTTGCTTTAACTCTTCCATGCGTCCTTCGACATCCTTGTAAAATAAATCTTTTTTAGTCATGTCCTTCCCCTATTATCCTTTCCATCCTTTCTTTGTAACTGCCCAAGTCCACATAGTTGGCATGGCGGCCTTGATGCCCAAGGGCTTGGCCCATCTTGTCAAGACTGCTGAGAGCTTCTTGAATCTTCGCAATCATGTCTCCAACAGCCTGCACATCAAAGAGGTGTTCTGGAGCTGTGTAAGGTCTGTTATGAGCTGTTTGGTCAAAGGCTAGGATGAGCATATTGTGCTCGAAGGCTTGACGGACAGCATCCAAAAGCTCGTTTCCATAATTGATATCCAGATAGAGATCTGACAGCTGGTAGAGTTCTCGAATCTTTTGCGGACTGGCGTTTTGATAGAGAATGACATTGGGATAGGAAAGCAAGGTCAGCAACTTGGACGACATCTCAGTCACTGCCGCGATTCGGAAGGTCACCATTGGCAAGGACTCAATCAGGGTTTCGATATGCTCGATCTGATCTGAGTTGGTAACGATCAAGGCATCTGGTCGAACGAAGTTTTCTCTTTTAAATTGATAATGATAACCTAGATGGACAAACTTGTCATGATAGACTGGATTGGCCAAGGCCAAGGCTTGTTCATAGGTAGCCTTGTCTGGTATGAGAATCTGCTTGGCTCTCAGCCCCTCTTGCTCCAAGAGCAGCTGCATATTCCCAGGAAGACAATCATCTAGCGGTTCTTGCCAGACTAAGATATCCTGTCCACTCTTGTCTGGATAATGGTATGAGACCAAAAAAGAAGTGGCGAGAGTGTTAAAGAGAAGGTGGCGAGTGTCGATTCCCAAGTCTTGCAAAAAGAAGATCGTGAACTCCACTCGATTTTTAAAATGGCGCAGGGCTTGTCCGGGCAAGGTTAGGAGGATATCGCCTGTCACATGATTTTCTAGGACAATTTCCTGTCCCTTTGCATCCTGATACTTGGTCAGGATAGCCTGTCCATCCACACTATAAGTGGTCTTGGCAAAGCAGGCTCCGTATCGGTTATAGTGGTCTGCTTGGTAGATGCGACCGGATAGGTCCTTCCAGTCGACTTGCTTGACCAAACGGGCCTGAGGAGCCTCCACATAGTGAATCACGCCCCTCTCCCGAGAATCCTCTAGGATATGCGCCGACTGGTTATTGCCCGCAATCTCCCAAAATTCAGGTACGACTACTTGATTGAAATAAAGAGCTTTTCCCGACTCGTAACCTAGATAGTAGGTAAAGGGAGAAAGAATCCCCTCTGGGAGAAAGCCATCTGGCTCGATCACAACCGTGACATGGGACAGGCCAGCAGCTTCTAGACTTTCATGCAAATCTCGGCTTTCCTGGCCATATCGATCAAATAGTTGAATCATGCAGGACCTCCTCTATCGTTTTCTTCCACTTGTCCCTTACTTTGTCTGTTAAAAATCCTCTCGCTAGCTCATAAGATGCTGTTCGCATAGCTGGCAAATGATTTTCCTGATAGAGCTGGCAGATCTTTTCCGCGAAGGCCCTTTTAATTTCCATTTCAACATGGTCGTCTGAACTTGGAATCAAGTAGCCATTTTGACCGTCCTGGATAAAGGTTTGGTTGCCATAAGGCACATCAAAGCCAATCAGGGGCAAGCCTGATCCAACTGCCTCCATCAAGGTCAGACCAAAGCCTTCACTGGTTGAGGCTGTCAGATAGACCTCATACTGGGGATAGATCTGAGCCAGGTCTGCATGCCCCTTGAGCTGGATATAGTTCTCCGCTTGGTGAGCCGTGATGATTTCCCTTAAAAGGGACTCCTCACCCCCACTGCCATAAATGTCAAAGGTGACCTCAGGGAGGACTTGATGCGCTTGGATAACCGCCTTGACGAGCCAGTCAATGTGTTTTTCCTTGGCTAGACGCGAAGCCGTAATGAGAGAAAAGGGCTTGCGTTCCCTAGCAGGCTCCGTCAGCTGATCAATGCTCCCAACCGGAATCGTGATGATTCGTGGACGATGCTGACTGTACTGGGCAAATTGACCTTCGAGAACTTCCTTCTGCCGATCCGTGGATACGATAAAGCAATCGACCTTGTCCGCATTTGTAAACTGATACTCATAGTAGTTGTTCCAAAGGAGATAGTCTTCGTTGCTAGCATTTTCACTATAGTGCTCTGCGTGAACGACAACTGCTAGATGGGCCTTTTGTGCTTCTTCAAAAACAGCCTGACCAATCCCTGTTTCCCTGTCCAAGATGACCAAATCAGACTTGCTCAAGTTCAAACTTTGCATAAAATAGCGCATAAGGGCTGGCTTTCCGTACAGAATCCGGTCCTTAAATCGATAGACCTCTTCCTGTCCTTCAGTCAGCAAGATATCGTAAGCAGTGCTGCCATCTTCATTGAAAAAGCTTCGTTGATAGAGCCTAGCCACCTGGTCTTTAGGTGCGAAATATTCTGTACAGTAGCGTGTGTAGGAGAAATAATCCTTGCGAATCAAGTTACCCCCAAACACATACTCTGCATGCTGTACTAGATTCTTAGCCGAGTCTACCAAGTAGCAGGTCACAAACTTATCCTCATCTGAAAAGTAGACGCGCAAGACTTTGCCATCCTGCTCTCTATGACTCTCAAGGCCACCAAAAGAAGCCAAGACCTCGTCAACTGTAACACTGGTCGGTGCTAGCTTGATATCTGTAAAATGATTGTAAAGCCAGATTACCTGATCATCCGCAAAGCCGATATTGTCCGTTAAATGCTGGATATTGTCTGCTAGAATTAAGTCTGTAAAGATAAACTTAGATGCTAGGTCTAAACTTCTAAAAATCCCTGCTCGGTAGGCCTGGGCATACTCGACACCACTACTCGCCCAACCGATTCCTAGATTTATATTGTAAATTGTCATATGATCCTCTTTTTATGGAAAATGGGTGAGAATCTCACCTTTGGGCGTTACTTCCACAATCCCCATGAGAAGATTGCGTACCATATCTGTACGAATTTGTTGCTTCATGGTTTCAAAGCCTGCATAGGCCTCCTGATAGTACTCTACGATAGGGTTCTTTTGAGAAGCAGACTGGCTCCCGATTGCTAGACTGAGCTGTTGGAGATAGTCGACTTGCTCAACCCAGTTGTCATCAATAGCCTTGAGCATAGATATTCTCAGAAAAGAATCATAGAGCTGGTGAGATTGAAGAAGTTCCTTTTTAGCCGCGATTTCCTTGGCTATTATTTCCTCTATCAACTCCCGAATCTGATCTGCATCAGCTAAATCCAAATCAGCTGGTAGTTCTCTCATCCCAAAGCTAATATTGGTCACGATGAAGTGAAGGAGCTCTTGGGGGCTACTATAGGCTTTTTCTGAGATTTGTTTGGTATAGTCTGCCAATATATCCTCAAGGATATGCTCTAAATCACGGCTCCCATCCAGCAAACGATCTCTTTCTTTGTAGACCATTTGGCGCTGGATATTGACACTTTCCGCATACTCTAAGGTTTGTCTGCGCGCTGAGCGACTGGCACTATCACTAGCCTCTTGGGCTTTTCTGACGAGGTTGCGGTACTTGCGAGCCTTAAGTAGGATGGGTTTGCTGATATCTTCCACTTGGTAGTCTTGATACAGGTCGTGAACCCAAGACGGTCCGAACTTTTTGATCACATCATCTTCAAGCGACACGAAAAATTGAGACATGCCTGGATCGCCCTGGCGGCCGGAACGACCTCTGATTTGCAGGTCAATCCGTCGGCTCTCCATTCGCTCGGTACCGATCACAATCAAACCGCCCAATTCTGCGACTCCTGGACCGAGTTTGATATCTGTCCCGCGACCTGCCATAGAAGTCGCAACGGTCACTGCCCCCATCTGTCCAGACTCTGCGATGATCTGGGCTTCACGCGCCGCATGATTGGCATTGAGGACATTGTGGGAAATCCCCTCTCGCAAGAGCAAGGACGAGTAAAGTTGGGACATTTCAACAGATCCGACAAAGATCAGGAGTGGATTGCCTTTGGCGTGGTAGGTCTTGATAGCTTCGAGAGAGGCATACACTTTCTCAGGGAGGGTCACATAGAGATTGTCCGGATGGTCCATTCGCCTAAGTGGGCGATTGGTCGGGATGCGAATGACGGCCATGTTGTAGGTTTCGAAAAATTCTTTTTCTGCTACCTTTCCCGTTCCTGTCATACCTGAGATTTTGCGAAACATTTTAAAGAGACTTTGGTAGGTGATTGAAGCCATGGCTCTGGTCTCAGGAGAGAGCTTCACATGTTCCTTGGCTTCGATGGCTTGGTGGAGACCGCCTTGAAGTTTGGTCATTTCCATCAGGCGACCTGTGCTCTTATCCAGCAAAACCATCTCTTGACCTCGAACCAGATAGTCCTTGTCCTTGGTAAAGAGCGTATGGGCTCTGAGAGCATAGACTAGATGCCGAACATAACTGGCGTACTCTTCCTTGTAGAGATGATCAATTCCTAAGAAAGCTTCAACCGTCTGGGCCCCCTTTCGTGTCAACCAAACCTGCTCTTTTTCTTCCTTGTAGATGTAGTCCTCTCCCTCAACCAAGGTCGTCACTAGGGTATCAATCATCCCATAATAGTTAGACTGGACACGGGGAGAACCTGCGATAATCAAGGGAGTTTGGGCACTATCGAGTAGAATATCATCGATCTCATCAATGATGACATAGTTAAAGGGAGACAGGAATTTCCCCTCACGAGTGGAGGCAAGATTGTCATTGAGATAGTCAAAGCCCAGTACACTATTGGTTGTGTAGACGATGTCCGAGGTGTAGATCTTTCTTTTCTCTTCGGCAGTCAAGTCCTCTTTTGGGTCCTCTGAGAAGGGAAGACCGACAGTTAGACCTAAAAATTGGTAAACTGGGCCCATTTCGCTTGCATCCCGTCTAGCCAGATAGTCATTAGTCGTGACCAGCATGCTACCTTTTCTCGTTAGGGCATTGAGGTAGAGGGGCATGGTTGCAGTCAAGGTCTTGCCCTCACCCGTATTCATCTCAGCCACATTTCCTTGGTGGATCACAATGGCTCCCATGACTTGCACATCATAGGGAAAGAGACCCAAGACCCGTTTATCGGCCTCACGAACAAGGGCATAGGCTTCTACCAATAGCTCATCTAAGGTTTCTCCCTGGGCAAGGCGCTGGCGAAACTCCTCTGTCTTTGCAGCCATTTCCTCATCACTGAGAGCTGCCATCTCTTCTTTGAGGGCGTTGATTTGGCTTAAAAGCTTCTTGACCTTTCTCAGTTGTCTTTCCTGATACAAATGATTAAACACCAGCATCCTCCTCAATAGAAAACGAAACAAAGTCAAGAGCCTCAAAACCTGCACTAATCAAGGAAAGGCGGTAGGTGTAGGCCGCTTCAGGATAGGTGAAGCTAAAAGAAAATTGTCTTTCAATCTTCTCCTCGATGATTTCCTCATAACGGTTTAAAAAGGTCAGTTTGAGATAGAGGCCATTAGTCGGTTGAACCTGCATCTTCATAGAGAGACGGTAGGTATGATTTTTCTTAAGAAGAGGGAGGCTGGGCTGGCTTCTAGTAGCCTGGTAGTTGACACTGGAAAACCAGGTTTTAAGGGTTTCACCTGAAGCCAGCAAAGGATTTTTCAGGGTAACATGACCATCTGCATGATAGGTGATCTGGCTACCGTAAAGATAAGTGGCTCCCATCTCGCCCCACCTAATATCCTCTCTCTTGATGATAATCATGTCTCACCTCTTCCGTATTCTTCTAGTATCATCTTGTAAAAATGAATAAACCAGGCAACGTTTGTTCCTGTATCATCATTGTGTCGACCTGCTGTCCCTTTCGACAAAATCTTAGCTCCTGTCTGGCAAAGAGTCTCCACTAGCTGGTCATAGGCACCACTATCCATATCCTCGTCCTTCATGTAAGAAAGACCAAAGGTCGTCTGGGAAAAATCAGCTTGTTCAAATCGGGTCCAAAAACGTTGATCCAAGTCCTTCATGTCTTTCTGGCTCACTCCTCCAGTCTGAAGGTGCAAGACATCAAAGCTAGTTGGAAAGACTCCTGGCGCCTCTAGTCGGCCCCGCTGTGCGATGGTTCCTAGATTGGTCAAGGGTTTTCCGACTACAATCCCCTTGGGTTCAAAGTAGGCTCCGTAGTAGAGGGCTGGGAAGGTTCCCATTGACAGCCCAGATAGGATCAAGTCACTTCTATCCAAGCCTAGATAGTCCAGATAGTGTTGGATGGTTGCTTGTATGCTGTCTTCCAACTCCCCAGTTCCTAGGTAAAAGGCTCCTCCTTCTAATCGAGGGTCCGAAAAGAGGAGAAAGGGGCATCTGAGATTCTTCATCATCCAGTAACCCTCAAAACCTTCCGCCGGACGGTAACCTGAGAAATAGACTGCTAGAGGAGGCTTGAAATCCCCCGGGTGAAAGAAATAGTTGATTTCCTCGCGTTTTTTGTCATGTAGGATATTGCCTCCGAGAACAAACTTTCCAAACTGTTTCCGGCTCCAGCGTTGGTGGAGATTGCCGATGTTGACCTTTCCCTGACCACGCGCTTCAAGAGAAATGCTAAGATAAGCATCATAGTCTTGCTCCACTATGATTGCTGAGGCAAAGTCTGCTTCCTCAAAGAGAATGTCCTGTCTAATCTCTGAAACGGATCCTGCTGGGATTTTTCGCAAACGCAAGCGCAAGTCCACTGGTCCACTCTTTTCATATTCGAGCCAGAGTTCGATTGGCGAATGGGCTTGGACAGACTGATTATAGGCCCAAGAAGCTAGCTGGGTATAGGTCTTGCCAAAGTCTCCTTCCAGCTCCAGATATTCAAATCCTTGATAGGAGATAGAGCCTTGGAAACTCGGGTGAATCCGTATCGTAGCTGGACTCAGCTTGTCTCCATAACCACCTTCAAAGAGGGAGGTGGAAAGGTCTCGAACAAAGCCCTGTCGGTCTGACAGATCCATTGCTTGCATACAGTGCTGTTTGATGAGGTTCTGAATGTTTTTATCCTGACTTGCAAACTGTTCTGGATAGAAAACCGTATAGGGTTCCAAGCTAGATGCAAAAGGCAACAAATCTACTAGATAAGCCCCATCCGTGAGAATGACAGCATGAAAGTGATCCAAATTTTTCTCATCCATGATTTTCTGGATGGCAGACGGTGTGTTGGGAGGAACATGATACCAGTCAAGTTGGGCTGGTAGGGCAAGGGTATCTCGCCAATCCTCTGGACCGATTTGCAAGATCTTATATTTCTTTTCCATGAGTCACCTCCTCCAACCACTTTTCTAGCTTGATCAGGAATTGCTCCCCAGTGTGTTCCTTTATCTTTTCGATGGAATGGATCAGAGCATCATTCCACACCTGCAGGCTATCGAGATAGTAATGGGCAGCTTGAGCAAAATCGGCAGTATTTTCCAACAGATAGCCATTCTTCTGATGGCTGACATACTCTGTTTTGACCCTATTGATTTGAGGGATACCAGCACTAATCCCCGCGATCTGAGTATAAAGAAGAGGCTGACTGTTCAAATCGACAATCAAACGAACAAATTCCAGCTGCTTGATTAACTCCGATTCATCCCTCATATTGACAAACGAATAGCGCTTGCTCTGATGGCGATTGTCCTCAAGTGGATTTTCAGCTCCTTGATAATCAACTTCCTTCTCCAGTTCCTGGTCTTGAAACTGCTCTGCAATCATCTCAGAAACACGTGTTTCCAGCCGCTTCATTTCTTCTTGACTAGCAGCAAAGGCTCCAAAGACCAGCTCTGTATCCTTGTTTTCAGAAAGGAAACGCAAGACCTGATAGAGAGCCTGGTCCTCTATCCCCTGCTCAAAGTCCAGTTGATAGTAGAGAAGCGACTCCTTCCGAGTCTGACTCTTTCCCAGCTCCAAGCGCGTATCAAAAGGCGATAAATGACGAAACTTCATTGCTTGTTCTGAAAAGGCAGACTGAGCCAAGCGCAGGGTATCCTCCCTGTCAACCAGAACAAGGTCCACCTTATCCAGCAGACCTGCCAGTTGTGGTAATTGCTCTTGGGGATTTCGTCCGATAAAAAGGCTGAGAACCTTGGTGGTTTGGTGAGGCAATCGTTCTAAAAGGAAGGCATTGTGTTGATCACATGCAGGCAGAAAATAGGTCGCTCCTTCCTCAGGGAGTTGAGCTATTTTCTTCTCAAAAAATTCAGCAATCAATTCTCCCATATCTTGGTAGGCCTCTTTTTGGAAGCGAAAAGCAAAGATAGGATTGACCTCGATACGGCCATCATCTTGCAAGTACTCTCTAAACTGCCACAGTCCCTTGGGATTGAGGTAGTCTTGGTAGAGAGCCTGTCCCTCTTCGTAGTAAATCACACTGGAAACCAGTCCCCGATCATCCATCAGGTAGTTGGCAGACAAGAGCCCATCTTCCTTGAAATACTGAATCGTACTGATAAAACCTTCAATCCCATGCTCCACCTGAGCATAGGGCTTTCCATTTCTCAAAACTAAAATGGTAAAGGGACTGTAAACAAACTCGCAGTCCT
Source organism: Streptococcus oralis subsp. oralis (assembly GCF_002096455.1). Taxonomy (GTDB): domain Bacteria; phylum Bacillota; class Bacilli; order Lactobacillales; family Streptococcaceae; genus Streptococcus; species Streptococcus oralis_CY. Next base: position 185,219 of record NZ_NCUL01000008.1, on the reverse strand, counting down.
CTTCCCACTCAATATCTCTGACCTGCAAGACCTGCGGTCGAATCTCATGAAAATCCTGCAATTCATCAAATAAGGAATAAACTGGTGCTTCTAAAATACCTTGGCGATGGAGAAAATAGCGAAGATGAGGCTGATAGGACAAAAGGAGGACCTGTGCAGGAATCCCTTGGCGTTGCGTCAAGCGAATCTGATTGAAGGTGTCATCAAATTCTAGCTTAAAATGAGAAAAATACCAAGGTGTTAAATCGGCATGCCAGGGACGTTCCTTGCCATACCAAGCTGGGATAAAGTAATACATCAAAACCTCCTAGAATAGTGGCCGATACCTTTCATTTAATCTGAGCGCCTGCAATTCATCATGAATCGTAAACAGCATACCACTCAAAATTAAAAAGAGTCCAGGAATCATGCTGACTTTTAACAAACTCTCATCCTTCAAGACAAACAAGATTGGAAGTCCAGCTAAGGTAACGTTAAAGACTGCACCTATCAGAGCAAATCGCAGAACCAAGCGATTGATAAAGCGACTGGTATCCTCACCAGGATAGACCCCGTAGATGTAATCTCCTGATTGCTTCATCCGATCTGCGATCTGTTGACCACTCACATTGACAAAGGCAAAGGCAATGCTAAAGACAAAGAGGATAAGGATATAAGCATAGATCCACAAGGGTTTCCCCATCGCATACTGCTCTAGCATAGCAGAGTAGAGAGGATTGCCCTTATCCAGATGATGAAGCAAGAGCAAGAGATAAGAAGGCAAGCCCATAAGACTCATAACATACATATAAGGCATACCACCTGCAGGATTGAGCATGATTTCCAGATAGGAATAGCGTTTAAAGCGAGAATGGAGACCGATTTTATTGATAGGGATGCGGTATCGCGCTCTGTAAAAGAGAACAACTAGATAGGTAAAGAGGAAGCCAAGCACTAGCAATAGAAAAAGCAACCCAAGGGAGATCTTATGAACTTGGATCGATTGGATGATGTCCTGAGGGAGTGAAACCACCATACTTGCCAATAAAATGACGACAGGGCCTCCAACTCCGATAGACGCATTGATGTCTGACAGCCAAACTAAGAAGAAGGTCCCCGCAACCAAAAGACTGGTATTGAGGAGAAAGACCAAGAAGGGATTGTAGGGAGCTTGAACAGGAAGGTTTGTAGTCAAGGCCAAGGCCTGAATCAAGGCAATCCCTAGCGTCAAGTACATTTTCCGTCTATCTTGGACTTCTAAAGAAACTGAATTTAAGCCCAGTTTCTTCGAAAAGGAAAACATCTGCCACAAGATCATAGCTGACATCCAGGGGGAAAGCCCGATGGAAAAGAGAGAGAGGCTGCGAAGATTTCCACCAGTCAGGGCTACTGAAAAGTCCAGATAGGCTGCGCTTCCTCCGAGAAAATCCCGACTATTGAGGTCAACAAAAGGAAGAGCCAGACGACTCCCGAGCACATAAATAAAGAGCAAAAACAGTGTGTGCATCCCTTTTTTTACTGCTATCGATGAACGAAATTCTTTCACTAGCTCCTCCTTTTCATTTTTATCCTTCAATCATCCTACCCGAGGGGGATAACTCAGCATTTTTATCTTAGCATCTTCAAATCCTCATCTCAGTTTTCGTGAGCTTTCTCGTCCAGATAAACCTTCAAAGTAGCCACCATTTCTTCTGGTCTTTCTGCTGAGAAGATACCCGCATAGGCACTTTCAGCTAGTTCCTGGGACTGGGTATTGTCAAAAGTCAAGATTGGTTTCTCAAAGCGTGAAATATAGTCATAAACAACACTCAACTTGTCATCGTGGTTAATATCAAGATAGACATCTGTCTGCTGAACCAGTTTCTCAACCAAGAGAGGGAAGGTGTTAGGATAGAGGGTCACATTTTCAAAACGTGACAAGAGCATGAGTTCAGGTGCCATCGTTGTATAGGCTGCAATGTAGAAATGCACCTCTGGCAGGGCTTGAACCAGATAGTCGATTTTCTCAAGATGCCAGGAGTTGGTCAAATTAACACAAGTCATAACTGGCTGATAGACTGTGACTGGATAGTCAATTCCGGCCTGACGCCATTTTTCAGTAATGGCAGACCACTCCATCAGATGATAGTGCCACCAAACCTCACGCAAACGCCCAACCGAATGAGTGTTCCAAGGTTTGTCTTGGGATAGGAAATGCAAGATGGCTGGCAAGGGCTCTAGGGGAATCTGGAAGATAAATTCATGTCCATGTGAGGCAGCCCCACTGTCAAAACCAATCTGGAAATTATAGTTTTGATCCAGAGAAGCATAGCTGTCATGAAAGAGCATATTGAGAATGGACTGGTCTCCCTCACTCACATGTTGGTGTTCCCGCTCCGTCAACTCAACTAGCTCTTGTCTAACAGCTTCTGCCCGCCATTTTTTGTTATTGATCAAGAGTACACCTGCATTAAAGCCAACCCCAACTCCGAAACAAGATGGTGCGGCAGCTAGGTAGTTTTCTCCTAAGTCCATTTCAAAGAGGGACTTCAAATCAGCCGTCACTACCAGATCGCTGTCCAAGTAAAGTACCTTGTCCTCTTCAACAAAATCAGGGATAAAATAACGGGCAAAGGTCATGTGGTTGATATGGGGCAATTTGTTGCTCCAGTTCATCTGAAACTGGGCGCCAAGCATCTTGACATCCACTAACTCACCGCCCATTTGCTCTACTATCGGTCTGAGAGCACGGAACCATTCCTGGGGAATATCCTGATTAAAGATATAGACCTTGACATGGCTATTATGGTAGCAGAGAGACTTGAGTGCTGTTTCAATCTGGCGGATATAGGCATAATCTCCTGCGAGGACAATTGTTTTTTTCATTTAGTTTCCTTCAGTTCACAACGACTGCTTCTGTGATTCCAAAAGCGTGCGGATAGACTCGATCATTTGATCTACGGCTGCTGGTGAGTAGACATGACTGTAACCACTCGAGTCATGACTAGTGGTCTCAAAAGCAAATATAGGGATTTCTCTTTGCTGCACCTCTTGGATAATGTTTGCAATTTCATCCTCATGATTGATATCCAAGTAAAAGTCAATCTTTTCTAGGACTTTTTTGACATTCATGGGATTAAAGTAAGGATAGAGGCGTACATTTAAATGTGATTGCAAGTTCATGATTTCCGGCGCAAAATTGGTATGAGCTAGGATAGAGAACTCTACATCGGGCAATTCTTGGATCAGGTGTTCGATTTGCTCTATGTGACACGTATTGGTAAAAATAGCGGTCGCATACTGGGGAGCTTGAACTAAAGATGCCAATCCTTTATGGAAATCACATTTTTTCATGACGATATCAGACCACTCTAGTCCGTAGTAAAACCACCAGTCCTCCCTAAAACGATTGAGGTTGATTTGGTACCATGGCTTGTCCCCTGTATAATGAATAATCTTAGCTGTCTTCTCAGTAGCAAGAGAGTCCCTATACCAAGAATCCATCTGGTAATTTCGAGCCACTGTATCCATACCAACCATAAAATTATAGGTGGGTGCCAGAGATTTCCAACGACTTTCAAAGAGGTGATTTAACACGCCCTGATCACCAAAAACTTGGTCATGCAGTTGGTCTGTCAAGCTCAACAAGTGCTCCGTCACCTTTTCTTGGCGCCAGAGAGCCACATTAATCAGCAAGACACCAGAATTAAAAGTGCTAGGAACTAGCGCATCTGCGACAGCAGCTACCGGCCAGTCCACCATATCTTCTAAAAAGAGTTGATCTAGGTTTGATCTAACGATGATATCCGAATCCAGGTACAAGGCTAGGTCTTCGCTGACATACTGAGGAATAAAATAACGAAAGTAAGCCGCGTAACTTAGATGAGCCAAGGGAAGATGATACTCCTTTAAGCCATGATGACTAATCTTGACATTGACGATTTTTGAGGCTAGAGGCTCTAGACGTCTCTCCATGAGCTGAAACCATTCAGATGGCAAATCATCATTGAAAACATAAAAAGTCACTGCTCGGTTATGGGCACAGATTGACTTGATTGTTGTCTCAATCTTGTCCATATATGCATTATCACCACCGAGTACAATGGCTTTTTGAAGCTCTTTTTTCATTTCGTCCCCTTTTCTTTTCACATTCTTTTGGCTACTTTTCTACTACTGTAGTTCTGATTTTTTCGATGATTATCTCACCTTCCTATTATACCTTTTCCCCTAGTTTATTTCAAACTCGAAAGAGGATTTTCCCCTTCTCACATATAGAAAAAACCTTTGAAAAATCATGTTTTCAAAGGTTTTCCATTTCACTATTTATTCATTGATTTTTATATCTTATCAATGACTTTCTTGATCGTCATTCTGACTCTTCTTGGCAAGAAGACCGATACCTGTCACAGCTGTCAATGCTCCCAACAAAGCAGACGCTACCGAAGTCGACGCTCCTGTATTTGGCAAGGCTTGTTTCGGCTTGCTTGAAGCGGATTGACCTTGGCTTGCAATGTTTGCCATTGAGAGAGAGGTGCTTGTTAAAGTAGATGCCAGAGTACTTGCTGATGCAGAACTACTAATAGAATCTGAAGTCGAGAGACTAGTGCTAATCGACGTTGACTCGCTCACTGACATACTTGCTGAAATCGAAGCACTTTCTAGAGTCGATTCACTGGCGAACATGCTAGCTGAGAGTGATGCGCTCGTTGAAGTAGATTCGCTCAATGAAGTACTTGCTGAAATCGAAGCACTCTCCAACGCCAACTCGGCTCCTAGCATACTTGCAGAAGTTGAAGTACTTGTTGAAGCAGACTCACTCTCGCTTACGGATGCTGACTGGCTAGCACTCGCTGACGCGGAATGACTCGAACTTACTAATGCGGATTCGCTTGAGCTGACTGAGGCAGACTGACTAGCGCTTACTGAAGCGGATTGGCTTGAGCTGACTGAAGCGGATTGACTCGAGCTCAATGATGCAGACTGGCTCGAACTCACTGAAGCGGATTGACTCGAGCTTACTGAAGCGGATTCGCTTGAACTTACTGAGGCTGATTGGCTAGCGCTCGCTGAAGCAGATTGGCTCGAACTTACTGAAGCCGATTCGCTCGAACTTACAGATGCTGACTCACTTGCGCTCACTGATGCTGACTGACTCGAACTTGCAGACGCAGATTGACTTGAACTTACCGATGCAGATTCGCTTGAACTTACTGAGGCGGATTGACTGGCACTGGCTGAAGCGGATTCACTGGCGCTCAATGAAGCGGACTGGCTGGAGCTTGCCGACGCGGATTGGCTCGAGCTTGCAGATGCTGACTCACTTGCGCTCACTGACGCTGACTCACTCGCACTCACCGATGCGGACTGACTCGAACTTACCGATGCTGATTGGCTGGCACTCAATGAAGCTGACTGGCTCAAACTTACTGAAGCGGATTGACTCGAACTTACTGAGGCTGACTCACTTGCGCTTACGGATGCTGATTGGCTCGAACTTACTGAAGCGGATTCGCTGGCACTTACTGAAGCTGACTGACTCGAACTCGCTGAAGCTGACTGACTAGCGCTTACTGAGGCGGATTGACTAGCACTCAATGATGCGGATTGGCTCGAACTTACTGAAGCGGACTGACTCGAGCTTGCAGATGCAGACTGACTTGCGCTTATTGAGACTGACTGGCTGGCGCTCGCTGAAGCGGATTGGCTAGCACTCACTGAAGCGGATTGGCTCGAACTTACTGAAGCGGATTCACTTGCACTTGCAGATGCTGACTGGCTTGAGCTTACCGAAGCTGACTGGCTGGAGCTTGCAGATGCAGATTGGCTAGCGCTCACTGAAGCGGACTGACTCGAACTTGCTGAAGCTGATTGGCTCGAACTTACAGATACTGATTGACTAGCACTAGTTGAAGCTGACTGGCTAGCGCTCACGGATGCGGATTGACTCGAACTTACTGATGCAGACTGACTAGCGCTCATTGAGGCTGATTGACTAGCACTCACTGAAGCGGATTGGCTCGAACTTACTGAAGCGGATTCACTTGCACTTGCAGATGCTGACTGGCTGGAGCTTACTGAAGCGGATTGACTCGAGCTTACAGATACTGATTGGCTGACACTTGCTGAGGCTGATTGACTCGAACTTGCCGAAGCAGACTGGCTAGCGCTCACTGACTCAGACTGGCTAGCACTTGCAGATGCTGATCGGCTAGCACTCGATGAAGCCGATTGACTTGAGCTCACCGATACAGATTGGCTCGCGCTTGCTGAAGCGGACTGACTAGCACTTGCTGATGCAGATTGACTGGCGCTCACTGAGGCGGATTGACTAGAACTTACTGATGCGGACTGGCTTAAGCTTGCCGACGCAGATTGACTCGAGCTGACTGAAGCGGATTCACTTGAGCTTACTGAAGCCGATTGACTCGCGCTGGCTGAAGCGGATTGGCTTGTGCTTACAGACGCTGATTGACTGGCGCTCACGGATGCTGATTGGCTGGAGCTCGCTGAGGCGGATTGACTGGCGCTCACGGATGCTGATTGGCTGGAGCTTACTGAAGCGGATTGGCTAGCACTCAATGAAGCCGATTGACTAGAGCTCACTGACGCTGATTGACTTGAACTCATTGACGCTGATTGGCTAGCACTCGCTGAAGCTGACTGGCTTGAACTTACTGAGGCTGACTGGCTGGAGCTCGCTGAGGCTGATTGGCTAGCACTCACTGAGGCAGACTGACTTGCACTTGCTGAGGCCGATTGACTCGAGCTCGCTGATGCAGATTCACTTGCACTCAATGATGCAGATTGACTCGAGCTTACTGAGGCAGACTGACTTGCGCTCACTGAGGCTGATTGACTTGAGCTCGCTGAAGCGGATTGGCTTGCGCTCGCTGAGGCGGATTGACTTGCGCTTACTGAGGCGGACTGGCTAGCACTCAATGAAGCCGATTCGCTCGAACTTACTGAGGCGGACTGACTAGCGCTGACTGAAGCTGACTGACTCGAACTTGCAGATGCAGACTGACTGGCACTCACTGAAGCCGATTGACTCGAACTTGCCGACGCAGATTGACTAGCGCTGGATGAAGCCGATTGACTTGAGCTTACAGACGCTGATTGACTAGCGCTGACTGAAGCTGACTGACTTGCGCTGACTGAAGCGGACTGGCTGGAGCTTGCAGATGCAGACTGACTGGCACTCACTGACGCTGACTCACTCGCACTTACTGAAGCAGATTGACTAGCACTCAATGAAGCGGATTGACTGGCGCTTACTGAAGCTGACTGGCTGGCACTTACTGAAGCCGATTCGCTTGAGCTGACTGATGCGGATTGACTCGAACTCAATGATGCTGATTGGCTAGCGCTCGCTGAGGCGGATTGACTCGAACTTACTGATGCGGACTGGCTTGAGCTTACTGATGCGGATTGGCTAGCACTCGCTGAAGCCGATTGACTCGAACTTACTGAAACTGACTGGCTCGCGCTGGCTGAAGCCGATTCACTTGCACTTGCCGATGCGGACTCACTTGCGCTTACTGAAGCTGATTGGCTGGAGCTTGCAGACGCTGACTGACTTGCACTTACTGAGGCTGACTGACTCGAGCTTGCAGACGCTGACTGGCTAGCGCTAGCTGACGCTGACTGGCTCGAACTCAATGATGCTGATTGGCTAGCGCTCACTGACGCTGATTGACTCGAACTTACTGAGGTAGACTGACTCGAGCTTGCTGACGCTGACTGGCTAGCGCTGGCTGACGCTGATTGGCTCGAACTTACTGAAGTTGACTGACTTGCGCTCACTGATGCGGACTGACTGGCACTCACTGATGCGGACTGACTCGAACTTGCTGAGGCTGACTGGCTCGCACTTACTGAGGCTGACTCACTTGCGCTTACAGATGCTGACTGGCTCGCACTCAATGAAGCCGATTCGCTTGAGCTTAATGAGGCGGATTGACTGGCGCTCACTGAAGCGGATTGGCTAGCGCTCGCTGATGCGGACTGACTCGAACTTACTGATGCTGATTGACTCGAGCTTAATGAGGCGGATTGGCTTGAGCTTGCAGATGCAGATTGACTCGAACTCAATGATGCGGATTGGCTGGCACTCAATGAAGCAGACTGGCTAGCGCTGACTGAAGCGGATTGGCTCGAACTTACCGATGCTGACTGACTGGCACTCACTGAAGCGGATTGGCTCGCGCTGGCTGAAGCGGATTGACTGGCACTTACTGATGCAGATCGGCTTGAGCTGACTGAGGCAGACTGACTTGCGCTCACTGACGCTGACTGACTAGCACTTGCAGATGCAGATTGACTCGAACTCGCTGAAGCAGACTGACTTGCACTCAATGATGCTGATTCACTTGCGCTCACTGAAGCGGATTGGCTTGAGCTTACGGACGCTGACTGACTAGCACTCACTGAAGCGGATTGGCTCGAACTTACAGAAGCGGATTGGCTGGCACTTACCGAAGCTGACTGGCTGGCACTCAATGATGCAGATTGACTCGAGCTTAATGAGGCAGACTGACTTGCGCTTACTGAGGCTGATTGACTAGCACTTGCTGAAGCAGACTGGCTATTACTTACTGAAATTGACGCTTGATTTGGCGTAATTTGTCCATTAAACACATCTGAAACCAAACCATCCACTGTCGTACTAGCAGTCACTGGTCCACTAGGAAGTCGTCCTCCATTGCGATCATATACTTTCTTCAAGTCAGTTGCAGTAAAGGTTACACTGGTAGAACTCCCCGTTGCCTGTTTGGTAAATGTTTCACCTGCAATTGTAAGAGTAACAGTCCCACCTGGAGCAACCCCATCTACCGTAATCGCTTGATTTGAGAGCCCACCTTTTTCGTTAAGATATTGATTCTCTATCCTTGGCGTCTGAGGGCGCACAGTAAAGCTCACGTCAATTTCATCCGTACTTCCATCTGGATAAGTTACCACCGCTGTCAAAGTATGCCGACCAGCAGACAAATTCGTATTGGTTCCAGATTTCCAAGTATAGGTTGTTCTAGTTCCCTTAGTAATTCCTGTAGTAGGTAATTCTGGTGTCCCTGTAGCATTCGTGATGTACTGACTGGCTTCACCAACAGAAACAGTCCCTGAATTGGCCGTTAGAGTAAAGTTTCGATTCACCTCAGCATTGATAGCTGGTTCGTACTTTTCAGACTGAGCATGGACTTCAAATTGAATTGCGGCAGGGTTGGCTGTTAAATCTTTTACAAGACCTACGTCAGTAGTATTTCCGCTAAAATTACCTTCCTGATCATAGGTGAAAACATAACGGGTCCACAAACTATTTACTGCTTGATTTTTTCCAACAGAACCCGTGATTGAAACGGTGAAAGGATTTGATGCTGTAGCATTTCCATCTTTGGCTAGTTTATTTGTCGGAACAATCATGCTGATACTTTGACCATTACTCGTAGTGAATGAGACAACAGTTGAAGTAGCCGGATAGGCCGCGGGAACAGCAGTAGGAACAAATTTTGCATGTTCAATTCGACCACTGTTATCAGTAAACTCAATGGTCGCAGAAAAATTTTCTTCTCGATAAATTTTAAATTTTTGTCCTTCTAGAACTGCGCCACCTGTAACGGTTATTTTCTGAAGTTCTGGCTTCTCAGTATCCCTAGCAGCTCTGAAGCTAGCGGTATTTGAAGCTTTGGTTAAAGCTTGTCCGTTTCTGCTGTCACGAAGTCCAGACTTGGCACGTAACACAGCATTTGCAATACTATTTCGAGCTTCTATAGCTTTTTGTAGGATAGGGGCAAGGTCAGAAGCTTCCCCTTTCAAGACTTCTGCTATCTCATTCTTCGCTAGACTAGCCTTCGTGATCGCCTCATCCGAGTTTGGAAGCCCCTGAGCTTGAGCTAGAAACTGCCCAATCTCAGCAGACAAAGCCTCTAATTTCTTCCGTTTTTCTTCACTTTGCTTTTCTGTCAAGGCTAGGGAAGTCATTGTGAGACTCGATTCAGCCGTCACACCTTCATTCTTTACACGACCAGACTGACTTTGAGGCAAGGATTCTGTAGAAAAATCAACTGCTTTTAATTCTTTCGAAGGTTGTGATTCTTTCACTGTCTCCCGAGCTGACTCACTTGCTTGGTACTGACTTTGAACACCAACTGAAGCTCTCTCTGACAGATTACTATTCTCTTGATTTTGTGTTCCAAGGGATTCACTTGAACTAGCAGTTACACTTTGACTGTTTGCCAAAGATTGACTAGTAGAAGCAGATTGGCTCATCGACTGACTCATACTAGATGAGCTTGAGGCACTGATGGACTGACTCGTAGAGGCAGATTGACTGGCGCTCTGCGAATTGAATTCTGACAATGACTGGCTTTGACTGGTAGACAAAGACAGACTCGCAGTATCTTGATGATCCTGTGTCGTCCCTAGCACTACTGAATCTCTCGTCGCCAGGGTATCTTTTGATTCGACAGTCTTTTCAACAGCGACTGCATCATTGGCATAAACACGCGTTTGCGTCGCAGCAAAACCACCTAAAATCGTACCCGTAGCTGCTATCCCTTTCAAGACATCCAAGCCGGTCAACTTCTGACCTCCTTGCTTTTCAACCATTTCTGTCTTTACTTGGCTCGCATCCGCACTTCCACGCATCACCTTAAATAAGCCAAAAAGGGAAGTCGAGGCCCGTAGCCAATGCTTCCCTGATTTGATTAATTTGAACCGAGTTACACGGTCTGTTTCTCTATATTCACCCTTCTGGCGTCTAAAAAACATGTTACTTCCCTCTATATGAAAAAGAATTTATTCACCTATAAAAACTATCTCCTTATTATATACCAAATATACCTACAATTCAATATCTATAACTTACTCTGAAGAAAGAAAATGATTTCAAAAATAACTTTATTTCAAAACTATTCTGTTTTTTCAATATAATCTTCATTTTTTGCTCTGTTAATATATTTTATTTGCTTTATAACCATTTCTAAATGCTTAAAAAATCGAGTAACTAATTCCAATCACTCAGGGAATTGATTTTTATTCAAAATATAGAAAAAGTCCATGAATCAATAGCATCCACAGACTTTTAGGAGTAGAGTATTTAAAGGCAGTTTCACAAATGAATCAATGAAGCCGGTAGCCGATGTAACTTTCTAGCCTTTCCAACAAAAAAATCCACGAATCGAAAGCATTCGCGGACTTTTCTTACAACGCATTTAAGAAAAATGCCATACTAATTAATAGCCGTAATCTACGACACGAAGAGGCGAAAACGATTATTTTTCGCCGATGAATTAGTGAGGCAGGTTGCTAGCCCTCTCACTACCCGTTACAACGGAAAAATCCACGAATATTATCGATTCGTGGATTTTTCCTAGTGAAGCGTTTAGGTAAGCCGATTTTACACTACGACACGGAGTTTGGCAAATCGGTTCTATTTGCCAAACGTAGTTAGTAAGGCAGTTAGCTAGTTCGCCAAATAGCGACTAGCGTCCAACAATTAGGAACTTTAGTTCCAATTGTTGGTGCTGAGTTACATTTTTTCCTCCAACTCTACGTCTGGATACTTGTCCGCAAACCAGCGGAGGGCAAAGTCATTTTCAAAAAGGAAGACTGGCTGGTCGAAACGGTCCTTGGCCAAGATATTGCGGCTTGAGGACATGCGCTCGTCCAAGTCCTCAGGCTTGATCCAACGAACGGTCTTTTTACCCATTGGGCTCATGACCACTTCTGCATTGTACTCGCCTTCCATGCGGTGCTTAAAGACTTCAAATTGGAGTTGTCCCACAGCGCCTAGCATGTATTCGCCTGTTTGGTAATTCTTATAAAGCTGAATGGCTCCTTCTTGCACCAATTGTTCAATCCCTTTGTGGAAGGATTTTTGTTTCATAACGTTCTTAGCAGAAACTTTCATGAAAATCTCAGGTGTAAAGGTTGGAAGGGGTTCAAATTCAAACTTGTTTTTTCCAACCGTCAAGGTGTCTCCAACCTGATAAGTACCGGTATCGTAAACCCCGATAATATCACCTGCCACGGCATTGGTCACATTCTCACGACTTTCAGCCATAAACTGAGTCACATTCGATAGTTTGGCAGTCTTACCAGTACGAGGCAAATTGACACTCATCCCTCGCTCAAACTCACCTGATACGATACGGACAAAGGCGATACGGTCACGGTGACGAGGGTCCATGTTGGCTTGGATTTTAAAGACAAATCCTGAGAAATCCTTGTCATAAGGATCCACAATTTCGCCATCTGTTTTCTTGTGGCCATGTGGTTCTGGAGCAAACTCAAGGAAGGTCTCAAGGAAGGTCTGCACCCCAAAGTTGGTCAGGGCTGAACCAAAGAAGACTGGCGTCAGTTCTCCTGCAAGAATAGCTTCTTCTGAAAATTCATTTCCTGCTTCTTGCAACAGTTCGATATCGTCCTTAACCTGAGCGTAGAAAGGATTGCTTCCAAAGAGCTTATCCCCTTCTTCCAGACTGGCAAAACGCTCATCTCCTTTATAGAGTTCCAAGCGTTGGTTATAGAGGTCATACAAGCCTTCAAAGGCTTTCCCCATCCCGATTGGCCAGTTCATAGGATAGCTCGCAATACCTAGGACTTCTTCTAGTTCTTGCAAGAGATCCAGTGGCTCACGACCGTCACGGTCCAGCTTGTTCATAAAGGTAAAGACTGGAATGCCACGGTGCTTCACAACCTCAAACAATTTCTTGGTTTGAGCCTCGATACCCTTGGCAGAGTCTACGACCATGACCGCAGCATCCACCGCCATCAAGGTCCGATAGGTGTCTTCTGAGAAATCCTCGTGCCCTGGTGTGTCGAGGATATTCACGCGCTTGCCGTCGTAGTCAAACTGCATAACAGATGAAGTGACCGAAATCCCACGTTGTTTCTCAATATCCATCCAGTCAGATTTGGCAAAAGTCCCTGTTTTCTTTCCTTTAACCGTACCAGCCTCACGAATCTCGCCCCCAAAGTAGAGCAACTGCTCAGTGATGGTTGTTTTCCCGGCGTCCGGGTGGGAGATGATGGCAAAGGTACGGCGTTTCTTGATTTCTTCTTGAATAGTCATAAGTTCTCTTTCTTTGATTCTCTATTTTTAGTTATTTCAGTAGCTAAGAATGATGTTTACATTGGATTTTACCATTCCTTTCAACTCTCCATTATAGCGGATTTTGGGGAGTTTTTCAATTGCTCATCTGATGAAAAGGCAAGCTAGAGCACAGATTGCACCTGATTTCTCTTTTTCCACCGTTTCTTAAACAAGATATCAAAAAGAACAAGAGCCAGTGAAAGGATGACCGACACAAGGAGGTACTTTATCCATAGAGGAGCATTCGAGATAAACGGGGTATCTCTTAAGAGACCATAATTTCCACCCGTTACCTGATTAACCCCAACTAAAAAGAGGTTGAGAATAAAGGTATAGGCTACAATCATATACTTCTTAAGCAAGGTCTTGTCATAGTGATTCATCAAGTAAATCAAGGAATTCACTAGAAGGGCATAGTGCCCAATCAAAAATGAAAAACTGGTGATATGGGGGAAATCATAGGGGTCAAAAACCGGGTAAACCAAGGCAAAGACCGCTCCACTTGCTCCTAAGAGGGCAAAATATTGCTTGCTCCGCCATTTATCTGGCAAGAAAACCACCGCAAACATAGCCAAACGGCAATGGTAAAATGGAAGGCTATTAGAAAATGGAATTCCAAAACCAACATACCAGCTATATAGGGCTAGCAACTGGAGGATCTGAATCCCCTTAAACAAGCGGACAAATTTCGAATTTTTGTGATAAACAAGTGCTCCATAAATACAAAGCACTAATAGGATCATCATAATCCCATACCAAAAGAGGGAAATGGGAGGAGGAACCGTTTGAGATCTGGTGATAAATTGATGGAACATATTTCTATCCTAACTCTTATTTTTTCTATTCTCTAGTTTAACCATTATAGCGAATTAAAAGCGATTTTTCAATTTCTATTTCTTTTCAGTTTGGCTCCCTTATTTATAGGAAATTATGGTAAAATAGAACAGACTAAAAATCATCATTTCACGAAAGGATGCAAGATGAAAATTACGCAAGAAGAGGTAACACACGTTGCCAATCTTTCAAAATTAAAATTCTCTGAAGAAGAAACTGCTGCCTTTGCGACAACCTTGTCTAAAATTGTTGACATGGTTGAATTGCTGGGCGAAGTCGACACAACTGGTGTCGCACCTACTACAACCATGGCTGACCGCAAGACCGTACTCCGCCCTGATGTGGCCGAAGAAGGAACAGACCGTGACCGCTTGTTTAAAAACGTACCTGAAAAAGAAAACTACTATATCAAGGTACCAGCTATCCTAGATGATGGAGGAGATGCCTAATGACTTTTAATAACAAAACTATTGAAGACTTGCACAATCTCCTTGTCTCTAAGGAAATTTCTGCAACTGAATTGACACAAGCCACGCTTGAAGATATCAAGTCTCGCGAGGCAGCTATCAACGCTTTTGTCACTATCGCTGAAGAGCAGGCTCTTGCTCAAGCTAAAACTATTGATGAAACTGGAATCGATGCGGACAATGTTCTTTCAGGGATTCCACTTGCTGTTAAGGATAATATCTCTACCGACGGTATCCTTACAACTGCTGCCTCAAAAATGCTCTACAACTACGAGCCTATCTTTGATGCGACAGCCGTTGCCAATGCCAAAGCTAAGGGTATGATTGTTGTTGGGAAAACCAACATGGACGAGTTTGCCATGGGTGGATCAGGTGAAACTTCTCACTATGGTGCCACTAAAAACGCTTGGGACCACAGCAAGGTTCCTGGGGGTTCATCAAGTGGTTCAGCTGCTGCCGTAGCTTCTGGTCAAGTCCGCTTGTCACTTGGTTCTGATACTGGTGGTTCTATCCGCCAGCCTGCTGCCTTCAACGGGATCGTTGGTCTCAAACCGACCTACGGAACAGTTTCTCGTTTCGGTCTCATTGCCTTCGGTAGCTCATTAGACCAGATTGGACCTTTTGCGCCAACTGTTAAAGAAAATGCCCTCTTGCTTAATGCGATTGCCAGCGAAGATGCTAAAGACTCTACTTCTGCTCCTGTCCGCATCGCTGACTTTACTTCAAAAATCGGCCAAGACATCAAGGGAATGAAAATTGCTTTGCCTAAGGAATACCTTGGTGAAGGGATTGACCCAGAGGTTAAGGAAACCATTCTGAATGCCGCTAAACACTTTGAAAAACTTGGTGCCATCGTCGAAGAAGTCAGCCTTCCTCACTCTAAATACGGTGTTGCCGTTTATTACATCATCGCTTCATCAGAAGCTTCCTCAAACTTGCAACGCTTTGACGGTATCCGTTACGGCTACCGCGCAGAAGATGCAAGCAACCTTGATGAAATCTATGTAAACAGCCGTAGCCAAGGTTTCGGTGAAGAGGTAAAACGCCGTATCATGCTAGGTACTTTCAGCCTTTCATCAGGTTACTATGATGCCTACTACAAGAAAGCTGGTCAGGTCCGTACCCTCATCATCCAAGATTTCGAAAACGTCTTTGCGGATTATGACTTGATTTTGGGACCAACTGCTCCAAGTGTTGCCTATGACTTGGACTCCCTCAACCATGACCCCGTTGCTATGTACTTGGCTGACCTTTTGACCATTCCAGTCAACTTGGCAGGTCTCCCAGGAATTTCGATCCCTGCTGGATTTGCTCAAGGCCTACCTGTCGGTCTGCAATTGATCGGTCCTAAGTACTCTGAGGAAACCATTTACCAAGCTGCTGCTGCTTTTGAAGCGACAACAGACTACCACAAACAACAACCCGTGATTTTTGGAGGTGACAACTAATGAACTTTGAAACAGTCATTGGACTTGAAGTCCACGTAGAGCTCAACACCAATTCAAAAATCTTCTCACCTACTTCTGCCCACTTTGGAAATGACCAAAATGCCAACACTAACGTGATTGACTGGTCCTTCCCAGGAGTTCTGCCAGTTCTCAATAAAGGGGTTGTCGATGCCGGTATCAAGGCAGCTCTTGCCCTCAACATGGACATCCACAAAAAGATGCACTTTGACCGCAAGAACTACTTCTATCCCGACAATCCCAAAGCCTACCAAATTTCTCAGTTTGATGAGCCAATCGGCTACAACGGCTGGATTGAAGTGGAGTTAGAAGATGGTACAACCAAGAAAATCGGTATCGAACGCGCTCACCTAGAGGAAGATGCTGGTAAAAACACCCACGGTACAGATGGCTACTCTTATGTTGACCTCAACCGCCAAGGGGTGCCTTTGATTGAGATTGTATCTGAAGCCGACATGCGTTCTCCTGAAGAAGCCTATGCTTATCTAACTGCCCTCAAGGAAGTTATCCAGTACGCTGGTATTTCTGACGTTAAGATGGAAGAAGGTTCGATGCGTGTGGATGCCAACATTTCGCTTCGTCCTTATGGTCAAGAAAAATTCGGTACCAAGACTGAGTTGAAAAACCTCAACTCCTTCTCTAACGTCCGTAAAGGGCTTGAATACGAAGTCCAGCGCCAAGCTGAAATCCTTCGCTCAGGTGGTCAAATTCGCCAAGAAACACGCCGTTACGATGAAGCCAACAAAGCAACCATCCTCATGCGTGTCAAAGAAGGTGCTGCAGACTACCGCTACTTCCCAGAACCAGACCTCCCACTCTTTGAAATTTCAGACGAGTGGATTGAGGAAATGCGTACTGAACTGCCAGAGTTTCCAAAAGAACGCCGTGCGCGCTACGTATCTGACCTTGGCTTGTCAGACTACGATGCCAGCCAGTTGACTGCAAACAAAGTCACTTCTGACTTCTTTGAAAAAGCTGTTGCCCTCGGTGGCGATGCCAAACAAGTCTCTAACTGGCTCCAAGGTGAAGTCGCTCAGTTCTTGAATGCTGAAGGCAAAACACTGGAACAAATCGAATTGACACCAGAAAACTTAGTAGAAATGATTGCCATCATCGAAGACGGTACTATTTCATCTAAGATTGCCAAGAAAGTCTTTGTCCACCTGGCTAAAAATGGCGGTGGCGCGCGTGAATACGTGGAAAAAGCAGGCTTGGTGCAAATCTCAGATCCAGATGTTCTGATTCCAATCATCCACCAAGTCTTTGCGGATAACGAAGCTGCCGTTGCCGACTTCAAGTCAGGCAAACGCAACGCAGACAAGGCCTTCACAGGATTCCTTATGAAGGCAACCAAAGGGCAAGCCAATCCACAAGTTGCCCTTAAACTGCTTGCACAGGAATTGGCGAAGTTGAAAGAAAGTGAGTAATTTACTCTTTATACACTTTTTTCTACTTTTAAAACGAGAATGAGACAAGGAGAATAAATGAACAAATTTTTACGATTGCTATTTGTCTTAGTCATCATCGCTATGTTAGGCGCTTCTATACTACAAATTTTCTTTCCATCGTACATGGGAAGCCACTCCGGGTACGGAATATCTGCTGGTTGGCAACGAGAAATTGGAATATGGAATTTAGCTGTATTGATTATTATTCTCGCTGTCAATATTAAATACGATTGGTTCTATCTACGAATCGCACTTCTTGCTCTCATTATTGGCGGAATTGGAATAGGAACAAATCACTTACTCAATTATATGGAGTATCACTCTCCTGTAAATGCTATCGGTGCTTTTGAAAATTACTTGCTAGCAATAGGATGGATTGTGGGATGGCTCATCGAACGCCATTCCATAAAGAAGCTAAATGCTAGTAAATAACGCCTAGTATATCTTAGATGATTTTTAAAGGTTATTAAATAGTTTAATAATCATTCGAATTCAGAATTCTACCTTTTCAATCATATAGTTAGGAGACACATGAAAAAGTTTTATGCTCTTTTAATGACCTGTTTATTACTTGTTTTTCTATCCGTGCCTCAAATCGTTGATGCGGGTGTCGGACATTCCAGAAGTGGAGGGAGTAGCCGCAGTAGCTCCAGAAGTAGCAGCCGCTCAAGTGGAGGTGGAAGTCGTTCTGGTGGCTCATCCTACCACTACTACCGCTCTGGATATGGGTCATCTTCTGACAGTTCTGCTAGCTCTCCCTATCTAGGATTTATGTTCATATTAGTCGGAGGAATCATACTAGTTGTTATCGTCAAATCCTTGCAGAATAAGTCTGGAGATTCGAGTTCAACCTACACTAGTAATGATTATCAAACGCTCCATCGTCAAGTTGAACACAACACACTGGCCATTAGTCGTGTGAAATACGGGGATCCAAACTTTGACGCGGAAGCCTTCACATCTTGGGTTAAGGAAGTCTACCTTAAATTGCAGGTTGCCTGGACTGAGAAAAATTGGAACTCTGTCCGCGCTTTGGAAAGTACCAGTCTCTACTCCCAACATAGCACCCAACTCGAAGACCATATTCGAGCTAAAACAACCAATGTTTTAGAGAAAGTTTGTATCGAAAATGTTCGCATCAAGGAGTTCATTGAAAATCCTGACGGAAACGATACCTTAGTGGTGATTCTATCATCAATTTTACGAGACTATGTCATTGACGATGAGACTCGTCGTGTCATTGAAGGAGACCCTAAAAAAGATCTCTTCACCGTGTATCAATTGAACTTTATCCGTCAACACGGTAGCCAAACGCAAGCAGTCAATACAGACCAAGTTGTGAGCGACCACTGTCCAAACTGTGGCGCCCCATTGAAAATCTCTGCAGTTAGTGAGTGCGACTACTGTGGTGCCAATCTCTCTCGCAGTCCAAACCAATGGGTACTCGATACCTATGATGTTGTGGATGAAGACGAGCTTTATAATTAGGAGGAATTATGGGATTTATACGTGCAGCCTTATCAGCAGGCTTAAATAGTTTTAATGATAGTAAATTCAAGGAAGCCATTGTCCTTCCAGATAATGTCTCTGGCGATGCCTTGGCCATCAAGGGACAATTACTCACAAAAGACCCAGATGGACGTTCTCGTCACAGCAATCAAAATACTGGACTCTTGTCAGATGGCAGTGTGGTTATCGTTCCTCAAGGTTATACCGCTGTTTTGGTAAACAACGGTACCTTCCTTGGTGAAGTCCTCGAAGCTGGTAGCCACGAATGGCAAGCTGGTGATAACGCCTGGCTCCTTGAAAAAGGTGGTTTAAAAGGCACTTGGGAAAACTTTAAAAACCGTTTCTCTTTCGGTGGACAAGTCATCACTCAACAAGAAATTATCTTTATCCGCATGCAACCTATTGCAGGTAATAAGTTCGGCACACAAAATGCGGTCGAATACTTCAGCGAACGTTACCAACAGCTGCTTAATATCCGTTTCTATGGCTTGTTTGATGTAAAAATAGCAGATCCAGTCCTCTTCTACGTGAGTTCTGTTAGCCGTCAAATTACTGACGGACAGCCATTTACTCTCCAAGATGTAGCTCAAGGAACGCTCCGTCAAAATATCGCACCAAAAATTGCGATTGCCATTGCCAAATATACCAACGAAAACAAGGTTGATATCTATAGTCTCAATGCCAACCAAGACACCTTTAACGAACTCGCTAAACAAGAGGTCAACAAGGTTTGGACAGGTCTCTACGGGATTGAAGCAACTAATATCTTGCTTGAAGACCTCAGCTACGACCAAGAAAGTCTTAATATCGTTCGCAAGCTTGATAGTGAGCTCGTGGCAATGAAGTACAACACGATTGAAATCGAAGAACGCCGTGCTCGCAACGAAGCGCTCATTGCTGCAGCTTCCAACGAAGGAAATGGCAATGGGATGAACATGTTTATGGGCATGAATCTTGGCCAAACTCTGGGTGGTCAATTAAGCCAACAAGTCCAAAATCAAGCACCGGCTCAAAATACTGGACAAACTGCCAGCAAGAATTTTTATATCGAAGTCGATGGAAAATACGTCCTCGTTACTAAAGACGAAGATGGAAATATCGTACCAGTCAACTAATTAAGCTCCTTCTGACATTTGAGTAATGTTGTCTTTTATGGTACAATAAAGAGTAAATTATTTATTAAAGAGGTAAAAACATGATTGAAGCAAGTAAATTAAAGGCTGGTATGACCTTTGAAACAGCTGACGGAAAATTGATCCGCGTTTTGGAAGCTAGCCACCACAAACCAGGTAAAGGAAACACCATCATGCGTATGAAATTGCGTGATGTCCGTACTGGTTCTACATTTGACACAAGCTACCGTCCAGAGGAAAAATTTGAACAAGCTATCATCGAGACTGTCCCAGCTCAATACTTGTACAAAATGGATGACACAGCCTACTTCATGAACACAGAAACTTACGACCAATACGAAATCCCTGTAGTCAACGTTGAAAACGAATTGCTTTACATCCTTGAAAACTCTGATGTGAAGATCCAATTCTACGGAACTGAAGTGATTGGTGTTACCGTTCCTACTACTGTCGAATTGACAGTTGCAGAAACTCAACCATCTATCAAAGGTGCTACTGTTACAGGTTCTGGTAAACCAGCAACGATGGAAACTGGACTTGTCGTAAACGTTCCAGACTTCATCGAAGCAGGACAAAAACTCGTTATCAACACTGCAGAAGGAACTTACGTTTCTCGTGCCTAATCTCTAGAAAGAGGTCATTCTATGGGAATTGAAGAACAACTTGGCGAAATCGTTATCGCCCCACGTGTACTTGAAAAAATCATTGCTATTGCTACTGCAAAAGTAAAGGGTGTTCACTCTTTTTCAAACAAATCAGTATCTGACACCCTTTCAAAGCTTTCTCTTGGCCGTGGTGTTTATCTTAAAAACGTGGACGAAGAGCTCACAGCAGATATCTATCTCTACCTTGAGTACGGAGTAAAAGTTCCTAAGGTAGCGGTTGCTATCCAGAAAGCTGTTAAAGATGCAGTCCGCAATATGGCTGATGTAGAACTCGCTGCTATCAATATCCACGTTGCAGGTATCGTTCCAGATAAAACACCAAAACCAGAATTGAAAGATCTATTTGACGAGGACTTCCTCAATGACTAGTCCACTATTAGAATCTAGACGCCAACTCCGTAAATGCGCTTTTCAAGCTCTCATGAGCCTTGAATTCGGTACGGACGTCGAAACTGCTTGTCGTTTCGCCTATACTCATGATCGTGAAGATACGGATGTGCAACTTCCAGCCTTTTTGACAGAGCTAGTTTCTGGTGTTCAGGCTAAAAAGGAAGAACTAGACAAGCAAATCACACAGCATTTAAAAGCAGGTTGGACCATCGAGCGTTTAACGCTCGTGGAGAGAAACCTCCTTCGCTTGGGAGTCTTTGAAATCACTTCATTTGACACCCCTCAGTTGGTTGCTGTTAACGAAGCTATCGAGCTTGCAAAGGACTTCTCAGATCAAAAATCTGCCCGTTTTATCAACGGACTGCTCAGCCAGTTTGTAACAGAAGAACAGTAAATAAAAAAAGTGTTTGATAATTGTCAAACACTTTTTTCTTTATCTCCTAACTTCCTACCATCTAAAAATCAAATAATAGATATAAAATAAGAGCGACGGAGCATAGGGAATAACATTATAGAAACTATGACAAACAATGGTAAATCGAAGACTACCTGTAACTCGATAAGCGACTGCAAATAGAAGACCGAGAATACTATAAATGATGAGACTGATGGGGTCACGATGGGATAGAACCAAGTGACTGAGCCCAAAGATGAAAGAAGACAAGATCACATCCAAATAAAACTCCGACTTCGGAAAGAAGGTATTCATAAAATAACCTCTATAGATTGTCTCCTCAACAACAGGTACAATCGAAATGTTAAAGATTAAAAATACAAGACTTGATAGAGTCGTTTCTCTCCCGTTTAAGTAAAGATCTGAAAGAAGGTCTTGGAAAATAAAGCTATGGTCAATCAATCGAATATTCTGCATTCGAAATTCATTTAGAAAAGAATAGATAAGAAAGCAAGCCACTAAGAAAACGAGATAAGACCAGCGCCAACCCTTTTTCTCGAAGATAAAGAGCATCTTCTTCTTTTTCAACCACAAAACGAATAAAAAGAAAATAAGCAACACTTCTCCAACTAGGAAGATTATATAGCTGTCCATTCCTAAACCAAAGGTTCTAGCTAGAGTTATAGCCCCTAATGGCGTTAAATAAATGTACAGGAACATTAAAATCATACAGATTCCTAAATGTATTGTCTTTTTCATTCTTTCTCTCCTAATGGTAAACTCTCTATTAGGGGAATATAGAGGATATACTATTGATTTGTTTTTCTTATTTATCTAGAGTATTCATGTTTATCCATGCTCTATTATCAAAATAGCTAGAACAAATTGTTCTAGCTTTTAAATTTTCTTAGTATTTTCTAAAGCGTTGGTAACGTTCTTCGATAAGTTGGTCGAGTGGTAGTTCTTGCAACCTATCTAGTTCTGCACGCAATTCATTTTTAACGCAACCTAGCAGTTCTTTACTTGACAGCCCTGCTTCTGAGATGACCTTATCTACGATTCCCATTTCTAGAAGTTCATGTGAAGTGATTTTCATCAATTCCGCTGCTTCCATAGCACGACTTCCATCCTTCCAAAGGATAGAGGCAAATCCTTCCGGGCTAAGTACTGCGTAGATTGAGTTTTCTAACATCCAAACACGGTTAGCTACTGCTAGAGCTAGGGCTCCACCAGATCCACCTTCACCGATAATAATCGCGATGATTGGAACCTTGAGGTCACTCATTTCCATCAGGTTTCGGGCAATTGCTTCACCTTGTCCACGTTCCTCGGCACCAACACCTGGGTAAGCACCCGCCGTATTGATAAAGGTCACAACTGGACGGCCAAACTTTTCTGCCTGTTTCATCAGGCGCAAGGCCTTACGATAGCCTTCTGGATGAGGTTGACCAAAATTGCGTTTGAGGTTGTCATGAAGACTTTTTCCCTTTTGGATACCAACGACAGTTACTGCTTGGTCACCTAACCAGCCAATTCCACCGATAACCGCACCATCATCACGGAAAGAGCGATCTCCATGCAATTCGATAAACTCGTCAAAGATTCCATTAGCAAAATCAAGTGCGGTCAAGCGACTCTGCTCGCGTGCCTCTCTGACTATTTTTGCAATATTCATCCGCGACTTCCTCCATGCAATCTCACTAATTTAGCAATTGTTTCAGGCAATTCTCTCCGTTTAACAATTGCATCAACAAATCCATGTTCAAGCAGAAATTCTGCCTTTTGGAAGTCATCCGGCAAGGTCTCACGAACTGTATTTTCGATAACACGACGCCCAGCAAAACCAACCAAACTCTGTGGCTCCGCTAGGATAATATCACCTTCCATAGCAAAAGAAGCTGTCACCCCACCTGTTGTCGGATCGGTTAAAATAGTTAGATAAAAAAGTCCTGCCTTGGAATGGCGTTGAACTGCCGCAGAAATCTTAGCCATTTGCATCAAACTCATGATTCCTTCTTGCATACGGGCTCCACCAGAAGCTGTGAAGAGAACGACTGGCAAGTTTTCTACCGTTGCATACTCAAACAAGCGCGTGATTTTTTCACCCACAACGGTTCCCATAGAAGCCATGATAAAGTTTGAATCCATGATCCCAAGGGCAACTTTTTGCTCCTTGATGCTAGCTGTACCAGTCAGGACAGCTTCATCCAAACCTGTCTTTTCACGCATACTAGCTAGTTTTTTCTGGTAGCCAGGAAAGTTTAATGGATCTTGAGTTTCAATACCTGTAAACATCTCCACAAAGCTGTCAGAATCAATCGTCAAATCCAAGCGTTCCTGAGCTGAAATACGGAAAGTATAGCTACAATGGGGACAAATTCGTTCGCTCCCAAGATCCTTTTGGTAAATGGTGTGTTTACAACCAGGACACTGGGAGAAGAGTTCATCCGGAACCTCAGGCTTGGCTTGTGGTTTCTGCCTTACGGAACGGTTAGGATTGATCCGAATATACTTATCCTTTTTACTAAATAGAGCCATAACTCCCCCTTTTAGTTCTCATACTGTTTGAAAGTCTATTCTTTTTCTTGGTATTTTGGCAAGAAAGTTTCCATCAAGAAGGAAGTATCGTAGTCACCAGCGATAACTCGGCGGTCTGAAATCAGATCCAACTGGAAGTCTGCATTGGTTTGCACTCCTTCAATATCAAGTTCATAAAGTGCCCGTTGCATCTTCATAAGAGCATCAAAACGATTCTCCCCATGAACAATGATTTTAGCAATCATACTATCATAGTAAGGGGGAATGGTATAACCTGGATAAACTGCTGAGTCCACGCGCAAGCCAACTCCACCACTTGGTAGATAGAGATTGGTAATTTTCCCTGGGCTTGGAGCAAAGTTAAATGCTGGATTTTCTGCATTGATCCGGCACTCGATAGCATGACCTCGTAGGACAATATCTTCTTGTTTGAAAGGTAAAGGCTGACCGGCAGCAATGCGAATCTGTTCCTTCACGATATCAACACCTGAAACAAACTCTGTGACTGGGTGTTCCACTTGCACACGAGTATTCATTTCCATGAAGTAGAAATTGCCACTCGCTTCATCGAGAAGAAATTCAATCGTCCCTGCATTTTCATAGCCAACAGACTCTGCTGCACGAACGGCTGCAGCACCAATTTCATGACGAAGGGTTTTGCCAATCGCAATGGACGGACTTTCTTCTAAGACCTTTTGGTTATTCCGTTGGAGTGAACAGTCCCGTTCACCAAGATGGACAACATGACCCTCTTGGTCCGCAAGGATCTGAACCTCAATATGGCGAGCTGGATAGATCACACGCTCAAGATACATAGCGCCATTTCCAAAATTGGCCTTGGCTTCACTGGATGCTGTTTCAAAGGCTGCGACCAAGTCTTCTGCCTTTTCAACCTTACGAATCCCTTTTCCACCACCACCTGCCGATGCCTTAAGCATGACTGGATAGCCAATTTTTTCTGCAACTGCAAGCGCCTCTTCAGCCGTGTGAACTTCACCATCAGATCCTGGGATAACTGGAACCCCAGCCTTGATCATTTGCTCACGCGCATTGATCTTATCTCCCATGGTATCCATTACAGCACCAGAAGGCCCGATAAACTTAATCCCCACTTCATCACACATCGTGGCAAACTTGGAGTTTTCACTAAGAAAACCAAAACCTGGGTGGATGGCTTCTGCTTCAGTCAAGACTGCAGCAGATAAAATAGCGTTGATATTGAGATAAGATTCTGTCGCCTTACCAGGTCCGATACAGATAGCTTCATCCGCTAGGAGTGTGTGAAGAGCTTCCTTATCAGCAGTTGAATAAACTGCCACGGTCGTAATGCCCAATTCACGCGCAGCTCGAATAATGCGAACCGCAATCTCACCACGGTTGGCAATCAAAATTTTACGAAACATGGAGAACCTCCTTAGTTTCCAATTGCAAAGGTAAGAGTACCACTCGCTGCAAGCTTACCATCTACTTCAGCCTTTGCTTCAACCACAGCAATTGTACCACGACGTTTAACAAAAGTAGCCGTCATAACTAATTGGTCACCTGGTACAACTTGCTTCTTGAACTTAACCTTGTCCATGCCAGCATAGAAGACCAGTTTCCCTTTATTTTCAGGCTTAGACAATTCCAAGACACCAGCAGTCTGAGCCAAGGCCTCCATGATAAGAACACCTGGCATGACTGGGTATTGAGGAAAATGACCATTGAAGAAAGGTTCGTTGATGGTCACATTTTTAATGGCAACAATGGTATCTTCGCTCACTTCCAAGACACGATCCACTAGAAGCATGGGGTAGCGATGGGGTAGAGCTTCTTTGATTCCTTGAATATCGATCATTTGATACGTACCAATCCTTTACCGAACTCAACCATTTCTTCATTTGAAACGAGAATTTCTGTCACCACACCATCTTTAGGTGCAGGGATTTCATTCATGACTTTCATGGCTTCGATAATCACCAAAGTCTGACCTTTTTTAACACTGTCTCCAACTGTGACAAAGGCAGGTTTATCTGGTCCAGCAGCCAAGTAAGCCACCCCTACAAGTGGACTTTCAACGACATCACCCTCTGGAGCAACCGTCGTTTCAGCTGGTGCTGGAGCTTCTTCCACTGCACTCTCTACTGGAGTTGAAGGGGCCGAAACTACTGGACTTGCAACTACTGCAGCTGGCGCTGGAGCAACTTGAGCTGGTGCTTCAGAAGCCATTCTTGCTTCATTCTTACTAAACTGCAATTCATCCGTTCCGTTTTTATAAGAAAATTCTCTCAAACTTGATTGGTCGAATTGAGCCATCAAGTCCTTGATCTCATTTAAATTCATAATTATTTATTCTCCCAACGTTTGAAAGCAAGAACCGCATTGTGTCCACCAAAACCAAAAGTGTTTGAAATAGCATAAGGGATTTCTTGCTCCAAGCCTTGTCCATAAACGACATTCGCTTCGATATAATCCGACAACTCACTTGTTCCAGCTGTCATTGGTACATAGTTATGACGCATGGCTTCGATGGTAGCGATGGCTTCTACTGCTCCTGCAGCACCAAGCAAGTGTCCTGTAAAGGACTTGGTTGAAGATACAGGTACTTCTTTACCAAGAACAGCGACGATCGCACCACTTTCTCCTTTTTCATTAGCAGGAGTTGAAGTTCCGTGGGCATTGACGTAAGCCACTTGCTCTGGAGAAATTTCTGCTTCTTCCAAAGCCAATTTCATAGCCTTGATTGCACCTTGACCTTCTGGATGAGGTGAAGTCATATGGTAAGCATCACAGGTATTTCCATAACCAACTACTTCTGCCAAGATGGTCGCCCCACGCTTTTCAGCGTGTTCAAGACTCTCAAGAACCAGCATTCCTGAACCTTCTCCCATCACAAATCCGTTACGATCTTTGTCAAATGGAATAGAAGCACGAGTTGGATCTTCTGTAGTTGATAGAGCTGTCAAAGCTTGGAAACCAGCGATGGCAAATGGAGTGATTGATGATTCTGATCCACCAACTAACATAACATCTTGGAAACCAAACTTGATAGAGCGAAAGGCATCCCCAATGGCATCATTTGATGAGGCACAGGCTGTATTGATTGATTTACAGATACCGTTTGCTCCGAAACGCATGGCAACATTTCCTGAAGCCATATTTGGCAAGGCTTTTGGAAGTGTCATTGGTTTAACACGTTTTGGACCTTTTTCATGAAGACGGATAACCTGATCTTCGATTTCTTTAATTCCCCCAATACCAGAAGCCACGATAACACCAAAGCGATCTTTATCGATTGCTTCTACATCAAGATTTGCATTCGTCACCGCTTCTTGAGCCGCATACAAGGCATACAAAGAATAGTTGTCAAAACGGTTGGTATCTTTTTTGACAAAGTATTTATCAAATGGGAAATCTTGAACTTCTGCCGCATTGTGCACAGCAAATTCGCTGTGGTCAAACTTAGTGATTTCTCCAATTCCAATCTTCCCAGTTTGCAAACTGTTCCAAAATTCTTCTGGAGTATTTCCGATAGGAGAGGTCAATCCGTAACCTGTTACTACAACTCGATTTAGTTTCATCTGTCTTACCTATATCTTTCTTTTTTTACATGCTAAGTCCGCCATCAACAGCGAGAACTTGTCCAGTCAAATAATCTTGTTGGGCTAAGAAGACCGTGGCATCCGCGATATGATCCGCCTGACCAAACTGTTTCATAGGGATTTGCGCTAGTGTCGCTTCCTTGACCTTATCAGACAAAACAGCTGTCATATCTGACTCGATCATTCCTGGTGCAAGAGCATTTACGCGCACATTACGATTGGCAACTTCACGTGCTACTGACTTGGTAAACCCAATCAAACCCGCTTTAGAAGCCGCATAGTTGGCTTGTCCGATATTTCCCATCAAACCGACCACACTCGACATATTGATAATCGCACCTTCACGTGCCTTGATCATCTGTTTCAAGACTGCTTGAGTCATGTTAAAGGCACCTGTCAAGTTGATCTTAATCACTTTTTCAAAGTCTTCCTCGGTCATCTTAAGCATGAGGGTATCCTGAGTAATCCCAGCATTGTTGACCAAGACATCGACAGAACCGAGTTCTGTAATCGCTTGATCTACCATACGCTTGGCATCTGCAAAGTCTGAAACATCACCTGAAATCGGTACTACTTTGACGCCGTAGTTTGAAAACTCAGCCAGCAATTCTTCTGAGATTGCTCCTCGACTATTCAAAACTACATTAGCGCCTAGTTGGGCAAATTTGTGAGCAATGGCAAGTCCGATACCACGACTTGAACCTGTTACAAAGACATTTTTGTTTGTAAGTTGCATTCTATTTCTCCTGTTTCCTGTTGTATTTTGTGGGAGAAGGGATCATTAGTTTCCTAACAAAGCATCCAAGCTTGCTTGGTCTTCAACGTTAGCTAGCTGAGCTGTTTTATCGATTTTTTTGACAAAGCCTGATAGGACCTTACCCGGACCAATTTCAATAAAGTTGGTTACCCCAGCATCCTGCATCACAGCAATACTTTCATAAAAACGAACAGGTTCTTTGACCTGACGCGTCAAAAGCTCTTGGATTCGACCTTTTTCCATAACAGCAGCTTCCGTATTGCCGACTAGTGGGCAAGTAAAATCAGAGAAACTCACTCCTTCAAGAACTCCAGCTAGTTGCTGACTAGCTGGCTCAAGAAGGGCTGTATGAAAAGGACCAGATACATTTAAAGGAATCAATCGTTTTGCTCCTGCTTCCTGCAAGAGTTCAACTGCGCGGTCAACTGCAGTCACCTCACCACCGATAACGATTTGGCTTGGGGTGTTGTAGTTAGCTGGAGTCACTACTCCAACTTTAGAGGCTGTTTCACAAGCTTCCTCAATCACTTCAACTGGAGTATTAAGAACGGCTACCATCTTTCCAGAGCCTGCAGGTGCAGCCTCTTCCATATAAGCACCGCGCTTAGCAACCAAGGCAACTGCGTCCTCAAAGTCCAAAGCACCACTTGCTACAAGAGCAGAATATTCTCCGAGGGACAATCCTGCTACCATATCTGGCTGATAGCCCTTTTCTTTCAATAGTCGGTAAATAGCAACCGAAGTCGCTAAAATAGCTGGTTGCGTATAGCGAGTCTGGTTTAACTTGGTTTCTTCCTTATCAATCAAGTCACGAAGGTCATAACCCAAAACCTGACTGGCTTGGTCAATTGTTTCCTTGACGATAGGGTAGCGATCATAGAGATCACGCCCCATTCCTAGATACTGAGCACCTTGACCTGCAAATAGAAAGGCTGTTTTAGTCATTTCTTACAACTCCTGCCCAACGAGAGGCTTCTTCTTGAATTTTTTTGGCTGCGCCATAGTATAGATCTTTTAGAATTTCTTCGACAGTTTCCTCTTTAGAAACCAAACCAGCGATCTGACCTGCCATGACAGATCCACCTTCTACATCTCCATGAACAACGGCTTTAGCAAGAGCACCAGCTCCCATTTGTTCAAAGATTTCTAAATCTGGATTTTCTTGTTTAAAGGCATCTTTTTCAGCCTGCTCAAAGTCACGTGTCAACTGATTTTTAATGGCACGAACAGCATGACCAAAGTGTTGAGCGGAAATAGTCGTATCGATATCACGCGCTTTTAAGATTTTTTCCTTGTATTTTGGATGGGCATTAGATTCCTTAGCTACTACGAAACGCGTACCAACTTGAACAGCCTCAGCACCAAGCATAAAGCCTGCAGCAACACCTTCACCGTCCGCAATTCCTCCAGCTGCGATAACCGGGATTGAAACAGCTGCAGCAACTTGGCGAACCAAGGTCATCGTTGTTAATTTACCAATATGCCCACCGGCTTCCATTCCTTCTGCAATAACTGCATCTGCACCAATTTTTTCCATGCGTTTTGCCAAAGCAACACTTGGAACAACAGGAATAACTGTAATTCCTGCATCATGGAATCGAGTCATGTATTTACTTGGATTTCCGGCACCAGTTGTAACCACCTTGACCCCTTCTTCAATCACGAGATCAACGATGTCTTCTACAAAAGGTGACAAGAGCATGATGTTGACACCAAAAGGTTTGTCCGTAAGTGATTTGATTTTATCGATATTAGCCTTTACGACCTCTTTAGGTGCATTCCCACCACCGATGATCCCTAGACCACCAGCTTTTGATACTGCACCAGCCAAGTCACCATCAGCAACCCAGGCCATTCCTCCTTGAAAAATAGGATAATCAATGTTCAATAATTCTGTAATACGTGTTTTCATAGTGCCTCCATCATTCCTTGCTTACGTAATAGTTCGATGAGTTTATCATTTGAGTTTCAAACTATTACCTAAACAAGAGGGAGTGGGTTTCCCCTACTCCTTCTAGTAATATGTTAATTATTTTGTTTGCTCTTCAACGTAGGCAACCAAGTCACCAACTGTTTTCAAGTTATCTTCTGCTTCGATTTGGATATCGAAAGCATCTTCGATTTCAGAGATTACTTGGAACAAGTCCAATGAATCTGCATCCAAATCATCAAAAGTAGATTCAAGTGTTACTTCTGATGCGTCTTTCCCAAGTTCTTCAACGATAATTTCTTGTACTTTTTCAAATACTGCCATGATAGGACTCCTTTAAAATATAAAAAATTTATAACTATGTGTTTACCACATGATTACCTAGATTGTAAGAATGAGTGTGCCCCATGTCAAACCTCCACCGAAGCCTGATAGGAGAATCGTCTGGCTACCATCTAAACGAATCATGCCATTCTCCACACACTCTGAGAGCAAAATCGGGATACTTGCTGCACTGGTATTTCCATACTCCATCATATTGGCAGGAAGCTTGTCTCGGTCTACGCCGATCTTCTTAGCCATCTTATCCAAAATGCGGATATTTGCCTGATGAAGCAAGAGATAATCCAATTCCGATGCTGCGATTGGACCATTTTCAATGGTTTCTTTGATTGATCTAGCAACATCACGATTTGCAAAATCAAAAACTGCTCGTCCATCCATTTTCAAAAAAGCAGGAACTGCTTCTTGATCCGAGAAAGGAGAAGCCAAAGCCGTTTGACCATAGGTCAAACACTCGCTCCGAGAGCCATCTGTATAGAGACTTTCCACAAGGAAGTGCCGTGTTTCGCTCGCTTCCAAGAGAACCCCACCAGCTCCATCTCCAAAGAGAACAGCTGTCGAACGATCTGACCAATCAACTGCCTTGGATAAGGTTTCAGCCCCGATAACAATCCCTTTTTTGAACTGTCCAGAACTTAAAAACTTTTCTGCAGTTGAGAGAGCGAATACAAAGCCACTGCAAGCTGCTGTCAGATCGAAGGCGAAAGCTCTATGCGCTCCGATATTTGCCTGAACTCGAGCTGCTGTGGAAGGCATCATCGAGTCTGGGGTAATCGTCGCTACAATGATAAAATCAATCTGATCCGCTTTTAAGCTCCCTTTAGCCAACAAGCTCTTAGCTACTTCTGTCGCCAAGTCACTCGTAGACTCTGTTTTTGAGATATGTCTCTGTTTAATTCCTGTCCGACTTGAAATCCACTCATCGCTTGTGTCCATGATTTGGGCTAAGTCATGATTAGTGACCACTTGCTCTGGAACATAATGAGCAACCTGGCTTATTTTTGCAAAAGCCATTATTTCAAATCCTCCAAAAATTGATAAAGGTTCGTTAAGCCTCTGCCCATGACTTCTTTTTCCTCCGGGCTCATGCCATCGATGATTTTTTCGACCATAGCCTTGTGGAATCGTTTATGAAGGCGGTGAACCAAACGACCTTTCTTTGTCAAATGCAGATAGACCACTCGACGGTCTTGGTCAGAACGAATACGCTCAATATAACCTTTTCTCTCCAGGTTATTCAAACTCGTCGTCACTGTTCCAAGAGTTACCATCAGTTCTTTGGAAACCTTACTTGGCGTTGCCTCCGGGAACTTCCCAATCACATCGATCGTGTGCATTTCTTTGATGGAGATGTCTTTGAATCGACTACCTCGTAAGCTAACCTCCTCAATCACAAGGACGTTATTAAAAATAGATGTTAGATAATCATTTACTTGTTGGTAGTCCAAATCGTTTCCCTCCCCCTCAAAAAACTTTTACAATCAAAACATTTGATAAAAGAAGTATAACAAACTTCAAAAAATTGTGCAAGTATTTTTTCACATTCCTGTAAATTTTGGTCTTCTTCTTTCAGAATGCGCTCGAACCCCTTCTTTGAAATCTTCAGTTAGAGATAACGATTCTTGTAGTTTCAATTCTAATTCGGCATAATTCTGCCAATCCTTGAATTGACTTTCCCAAACTAACTTTTTAATCGCTGCGTATGAGTTTGCTGAACCTCTTCTTAATTTTTTCAGAACTTGTTCTCTTGTTTTTTCTAATTTGTCAACTTCACAAACACGGTATACCACGCCCCATTCTAGCGCTTTTTCAGCAGTCAAAGCTTCACCTGTCATGGCAAGTTGTGCAGCCCGTGTTACCCCGATACTACGACTCAAGAGATGAATCCCACCAGCGTCTGGCGCCAATCCAACTCCGACAAAGGCTTGAATGAATTTTGCCTTGTCAGTCGCCAAACAGAAATCAACTGCTACTGCCATATTTGCTGCAGCACCAGCGACCGCTCCATCTACCTCCATCAAAACAGGTTTAGGAATTTGCTTGATTTTAAAAGAAATTGTATTGACTAATTCTGCAATCTTATTCAAAGAAGGGATATCATCTTCGTCCACTGCTCGTTTCATCTCAACCAAGTCTCCCCCAACTGAAAAGACCTTCCCGTTAGCATTAATCAAAATGAACTGCACTGCTTGATCCTGCTCTGCTAGAGTTAAAGCTTCTAAAATTTCCTCACACATTGGGATATGGAAACCATTTGCCACTTCGGGACGATTCAAAGTAATGATAGCCAGATCATCTACGATCTGATATAAGATATGATTCATAGCTTCTCCTTTTCTTTTATAAGGCAATAAAATTGTTTTATCATCAAAGTATACCTTTTTTTAGATAAAGAGGCAAGGAAAAACTAAAGGAAAGTGTCTCAGCTGATTATTTTCCCATTCATTATGAATGTGAGAGAAATTTTACACATTTACTTTCAAACCGTTATCGCTTTTCAGAATAAGTTAGTGTTTTCTTCTATTATAATAGGAAGTTATTTTCTTCATTGAAAAATGCCCCTCTTTCTGCTATAATCGTATAAAATACTTACTTGAGGAGTCCTTATGAAGGTTGTAAAATTTGGCGGAAGCTCGCTTGCCTCTGCTGGTCAGTTAGAAAAAGTCTTAAATATCGTTAAAAGTGATAAAGAACGCCGTTTTGTAGTTGTTTCTGCACCCGGAAAACGCAATGCTGAAGATACCAAGGTAACTGATGCCTTGATTAAATACTATCGCGACTATGTGGCTGGAAATGACATCAGTGCTAGCCAAAGCTGGATCATTGACCGTTATGCCGCTATGGTTAGTGAACTTGGGTTAAAACCTGCTGTTTTAGAAAAAATCTCTAAAAGTATTCGGGCCTTGGCAACTCTTCCTATAGAGGACAATGAATTTCTCTATGATACCTTCCTAGCGGCTGGAGAAAATAACAATGCCAAATTGATTGCAGCCTACTTTAACCAAAACGGTATCGATGCACGCTATGTTCACCCAAGAGAAGCTGGGATCGTTGTCACAAGTGAACCTGGAAACGCACGTATCATTCCATCTAGTTATGATAAGATTGAAGGCTTGGCTGATAGCAACGAAGTCCTTGTCATCCCTGGTTTCTTTGGTGTGACTAAGGAAAATCAAATCTGTACTTTTTCACGTGGAGGTTCAGATATCACAGGTTCTATCATTGCAGCAGGTGTTAAGGCTGATCTCTATGAGAACTTTACAGACGTAGATGGTATCTTTGCTGCCCATCCTGGTATTATCCACCAACCACACTCCATTCCTGAATTAACCTACCGTGAAATGCGTGAGTTGGCTTACGCTGGATTTTCAGTTCTTCATGACGAAGCCCTTCTTCCTGCCTACCGAGGAAAAATTCCTCTTGTCATCAAGAATACCAACAACCCTGACCACCCAGGAACACGCATTGTTTTAGAACACAGTAGTGATAAATTCCCAGTAGTAGGGATTGCGGGTGACTCAGGATTCGTCAGCATCAACATGTCAAAATACCTCATGAACCGCGAAGTCGGGTTTGGTCGCAAGGTTCTGCAAATCCTTGAGGACCTCAACATCGGTTGGGAACACATGCCTACAGGTATCGACGATCTTTCAATCATCCTCCGCTCCCGCGAATTGACTCCTATCAAAGAAGAAGAAATTCTACGTCAACTCGTTCAAAAGGCAGAAGTGGACCATGCTGAAATCGAACATGACCTTTCCATCATTATGATTGTTGGAGAAAAGATGAAGAGCCATATCGGGGTAACTGCTACTGCAACACGTGCTTTGTCTGAGAATAAAATCAACATCCAGATGATGTCCCAAGGTTCAAGTGAAGTTTCCATCATGTTTGTTGTCAATAAAGAGCAAGAAAAAGCAGCTATCAAGGCTCTCTATCATGCCTTTTTCGGTGAAAGTAAGGAAGACTAATCATGGCCCAATCACTCAATCAAGTCATTGACCTCCAAACTACTGGGACATCTTACCTCTCTATCTCTGGAAAAGTTGGAAAATTTCTAGTTGGTGATCAAGCCTTAGAGTTTTATCCTGATGTCAATGTCGAACAATATATCCAAATCCCTTGGTCCAGCATTCAACAAATCGGAGCCAACGTAAGTGGCCGCAAAATCAGCCGTCACTTTGAAGTCTTCACTGATCAAGGAAAATTCCTCTTTGCCTCAAAAGACTCTGGGACTATCCTCAAAATCGCTCGTGAAAAATTAGGAAACGATAAGGTTGTGAAACTTCCGACTCTACTCCAGACCATTGGACAAAAACTTAAAAATCTATTTGCAAAAAAGTAGAAACTTTAGTATAATCATAGCAACGGATAAGTAGGTTATCTCCTTCTTTCAGAAAGTCTGCGGGTGCTGCGAGCAGATAGGAGGGATAGGTGAAATTCTACCGTTAGTAACAATTACATACACAATCAAGTGCACACCTGTGAAGTTGGATGGAACCGTGGCCCTGCCACTCCAACGCTTTGTCAGGTGTGCTTTTTTCATAAAGGAGTTCTTATGTTAGATATTAAACGTATTCGCACAGATTTTGATGCTGTTGCTGAAAAATTAGCTACACGTGGTGTAGATGCTGCTGTCTTAAATGAGATGAAAGATATCGATGCTAAACGTCGTGACATCTTGGTCAAGGTTGAAACTCTAAAAGCAGAACGTAACACAGTTTCTGCTGAGATTGCCCAAGCTAAGCGTAACAAGGAAAATGCCGATGACAAGATTGCTGCAATGCAAACCCTATCTGCTGAAGTCAAAGCCTTGGATGCTGAATTGGCGGACATCGATGCTAAATTGACAGAATTTACCACTACTCTTCCAAACATCCCTGCCGACAGCGTTCCTGTTGGAGCTGATGAAGATGACAATGTGGAAGTCCGTCGTTGGGGGACTCCGCGCGAGTTTGACTTCGAACCAAAAGCTCACTGGGATCTTGGTGAAGACTTGGGTATCCTTGACTGGGAACGTGGCGGTAAAGTAACAGGCGCTCGCTTCCTCTTCTATAAAGGACTCGGTGCTCGTTTGGAACGTGCTATCTACAACTTCATGTTGGATGAGCATGGCAAGGAAGGCTATACGGAAGTCATCACACCTTACATGGTTAACCATGATTCTATGTTTGGTACCGGAAATTATCCAAAATTTAAGGATGATACTTTTGAATTGAAAGACACTAATTATGTCCTCATTCCTACAGCTGAAGTGCCTCTGACAAACTACTACCGTGATGAAATCCTTGACGGTAAAGACCTACCAATCTACTTTACCGCTATGAGTCCATCATTCCGTTCTGAGGCTGGTTCTGCTGGTCGTGATACACGTGGTTTGATTCGTCTGCACCAATTCCACAAGGTTGAAATGGTCAAATTTGCCAAACCAGAAGAATCATACGAAGAATTGGAAAAAATGACAGCAAACGCTGAAAACATCCTTCAAAAACTCAACCTTCCATACCGTGTCGTTGCCCTCTCTACTGGGGATATGGGCTTCTCAGCTGCCAAGACTTATGACTTGGAAGTTTGGATTCCAGCACAAAATACCTATCGTGAAATCTCAAGCTGTTCAAATACAGAAGATTTTCAAGCCCGTCGTGCCCAAATCCGTTACCGTGATGAAGCCGATGGCAAGGTGAAACTCCTTCACACCTTGAACGGTTCTGGACTTGCAGTTGGACGTACGGTTGCTGCTATTCTTGAGAACTATCAAAATGAAGATGGTTCTGTAACTATTCCAGAAGCACTTCGTCCATACATGGGTGGCGCTGAAGTTATCAAACCATAAAAATAAGGCCTAGCTATTTCTAGCTAGACCTTTTTTCGTAACCAAATCAGATAAGCACCCAAGACAAAGAATAAAATAGTGAGGCAAATAACGGTTTCAGCCAATACCAGATAATCCAGAAATGGAAGTTTCAAAATTCCCTGAGCCATCTTGAGCGAAGTAGCTGTGATAATGGTTGGGAAGGTTAGGGCTGAGAAGGCTGGTTGAAATCCTTGTTTTAAAATATTGGGTAGGCGAGTTAACACAAAGAAAAAGAAGGATTGAGATACCAAAATCATGACAATCAAGAGCCAAGTCGGTAGGCTTGCTCCTCCAACTCGAACTAGAGAAGCCAAGAGTAGGGAAAAGGGAGCACAGTAGATTCCTTCCTGTCCAAGCAAGGCCACTGGGAGTGGATCTTTCTTTAAATCACTATAAATTAGCGGATAGAGATAGAAGGTCAAGACAAAACCAAAACTCAAGGTCGCATAGGCAATTTCAATGATACCGACAAGAGGATAGGTCAAGGCTGCTACTGCTATCCCCACATAGAGTACCGTCCAGCTAGGAGTCGCATTGACCCTCCGACCTGGACAGGCAAATTTAATGGTGAAAGTCCCAATCAACGCCAAATCCAAGAGAAAGGAAAACCACCAGATCCCTTGTGCTAGCAAAGGAAGAGCAGGGAATACGCGAAAGACATAGGTCGCTAAAATCATCCCAGCCATAGGAAAAGTGGCCATCCCAGACAAAAGAGGGGGCTTGGTCAATTCTTTCCTGGTTTCTTCCCAATTAAAAAGATGAAGAATCAGAAAGAAAAGCCACAAAACTAATCCAGTCAGACTCAATAAATGCGACAGAACTGGCCAAGTATCTGCAATCAGATTTCCTGCACCTGCTAAACCTAATAAACAGCCAGAGAATACTAAGGGGAGCTTTTTCATCCGAGCCTCCAATAATCATGTTATTATTAGTATAGCATAAAAGCGCTTAAAATAGCATAGAAAAATGAAGACTGGATTGCTCAGTCTTCATTTTTTGCTCAGATATGAATTATGCATAAGGTTGCAATTCTGGGTTAATAGGCGTATTGGCTAGATTGTTTGCATAGTTGCAGAGGCTGGCAAGACTAACACCGAGAACCACGTCCAAGGCATTTTGTTGCGTGTAGCCAGCTTCCAAAAATTCAGCCAAGGCTTCATCTCCTACGCGCCCTTTGGTATTGATGACCGCCAAGGTAAACTTAGCTAGAGTATCTAGTTTTGGATCTGTTTCAATCGGAGTGCGGTTGCGGAGAGCTTGGAGAAGATCATCATTCATCTGGATTTGTTTGATTGAAAAGGCAGTATGTCCAGCCACGCAGAAAGCACAACCATTGGTTACGGCTGCCGTGATTTGCACCACCTCACGCTCAACGGGTGTCAGGCTATTGCGGCGGTTGATGGCTCCGACAGTTCGGTAGGCTTCAAGCGCGGTTGGGGCATTGGCCAAGAGACCGATTAGGTTGGGAATATAGCCATTGTTATCTTTTTGTACTGTTTCAAGAACTTCTTTCACTTCTGCTGGTGCTGATTCTACTGTGTGGATGGTAAATGTTGTCATAAGAAACCTCTTTTCATTTTATTGTCATTTAGTCTATCATAGAATTTCCCCCTTGGATAATATATATTTTCAATCGCCTTGATAGGAAATGTTTATGAAATGAAAAAATCACACCAAAAGTGTGATTGGATTAGTGTTTAAAATACTTTTTAGTCTCAGCAATGACGACTGGCGACAAGACTAAGAGGGCAATCAAGTTTGGTAAAGCCATCAAGGCATTGACGATATCTGCGATAATCCAGACCATATCCAACTCAATAAATCCTCCCAACAAGACCATGACTACAAAGACTACACG
This sequence comes from Streptococcus oralis subsp. oralis, assembly GCF_002096455.1. GTDB lineage: Bacteria > Bacillota > Bacilli > Lactobacillales > Streptococcaceae > Streptococcus > Streptococcus oralis_CY. Next base: position 147,005 of record NZ_NCUL01000008.1, on the reverse strand, counting down.
ATAGAGCCAGATAAAACGAACACCAAAGAGAAACTCAAAACAGCGTTCTCCGTAGTAGTTCCATCCGAGAATCGTCGTAAAGGCAAAGAGTACAAGGAAGATGGTCAAGAGGGCAGGTCCAAAGTGTGAAAAAACTGTAGAGAAGGCTGACTGAGTCAAGGCAACTCCATTCAAATCACCACTCCAAACACCAGTTACCAAGATTGTTAAACCAGTCAACGTACAGATAATAAGGGTATCAATAAAGGTTCCTGTCATGGAAATCAAGCCTTGCTCGACAGGCTCATTTGTCTTAGCCGCAGCCGCTGCAATGGGAGCAGAACCAAGACCAGATTCGTTAGAGAAGACTCCTCGCGCCACACCATTCTGGATAGCCATCCGAATGCTGGCACCTGCAAAACTGCCTACCGCAGCAGCTGGACTAAAGGCTGAAGTAAAAATCAGGGCAAGTGTGGCTGGGATTTTCTCGATATTAAAGAGAATAACTGTAAGAGTCCCTAAAATATAGACAATAGCCATAAAAGGAACAACTGCTGTCGAAACTTTTGATATGGATTTGAGGCCACCAAAGACGGCAATACCCACCAGAATGGATAAAATCAGAGCTGTGATAGCTGGATCAACTTGGGCTGTATTTTGAATGGATTCTGTAATCGAATTGACTTGGGTAAAGGTACCAATCCCTAGAAGGGCTACCAATACACCCGCTAGGGCAAAGAAGATAGCAAGTGGACGCCACTTTTCTCCCATCCCCAAAAGGATGTAATGCATGGGTCCTCCAGCTACAGCTCCATTTGCATCCTTTGTGCGATATTTGATGGCTAGCAAGCCTTCGGCATATTTGGTCGCCATCCCAAAGAAGGCCGCCATCCACATCCAAAAGAGGGCCCCTGGTCCTCCAACCTTAATGGCTGTCGCTACCCCGATGATATTTCCCGTACCAACTGTGGCTGCTAGAGCCGTACAGAGAGCAGCAAAGCTCGACACATCGCCATGCCCCTTATCCTTGGTAAAGATCAACTGAAAGGACTTAGGGAGACGAGCCACCTGCAAAAGGCCTAGTCGGATGGTCAAATAGATACCCGTTCCGACCAATAAGATCAAGAGGGGAGGCCCCCAAACGAAAGCATCAAGCGCTTTAAGCAATTCTAACATATCCTTCTCCTATCATTCAACCCCAAAAGAAAGAGCACATGCAAGATACATGTACTCTGGAATGCTTAGATAAATGCCAAAAAGCGGTCTATCCTAGCTCTGTCCTTTTACCTGAGAGTTTGAGCAGTTGCCTGCCTTGCCCCTTCGGTGCCTTTACGGTCTCTCCAGAGTTCCGTCCATTTACAGTCATGGAAAACAAACCTTTCTCCACTTCTATTAAACTTCATTCGGTGTTGGTATTTAATTTTTTATTATTTTACAAGAAAAGTTAGTCTTTGTCAATATATTATTTGAAAAAAGATGGATTTTCACTTCTTTTTCAAAAAAAGAGACGTACTCTTTTTTAACCTTTAAAGGTCACAATGGTGGCGCCACTGCCTCCAGCATTCTGTGGAGCATAGCCAAAACTCTTGACATGCTTGTTTCTTTGCAGGTATTTGGTGACGCCCTCACGGATGACTCCCGTACCGATACCGTGGATGATGTCGACTTGCGCCATGTTATTAAGCAGGGCTTGGTCGATAAAGTCGTCCAGCTCATTCATAGCCTCTTCGTACCGTTTACCTCGGAGATCCAGTCTCGCTTGCGGACCACGACCAGAAGCTCGTTTGACGACATTGACTTGTTTTTTCTTGACTGGGGCTTCTTGCTGAGCCTGAACAAGGTCAAATTCTTTCTCTTCCAAGGTCATCTTGATTAAACCGACTTGGGCTTCCCAACGGCCGTCCTTAAGCTGATTGGTCAAGGTACCACGCTGACCATAACTGAGAACAATGATATCATCCCCAACCTTTGGAGTTCGTTTTTTCTTGGCCTTTTGAAGGACCTTGTTTTTAGACAAGTCGACTTTTTCAGGAGCCAGTTTTTTCAGCTCAGCCTTGGCTTCAATGATTTCGTGGGGTTTGAGTTGAGACTTGCTATGGAGATTTTTGAGAATCTGGTCACTTTCACTTAGAGCGAGTTCCACAATCTCGGCAGCTTGTTCACGCGCCTTGTTGAGCTCAGTTTCCTTCTCGCGATTGAGTTCGTTGTAAAGTTTTTTGAGTGCTCGGTTCATCTTGAGGTTTTCTTGCTCCACCTCACGGATATTGTCCAAGCGTTTGCGACTTTCAAGCGTTTGCTCTTCTAATTGTTCAATGATGCGATTGACATCATTATCTTGATTGACCTGCTGACTGGCATCCCCGACGATGACATCTGACAGTCCTAGGCGTTTGGCAATTTCAAAGGCATTGCTTCGACCAGGAACTCCCTGCATAAAGCGATAGGTCGGACGCAGACTAGCTGTATCAAACTCCATGCTGGCATTCTGCACAAAGGCTGTCTCAATACCATAAGCCTTGAGTTCTGGATAGTGGGTCGTCGCCATGGTCTTGACCTGACGCAGACGAAGATCCTCCAGAATAGCCATAGCAAGCGCTGCTCCTTCCTGCGGATCGGTACCTGCCCCAAGCTCATCTAGTAACAAGAGCGAGTGCTGGTTGACCTTGCCAAGAATATCTACGATATTGGTCATGTGGCTGGAGAAGGTAGACAAGCTCTGCTCAATAGACTGCTCATCTCCAATATCTGCGAAGATTTCCTCGAAAACACCGACACGGCTCCCCTTATCAGCTAAGATGGGCAAGCCTGACTGGGCCATGAGTTGAGTCAAGCCCAGGGTTTTGAGCATGATGGTCTTCCCACCCGTATTGGGACCTGTAATGACAATAGCCGTTAATTCCTTACCAAAGTGTACATCGTTCGCGACAGCATTTTTGACTAAAGGATGGCGAACATGAAGGAGTTGAATCTCTTGGTTCTCTGAAAGTTGAGGAACAACTGCTTGTCTTTCTTGGATGAAACGCACCTTGGCACGAATCAAGTCTAAATGGCCGATAATCCAAGCGTCATTAGCAACCTCAGCAGCATGAGGGCGGATCCGTTCTGAGAGCTCCTGCAGGATACGAATCATCTCATAGCGTTCGTCTGCTCGCAGACTAGCGATTTCTTCGCTCAGCTTGACCACCTCACGTGGCTCGATATAAACCGTATTCCCACTAGCAGAGATGTCATGGACAACACCTGCAATCTTATTGCGATAGGTGTTCTTGACTGGTAAGACTTGACGACCATTTCTGCTAGCGATTATACCTTCCGTCAACATCTGCGCTTTTTGCTTGAGCAAGTCTTGCAAGACATCTCGAACTTGACTCTCGCTATCATGGATTTTTCGACGGATGCGTGCTAGCTCTTCACTGGCGAAATTTTCGATAAATCCTGCATCATTTAGAGCTTGAAGACTCCCTTGCAAGTGTGGAAACTCATGCAGTTTTTCAAACCATCTCGCCAACTGCTCCAAGCGTACGTTTTCAAGATTGGCATAAAAACTTTGCAACTCTCTGCTAGCAAGCAAAACTCGTTTGAGGAGCAGGAACTCCTCAATATTGAGGTCCGCCCCCATCTCCAGACGCTTGCAGACAGCTGATATCTCACGTGTCGCTAGGATGGTAAAGTGAGGTTGCTCCACAAATAGAGCTTGCATTTCCTCCATCTCTGTAAAGGCTTGTTTGATCTTATCCACCTTGGCAGTTGGGGCCAAGGCTTTTAACTCCCCTAGCCCTTGTTCTGTCAAGAGATGCGGTTCAAACAAGGCTTTGATTTTATTAAATTCTAAGGTTTCTAGTATTTTTGTATTCATATTCTTTCCTTGTATGCTGGTTTACAAGATTATAACAACTAGAGGTTTTGACCTAGTCGTCCAATCTTTAAACAAAGGGCTAGGAAAAATCCCGCCCTTTTTATCCGATTAAATTTGTCACCCAGAGTTGTTTGATAAGGTTTGTCGTAAAAGGGACACTTTGGATGATGTGTTTGGCTACTATACTTTTTTCGAGTGAATTTTGAATGACTGCCAGAGGCACTGTTGCAAGGATGGTCAGAGCCATTTGCAAGACAAATAAGGTTACCAATAGAGACAAAACGCCTGATCCGATACGCAACCATTTGACATCAAGCTTTTTAGTTGGAATCAAGTGCAGGAACAAACCGATAAAACGTCCGATAGTGTAGCAAATCCCAAAAACTAGAAGATAGGCTAGACCCGCATAAAAGACCTTGTCTAGATGAAACAGCTGGTCTGAAGGGAAGAAAAAGGTTCCCTGTCCTTCCTGAGGATTGGCATAAGGGACAAGCAAGTGGAAGTGGTCGCCCAGTGATTTATAAAACTGTCCCGCAACAAAGGCTGAAATCACTGCCACGAGGAAATAATAAACTTGCAGGACCAAACCTCTACGGTAGCCGATGTAAAAGCCCCAAGCCAGAACCAATAAGAGTAGGATTGAAATCATAGGGAGTCCTCAATCTTGCTCTGTTCTTGTTTGACAGCAATCAACTTGTGGCGGAGTTCTAACAACTCTTGCTCCTTGTCATCAAATTCAATCTCACGGTTGAGTTGTGTAGACAGACAATTAACCGCCAAAAGAAGCGCAATGGTTTCATCATCCGCCCCAGGCATTTGTTCTTTAATTGCTTGGTATTTTTCAGTCGCAACCTTGGCAATTTCCTCCATAAAGAGGTTGTCATGCTCGGTTGTTAAGGTTAATGTCTTCTTTCCGAATGTAAACTTATATCGATTTAGATTTGCCATAAAATTCACCTCACGATATTATACCAAATTTCGCTAACTTTGTCAGTTTTTACCAATTCTCCTGCTTTTGTGGTACAATAGAGACTATGGCAAGTATCACACTCACACCAAGTGAACAGGAAATTCAGAGCTTTTTAAGTCAGTATCAGAAGGCTCTCAGTCCTAGTAAAAATCCCTATATCCGCTATTTTTTGCGCTTTCCTCAGGCAACGGTTTCCATCTATACTTCTGGAAAAGTCCTCCTGCAAGGCGAAGCTGCTGAGCACTACGCCAATTTCTTTGGCTATCAGGTTCGACAAGAAAACAGTGGACAAGATTTTCCTATGATCGGTACCGATGAGGTGGGAAATGGTTCCTACTTTGGTGGACTGGCTGTCGTGGCTTCCTTCGTGACACCGGACCAGCACGACTTCTTACGAAAACTCGGTGTGGGGGATTCTAAGACTCTGACAGACCAAAAGATTCGTCAGATTGCCCCTCTCCTTAAAGAAAAGGTCCAGCACCAAGCGCTCCTCCTTTCACCGAGCAAGTACAACGAAGTTATCGGAGAGCGTTACAATGCTGTTTCTGTAAAGGTTGCCCTTCACAACCAAGCTATCTTTCTCCTTCTAAAAAAAGGAGTCCAGCCAGAAAAAATCGTGATTGACGCTTTTACAAGCGCTAAAAACTATGACAAGTACTTGGCGCAAGAAGCCAACCGTTTTCCAAACAAGATCACTTTGGAAGAAAAAGCCGAGGGCAAATACCTGGCTGTTGCGGTTAGCTCCATCATTGCGCGTGATCTCTTCCTCGAAAACTTGGAAAATCTTGGACGAGAACTAGGCTATCAACTGCCAAGTGGCGCTGGAACTGCATCTGATAAGGTTGCTAGTAAAATCCTGCAGGCCTATGGTATGAAGGGACTTCATTTCTGTGCCAAACTGCATTTTAAAAATACTGAAAAAGCCAAAAAACTTCTATAGAGGTAAACCATGAACTATTTAAAATCATTTATAAAAGAATGGGGAGTTTTCTTCCTGATTATCGCACTGGTAGGCCTTAGCCGCATCTTCCTTTGGAGTAATGTCCGTGTGGAAGGACACTCGATGGACCCTACCCTAGCTGACGGAGAGGTTCTCTTCGTTGTTAAACACCTCCCAATTGACCGCTTCGATATCGTGGTTGCGCACGAGGAAGACGGAAATAAAGACATTGTCAAAAGGGTTATCGGTATGCCTGGAGATACCATCCGCTATGAAAATGACAAACTCTTTATCAACGGTGAAGAAACGAATGAACCTTACCTAGCTGAATATCTCAACTTGTTCAAAACAGAAAAGTTGCAAAACACCTATACTGGCAAAGGATTTGAAGGCAATAAGGGAGTTTACTTTAGAGAACTTGCTCAAAAGGCACAGGCCTTTACAGTCGATGTCAATTCCAATACCAGCTTTAGCTTTACTGTCCCTCAAGGTGAGTACCTTCTCCTTGGTGACGATCGTCTAGTCTCTAGCGACAGCCGCCATGTCGGTACCTTCAAGGCCAGTGATATCAAGGGCGAAGCAAAATTCCGTTTCTGGCCACTTAACCGTATCGGAACTTTTTAAGATAAGGAAGAGGCCGAGAATGCTAAGTCTCAGTCTCTTTTTCTATTGCGAGAAGAAGGACTTTTGGTCTCCTAGCTTGTTGAAAGAAGCTAAGGTCCAACTCTCATTAACTCATGTAAAGGAAACCTATGGAAGTTTATTTTTCAGGCACTATTGAACGGATTATTTTTGAAAATCCCAGTAATTTTTATCGCATCCTCCTCCTAGATATCGAAGATACCAATGCGGAGGACTTTGACGATTTTGAAATCATCGTTACAGGAACCATCGCGGACGTGATTGAGGGTGAAGACTACACTTTTTGGGGGCAAATCATTCAGCACTCCAAGTATGGAGAACAGCTACAGATCAGTCGTTATGAGCGAGCAAAACCCACTAGTAAGGGTCTAGTCAAGTACTTTTCTAGTAGCCATTTCAAGGGAATTGGTCTCAAAACGGCCCAAAAAATCGTTGATAGCTACGGTGACAATACCATAGACGAAATTCTGGAGCATCCTGAAAAGTTGGAAAGCATTGCAGGACTCTCTGCCAAAAACCGTGAGGCTTTTGTCTCCACCCTCCGTCTCAACTATGGGACAGAAATGGTCTTGGCTAAACTTGCCAACTACGGCATTCCCAATAAACTGGCCTTTCAGATTCAAGACTTTTACAAGGAAGAAACGCTGGATATTGTCGAAAACTATCCCTACCAACTGGTTGAAGATATCAAGGGTTTGGGCTTTACCATTGCTGACCAATTAGCTGCCGAACTAGGTATCGAAAGTCAAGCTCCTGAGCGCTTCCGCGCTGGCCTTGTCCACAGTCTCTTTCAAGGCTGTATGGATACGGGCGATACCTATATGGAAGCCCGAGATTTGCTGGAACAAACCCTGACTCTCCTAGAGTCTTCCCGTCCCGTGGAACTCGATCCCAGCCAAGTTGCTCAGGAATTATCTCATTTGATTGAAGAAGACAAGGTTCAGCAGATTGATACCAAAATCTTTGATAACAGCCTCTTTTTCGCTGAAGAAGGCATTCGCAGTCACTTGGTTCGTATCCTTGAAAAAGAAAAGCAGAAAAATCAGGATCTAGAAACCATTCAAAAGCATATCGCTACTGTCGAGCAAGAACTGGGGATTCAGTACGATACCATTCAAAAACAGGCTATCTGCGACGCTATCCAGAACAAGGTCTTTATCCTGACAGGTGGGCCTGGTACAGGTAAGACGACTGTTATCAATGGAATTATCGCTGTTTATGCCCTTTTAGAAGGGCTTGATCTCAGGAAGAAAAGCAACTTACCTATCCTTCTTGCTGCTCCAACTGGTCGAGCGGCTCGGCGCATGAATGAATTGACGGGTTTGCCTAGCGCGACCATACACCGTCATTTGGGGATGACGGGAGACGATGATACCAGCCATCTAGAAGATTATCTGGATGCCGACTTTATCATTGTAGATGAGTTTTCCATGGTGGATACTTGGCTAGCCAACCAACTTTTCTCCAACATCTCTTCTAACAGTAAAATTCTCATCGTGGGGGATAGTGACCAGTTGCCTTCTGTCAGTCCTGGACAAGTCCTTGCAGACCTGCTCCAGATACCCCCGATACCTCAGACGCGCTTGGAACGGATTTACCGTCAGAGTGAAGAATCAACTATCGTCACCTTGGCTAGTCAGATTCGACAAGGCATCTTGCCAGCCGACTTTACCCAGAAAAAAGCTGACCGCTCCTACTTTGAAATCGCTAATGGCTATATACCAGCTACCATTGAGAAAATCCTCGGTGCTGCCCTCAGAAGTGGCATTCCGGCTCGCGATATTCAGGTGCTAGCACCTATGTATCGAGGAACTGCTGGTATTGATGCCATCAACCAACTCATGCAAGACCTGCTCAATCCTCAGCAAAAGGGGCAAGTTAGCTTTGAAGCAACTCAGTGTCACTATCGAACGGGGGACAAGGTTATTCACCTAGTCAACGACGCTGAAGTCAATGTCTTTAATGGAGACCTAGGCTACATCACAGACCTGATTCCTGGAAAATACACCGAGTCCAAACAAGACGAGATTGTCATTGATTTTGACGGCAATGAGGTCATCTATCCACGCAACGAATGGTACAAGATTCGACTAGCCTATGCCATGAGCATCCATAAGTCTCAGGGAAGTGAGTTTCCTGTTGTCATCCTACCCATCACCAGTGCTAGCAAGCGCATGCTGGAGCGAAATCTCATCTACACAGCCATTACACGCGCCAAAAGCAAACTTATCTTACTAGGTGAATTACAGGCTTTCGACTATGCAGTTAAGCATATCGGGACTGCCCGCAAGACCTATCTGATTGAGCGTTTCAGTGATTTAATTGAAACTAATATTGAAGAAAGTAAACAGGCCTTCTCTGAAACTGCCACACCAAGTGACTCTGAACAATCCTACATCCTCACCGAAGAAAACTGGTCTAGTATTCCAGCCATGATTGGGATTACAGATGCAGACCTCAAAGAGATTTTTGGAAAATAGTGCAACAGAAAACCCACCTAGTCAGGTGGGCTTTTTCTCTTTTAAGATTATTTAACTGTTGCAGTGCTTGTGATCAATTCAACAGCTTTTTTGATAGTGATATCGTGTTTCAACATGTCAGCTGAAAGCAAGTTTTGTACTTGTGCAACTTCCATGTTGTAGTCTGCCGCCAATTGCTCGATTTCTTTTTGGATTTCTTCTTCTGAAGCGTCAAATCCTTCAGCCTTGGCAACTGCTTCGATAACAAGGTTAGTCTTCGTACGTGACTCAGCTTCTGCTTCGTATTGTTTGTGAAGGTCTTCTTGAGTAGTTCCTGTGATTTGGAAGTACATGTCAGGGTTGATACCTTGGCGTTGCAAGTTTCCAAGGAATTCATTTACTGAACGGTGAACTTCTTCATGGATCATTTCTTCTGGAAGTTCTACGATTTCAGCATTTTCTACAGCTTTATCGATTGCTGCACCTTCAACGGCATCTTTGTAAGCTTCTTCTTTCGCAGCAGTCAATTCTTTGCGGTATTTTTCTTTCAATTCGTCAAGAGTTTCCACTTCTTCGTCGATATCTTTTGCAAGTTCATCATCAAGAGCTGGAACTTCTTTAGCTTTTACTTCGTGGATAGTTGTTACGAATTTAGCTTCTTTACCTGCAAGGTCTTCTGCTTGGTAGTCTTCTGGGAATGTTACGATAACATCAACAGTTTCGCCAGCTGAGTGACCTACCAATTGGTCTTCGAAACCAGGGATGAATTGACCTGATCCAAGTCCAAGTGAGAAGTTTTCACCTTTTCCACCGTCAAATTCAACACCATCGATAGAACCAACGAAGTCAATCACAACAGTGTCGCCATTTTCAGCAGCGCCTTCTTTGATAACCAATTCAGCCAAGTTGTTGCGTTCGCGTTCGATACGTTCTTCAACGTCAGCATCTGTCACTTCTTTTTCTACATCAACTGATACTTCAAGGTTTTTGTAGTCACCCAATTTTACTTCAGGTTTTGTCACGACTTCAGCAGTGATAACCCAGTCTTGACCTTTTTCCATTGAAGTTACGTCAATTTTTGGTTGCGCAACCACTTCAAGACCAGCTTCTTTTACTGCAGCTTCATAAGCGTTTGGCAAAAGTGCGTTCATTGCATCTTGATAAAGAGCTTCTTCACCAAATTTTTGGTCGAAGATAGGGCGTGGAAGGTGACCTTTACGGAAACCAGGAACGTTAAGAGTTTTCTTTACTGAGTTAAATACACGGTCCAATTCTGGTTTGATTTGGTCTTGAGAGATAGTGAAAGTCAAGACACCACGGTTTGTTTCTTTGTTTTCAAATGATACAGACATTCTGTCATTTCTCCTTAAAATTTTTAATACAGTCCATTATACCATATAATAGCGACTTTTTTCAAGTAATGAATGCGCTTTTCAATAGTGCTAGAGGTACTTGCTCGCTTCCTTGATACTAAGTTCAGCCATTCGTTTCTTATTTTTCTCAATAAAACGTGCTACCCATTCGGGATTGGTTTTAGAGTAGTCTCTTAGAGTCCAGCCGATGGCTTTGTTGATAAAAAATTCTGTCTGGTCCAGATTGTTGACCAGGATCTTTTCCATCAGTTGGACATTTGTTTTCTCTTTCCTTAACAACTGGTGGTCAATAGCAACTCGCCTTAGCCAGATATTATCTGATAGGCTCCATTTTAAAATCACTTCTTCAAGTTCCGGATAGTCGGCTACCAAACTTCCTACTACTCGATCTAAGATATCTACCGTGTCCCACCAGGACTTGGTCACGACCAGACGCTCAAGTTTAGGCAAATCGTCCTTCGTTAGATAAGACTGCATGGCTTTCAAATAGTTGGCAGCCACATACTGGTATTCTCTAGGCTCCTTTTCCCAGCAGATATCTACAAAATCCCAATCGATCATCTTTGTTTTTTTCGCGCTTGGAAAGTATTTTCTATAAAGCGCATTTCTTTCAGGACCTTCAATACCTAAAAAGGGAAATTGATGACGCATATAGGCTTCCATGGGGCCTGCCTTTTTCGGATCTTTTGCTGCTTCTAGCTCCTCAAGTAAATCTACAAGACTCATCTAAAAGTTCTCCTGCCCAACCAAGTGGTGCTGAAAGGCATAGACCGCAGCCTGGGTGCGATCACTGACCTCAAGCTTGGCTAGGATGTTGGACACGTGGGTCTTGACCGTCTTGAGAGAGATGAAGAGTTCATCTGCAATGCGTTGATTTTCGTAGCCCTTAGCGATGAGTTGGAGCACGTCTCGCTCACGCGCAGTCAGCTCCTCATGAAGCTCCATATGATTACGGTGGTATTCAACCTTCTTGCTGACCTCTTGTTCAATAGCCAGCTCTCCAGCAGCTACCTTGCGGACGGCATGAAGCAGTTCGTCTGCACTAGAAGTCTTGAGCATATAACCTTTGGCACCCGCATTCAAGACCGGCATAATTTTTTCATTGTCCAAGTAAGAAGTTACAATCAAAATCTTGGCTTCAGGCCATTCTTTGAGGATGGCTAAGGTCGCGTCAATCCCATTCATCTCAGGCATGACGATATCCATGACAATGACATCTGGACGCAATTCCAAGGCCAACTCAATACCTTGAGATCCGTTGGCAGCCTCGCCCACAACTTCCACATCGTCTTGGAGATCAAAATAGCTTTTCAAGCCCAATCGGACCATTTCATGGTCATCTACCAGTAAAATTTTCATCTCTACTCCTTTATGATTCCTTATCTAGCAGGGGAATACGGATATCAACCGCCAGTCCTTGCTTTGGAGCTGTCAAAAGTTGAACCGTTCCAGCCATATCTTCGACCCGCTCCTTGATATTTCGCAGTCCATAACTCAAGTCATCTAAACTCCCTAACTGGAAACCAATCCCATTGTCCACCACCTTCAGCTGCAATTCAACATCTGTCTGATAGAGATAGACATCCAAACAAGATGCCTGGGCATGGCGAAGGGTATTGCTGATCAATTCCTGCAAAATGCGGAAGATATGTTCTTCAATCTTCTTGGGCAATTTAGACACCTTTTGCTTGAGACTAACCTTGAGATCACTCTTGTCCTCAAGCTCTTTTAAGAGGATTTGAATCCCCTCAATCAAACTCTTCTCTTCCAACTCAACAGGTCGCAAATGTAGGAGCAAGACCCGCAAATCTTTCTGGGCTGTTTCTAGGATAGCTGCGACACCTTGCAACTGGGTCTGCATCTTTTCTCTATCCAGCTTCAAAGCCTGCTGACTGACACCTGATAAAATCATATGGGCCGCAAACAACTCCTGACTAACCGTATCGTGCAGGTCACGTGCTATCCGCTTCCTTTCTTTCTCGATGATTGCTTCTTCCTTGACCAGGCTTTGATTTTCAGCCTTTTGAACAGCCTCTGTCAAGAGGTTGAGCTTGCCAGACAAGGACTTAAAACTGGCATCCAAGTCTGGATCTGCAAAGGCAACCACCTCTTTTCCTGCTAACAGTCGCTTGAGATTGACTTGCATTTTTCTGCGAGAGACTTCTTCTATCACGCGCCAAAAGAGGACAAAAAAGAAGGTCATGGAAAGGCTAAAGACCAAGACTAAGAAGATTAACTTTTCTGTTTTCTCGATATCCTGTAGCAAATAGGACCAGTCTAGTTCAAAAATATCAAGTAAACTATTAGCCAAAAAGAGGATAAAGAGGAAAGAAGTCAGACCGATTAACAGATAAGATTGCTTTTTCATCCTCTGACCACCTCCACATCGCCAACCATAGTAGTTAGGAAAATCTTGACGCTCTTGTTACTCTTGAGATAGTCTCTGGTCTCCTGATGATAGTGTTCATTGCGGAGGGATCTCTTAGGCTGATGAAGGAAGGTAAGATCTCCATAGAGGCAGTTGACACTGAGACTGATTTCCACATCTACAGGCACGATAATCCTAGTCGTTCCGACCATCTTTCTAAGGATAATGACATTGTCATGATTGGTTAGGATAACTCTTTCTAGATGAATGGTGTCCTTGCCCATGAGGCGAAAGAGGTTGATATCGTCAAACTGGCAGGTCTGGTGACTAGAGAAATGATGGAGATTACCAAACCAAGGATTGCGTTCATTTTTAACCGTCACCACCTCTTCAAAGACCAAGTCCGTCTCCTCTCTTTCTTGATTCATCATTGGATAGAGAAGAAAGAGACTGTAGATCACCGCTACAAAGATGGCTAAAATCACAAAGGGATTGAGCATGACGATGAAAAAGAAAAGAATAGTCGTTACAAGGAGGAAGACATTATTGCCCTCTTTACCTGTATAATAGCGCAGCAAGAGCAAAAAGAGGAACAGAATCAGCAGAAAACGCGAAAAATGCTCTGATACCATCAAAATCAGAGCTCCCGTCAACAGACAGGCTTCAATAAATAAAAAGATTTGAAATTTTTTCATAGATGCATCCTCTCCCTTCTATTTTATCACAATTCAAAAAAGTCACCTCGGTCTGAGGATGGAAAAAGGCGATTGGAAAGAAATCGCTCCTACAAGCTAGGTTCTTTCAGCCCGCTACAGTTGGCAAAAGGCTACAAAAAAGGACGGGATTTTTGTCCCGACCTCTCTACATCTGATCTTTTGCTTCTTTTAGTTTACCATAAAGAATGTAGTCTACGTTTTGCAGATCCGCTATGGTGGCACAATTAAGGGCACACATGATCAAACGCAGATCTTCTTTCCAGCCTTGGACAATACCAATCACCTCTTCGACGGAGTAGGTTTCAACCAATTCCAGAACGGTACGTGACAATCCTACAGCCTTGGCACCAAAGACCAAGCACTTAATCATATCCAGCGGATTTCGAACCCCTCCGCTAACCAAAAGTTCGACCTTGTCTTTCCAGTCTTGAGCATTGAGGAGGGCTTGCATGGTGGACTGACCCCATTGATTGAGGTAATCACGTTGGCCACTGCGACGGTTTTCGATATAGGCAAAGCTGGTGCCACCACGACCTGATAGGTCAACCGTTCGAACACCCAGTTCATAGGCTCTCTCGATGGTCTTCACATCCATCCCAAAGCCCACTTCCTTGAGAATAATAGGAGCAGGGATTTGCTTGCTGTAGTCTGCCAGATGTGATTGCCAGTTTCGAAACTTTCTTTCTCCCTCTGGCATGAGCAATTCCTGCATGACATTGACATGCACTTGCAGGAGGAGAGGATTCATCGCTTCTACAGTCTGAAGTCCTAACTCAACAGGCTTGTCCAATCCAATATTGGTTCCAAGAAGGAGATTTGGATGGCTAGACTTGACAGAAAATGAATCATCTGTAGGATCCTTGAGGGCTGCGCTATAAGAACCCGTCACGAACAAAATCCCACAGGCTTCCGCCACCTGAGCTAGTTTTTGATTGATTTCTCGTCCTTTATCACTTCCACCTGTCATGGCATTGATATAAAAAGGAAAATCCCACTTTCGACCAGCAAATTCTGTGGAAAGATCGATTTCATCCAGGTCGTAAAGAGGCAAGGAAGAATGAATCAACTCCACCTCATCAAAGCTGTTATAGGAACTTTTCTGCTCAAGGGCATAGCGGATGTGCTCATCCTTACGATTTGTCGTCATGTCCTATCCTTTCTTGGTATAAGAGCTCAATCTCCAGATCGGCCCAACGATTTTTTAAGGTTTCAGTTGATTGCTCATCAAAACTCAAGGCAATCCCACAGTCACCACCACCAGCGCCACTACTCTTGGCAACAGCCTGCAAATCTTGACTGGCTTCTTTCAACTGTCTCAGCGAAGGTGTGTATATATCTAGGCTCAAGCCTTCTAAAAGCTGACTGGCTGTTTCCACCTGCTCGATGATTTTTTCTGCATTCCCCTGCTCCAAGGCTTCTACCAAAGCAGCAACCGTTGCTTTTGAGGAACTTAAAAAATTCTGGTCTATGTTTCGCTTGATTTGCTGGACCATTTGACTCGATACGGCTACTTCCTTGGTCCATCCAACTAGGAAATCACATTCTAGACCTGGTTTTACTTGTGAGATAGAAAAGCCCCAAGCACGCTCCAAAACTGTTGCCAAGCTTTCTTCTTCCAACCAAGTAGCTATCTTCTTTCGATCAAAAGACTGGTAGAGAACCAAATCCTCTGCCACAATACAGGCAAGGTCTCCCATAGAGCCATTGTCGCCTCGCTTGAGTAAGACCGCGCTAGCCAGCTTGAATAAGAGATCCTGATCAATCGAAAGATTATACAGAGCCAGCAGAGCCTTGACAACCAAGACAACGACACTACCACTAGAGCCTAGACCAAACTTTTTCCCTTCTCGTTCCATTTTTCCACGGATTTCCAAGGAAAAAGGTCGCAAGGTTTGCCCACGATTAACGAGGAAATCTTCCACTAGAGAAATCGTTTCTTGAATCAAACTATAGGCAGGATTTGGCGTCAAGTCCACTGCGAAATCAAACATGTCTGAGTAGATACGATAGTTCTCAGAAAAAGCAATCTCAGCCTTCATATAGATAGGTATCGCCTTTATCAAGGCCAACTGTCCTGGCTCTAAAATAGCATACTCACCCGCCCAATAGAGTTTTCCGCAAGTTTTAACAGCAATCATCTTGGCTCAAATCCTTTGTTTTTGACACAATCAAGCGATAACGTTGACCGAAGATTTCAGATAAATGCTCCAAGTCTTTCTCCTGACAGAGGACCTTGACATTGGGACCCGCATCCATGGTAAAGTAGCAGGATTCCCCTTGCTCACGAAGCTGGCGGACAAAGTCCATGGCCTCATAAGTCGCATCCGTCAGATAAGAAAAGGCTGGTGATGCTGTTTTTGTCGTAGCGTGCATAGCAAGGGCATTTTTCTCCGTTAATTCCCCAACTTTGGTAAAGTCATTTTCCTTGAGATAAAGCAGCATATCCTGATAATCCTTTTCAGACTGGCGTACCCAGTCATCAAAGGTCGTCGAGGTTTCCACACAGAGTTTCATCCCATCACGGCTAGAAATTGGTTTTTTCTTGTCCTCTAGCACCAACATAATCATAGCTAGTTTCAAGTCTGTCTCTACAGGATAAATTTCTCCGCTATCCTTGTCCCAGGCACCGAGCGGTCCATAAAAACTCCGAGAGGAAGAACCTGAAGCAAACTTAGCCTCTTGTGCCAACTGACTTCTATCCAATCCAAGCTGGAAATAAGCACTGCATGCCTTGATCAAGGCGGACAAACCACTAGAACTAGAGGACAGGCCCGCTGCAGTCGGCATATTGTTTTGAGTATCGATACGGACAAATCCCTCACCTTCTGGACGGTAACGGTCGATGATTTTGCTCATCTTGGCATGTTCAGCCTCACTCTGAAGCTGACCATTGATATAAAATGTATCCGCCGTCGCATGGACTGGTAGAGGCGACAAGGTCGTTTCCGTATACATGTTTTCCAAAGTCAATGAGATACTGCTAGTAGCAGGCACCATCTCTTTTTCTTTTTTCTTTCCCCAATATTTGATAATGGCAATATTTGCGTAGGAACGTACTGTTACAGGCTTTCGATCCATGTCTGAACAGCTCCTTTCTCTTCTAATCGTTTTGCTAGTTCTTGTGCTTGATCCAGATTGGCTACCAAGGCGATAATACAGCCTCCTAGCCCACCACCACTCATCTTGGCACCTAGAGCACCATGGCTAAGAGCCGTTTCAACGAGGGAGTCTGCCTCAGAGCTGCTGACACCAATTTCTTTTAAATGTAAATGCGCCTGACTGAGGATTTGTCCCAGTCTTTCAGCATATTTTCGTCTAATCGCATCTTCTGCTTGCTGGGTCAATTCTCCCAAGGCATGCAAAAACGGTAGGGCATCCTTCCCCATACTTTGAACCACTTGGATGGCTTCACGAGTGTGACCATAAACACCCGTATCTGCAATCACCAAATAGGCAGATAGGTTCATCTCAAGTTCTGTAAAACCAACATTCTTGATAAAGCGAATGGGCTGGTCACTGAGACAGGTCTTGGCATCCAACCCGCTCGGATTCATATGGGCAATCATCTCAGCCCGATTGACCAAGATTTCTAGCACATCGTGAGGCAGGTCGGCTTGATAGTAGTCAAAAACAGCTCGGATGGCTGCTATGCTGATA
This sequence comes from Streptococcus oralis subsp. oralis, assembly GCF_002096455.1. Taxonomy (GTDB): domain Bacteria; phylum Bacillota; class Bacilli; order Lactobacillales; family Streptococcaceae; genus Streptococcus; species Streptococcus oralis_CY. Next base: position 130,045 of record NZ_NCUL01000008.1, on the reverse strand, counting down.
GCAGCTGACGAACCCATTCCCCGTTTTTCAGGGATAGCCGAGTCAATCACACATCGAATGCAGGCTTCTTTGATATCCAAATACTCCAGCGAGGCATACACCGCCATGGACAAGGTATCCTCCTCATAAAGACGCCATGGACTTTCAGCGGGGACCACCTTACAAGTCACCTCCACCTCTAAGAGAGGCAGAGAAATAGCAGGATAGCCGTATACGACCGCATGCTCCCCTATTAAAATAATCTTACTATGTGCCTGACCGACACCAACTTTTTTTGTCATGTTTTCCTTTTGCTAGACGAAAAGACCGTCTCATTTCATACAGTAGTATTTTCTCCTATCTATTTTATTATATTTTCACAAAAAAAGCGATTGTTTCCTTCACAATCGCCTCTTTCATTATTGGACCCATTCGCCATTATAATTGACAGAATAGCCTTCTACGGTCGTATTCACTGCTAAAGCACCTGAACTATAAGCGTAGTACCATTTACCATTAACCTGGAACCAGCCTGTCTTCATGTCACCATTATTTGCGTTTAGATAATACCAAGTCGAACCTTCCTGATACCAACCAGTTGCCATGGTTCCTGATGAACGGAGATAGTACCACTTGTTACCAAGATATTGCCAGCCTGTTTTCATATCGCCATTTGGTTGGTCTAAATAATACCAAGTGGTACCTTCCTGATACCAGCCAGTCGCCATTGCTCCTGATGAACGGAGATAGTACCATTTATTACCAAGATGTTTCCAACCTGTTTGCATGATGCCAGTTGTTGGATCTAAGTAGTACCATGGAGCAGGTTTGCTTCTATCAATGCCAAAAGTAACATGGAAATCTTGAGTCCAACCCTTAGCAACTTCACCAATTGGTAGTGGATTGTAAGAATCATCGCCAGAAATTCCTAGCTTATTTAAATAATACCAATTGCCGTCTTCATAAGTCCAGCCTGTCTTTACAGCATAATTATTATCAAAATAATAAGTTCTCTTTTCAGCAGATGGAGTATATTGTTCACCGTATACTTTTCCTGTATTTTCAGACGTTTTTGCCTCTAGTACTTGTTTATCTGTTTGTTCTAGCAAAGCACCATCTTGTCCAAAATAGTACCACTTCTGTTGAAGGCCAATTTCTAAGACTGGACGATTATTAAATAAATTATCACGATAACCTGTTCCATGAATTTCTACGTATTGCCAACCGACAACCATCTCTCCTCTATCACCAAAATAGTAAGTTTTACCGTCTATTTTATGCCAATAGATTGCTTTATGATCATCTTTTACATAATATTTTCTATTATCCTTATCAACAAATTGGCCACCTGTGGTATCCGCAAATACAGTATTTGTAGCTAGCAAACCAAAGAAAAATGTTGCTAGTGCGACTTGCATCATTTTTTTCAAAAGCTTCATTTGTATCTCCTCCAAGATTAAATCCACTCACCAGATGAAGCAAAGTTATAAACTTTACCATCGATAGTTTGGCTACCTGTAACCATTGCTCCATTTGAATTGAGATAATACCAGTTTCCATTTACTTTGGTCCAACCTGTCTTCATATCTCCATTACTTGCATTTAGGTAGTACCAAGTTGAACCGTCTTTCACCCAACCAGTTGCCATAGCTCCTGATGAACGGAGATAGTACCACTTGTTACCAAGATATTGCCAGCCTGTTTTCATATCGCCATTTTCAGTATCTAAATAGTACCAAGTTGAGCCTTCCTGATACCAGCCAGTCGCCATTGCTCCTGATGAACGAAGGTAGTACCACTTATTGCCAAGTTGCTGCCAACCAGTTTGCATTGCAGCGGTTGTTGGATCTAGATAGTACCAAGTCGAATCATCATTTATCCAACCTGAACGTCTTTCACCACCAATATAGTTTTCTCCATTAATTTCCATTTTAGCTAGATAATACCAATTAGACTGATCATAAAGCCAACCTGTCTCTAAAGAATGATTTTGATTAAAGTAATAGTTCGTGTAAAAACTCTTCTCTTCTTTATCTTCCGGATTTGTACGTTTTTCCCCATACTTTCTTCCAACACTGTCTTTAGTTTTAACCTCTAATGCTTTCCAACCAACAAACTCTTGTAGCACTCCATTTTTATCGAAATAGTACCACTCTGACTTTGGAAAACCTTCTAATCTGATACCATTTGGGTAAGGACCAATTGTACTACCTTTAGATGGAAACGGGATATATTGCCAGCCGACAACCATCTCTCCAGATAGAGGATCAAAATAATAGTACTTCCCATCAATCACTCGCCAGTAGGTTTCTTTGAGTTCCCCCTTCTTGTAGTAGGTTCTACCATTTTCTTGGACAAATTGCCAGCCTTCTGAATCAGCATCATCCGCCAATACGGTATTAGCCGCTAGCAAAGCAAAGAAAAAGACTGCTAGTAGAACTTGCAACATTTTTTTCAAAAATTTCATTAGTTCTTCCTCCATAACTGATTGTAGCAAAGACCCGACTGTATGTCAATATATAGAAGCCCCTCAAAAAAAGCAGTTACACAACTGCAACTGCTTTTCTATTCTTGCATGGTGTAACCAACACCACGCACGGTTTTAATGTAGCTTTTTTGACCTTTTACATCAAGCTTGCTACGTAGATAACGGATATAAACATCCACGATATTGGTTTCTGTCGCACTTTCGTACTTCCAAACACTTTCCAATAACTGCTCACGAGTCAAGACTTTCTTGCTTCCCATGAGAGTAGCCAAGAGGTCATACTCACGGCGCGTCAGAGCAATCATCTCCTCGCCACGATAAACGGTATGATGTTCTACATCCATACGTAGGTTGCGGTAAGACGTTGGAACCTTCATCTGACTACAGTGTTGGTCAATGAAGTCCCGACCTCGGAAAATCGCTGAAATACGAGCTACTAGATTATCAATAATCACTGGCTTATAGATGTAAGAAACGGCGAAGCGCTGGATTGTCTCAATCTGGTCTTGCAATTCTTCGCGATGGTCCAAGACCATAATCACTGAGGCTGGTTTTGTCCGACTCAGCTTGTCTGCAAAATCCTGGGCCGTCATATCCCCCAGATGAGCATTCAGTAAAATCAAGTCATAGTCCGTCTGGAGAGCCATGGAGAGGGCTTTTTGCCCCTCCTCTACCAAATCGACTCGGTATTGCTCTTTTTGGAGTTCCAGACTGAGAAAATGAGCTAGATTTCGTTCTTTCTCAAGTAATAAAATCCGTTTCCCCATGGCAGACCTACTTATTTTTCGTCATACCAAGAGTAGTGGAAGGTTCCTTCTTTGTCTTTACGTTGGTAAGTGTGGGCACCAAAGTAATCACGTTGTGCTTGGATCAAGTTAGCAGGAAGGTCTGCTGAACGATAGCTATCAAAGTAAGTAATAGCTGCTGAGAAGGTTGGTACTGGTACACCAGCTTGAACAGCAAGAGCTACGATATCACGCACTGCTTGTTGGTACTTGGCAGTAACATCCAAGAAGTACTCATCCAAGAGAAGGTTTGCAAGATCAGCATCGCGGTTGTAAGCATCTGTGATCTTTTGCAAGAAACGAGAACGGATGATACAGCCATCACGCCAGATAGATGCGATATCCGCAAATGGCAAGTTCCAGTTATTTTCTTTAGAAGCCACACGCAATTGGGCAAAACCTTGTGCGTATGAAATGATTTTTGAGAAGTAAAGGGCTTGACGAATCTTTTCGATCAACTCAGCCTTGTCACCTTCAAATTTGAAAGTAGCTGGTTTTGGAAGGACCTTGCTAGCATGTACACGCTCTTCTTTGTATGTGGAGATGTAGCGGGCAAAGACTGACTCAGTGATGAGTGACAATGGCACACCAAGGTCAAGTGCTGATTGGCTAGTCCATTTACCAGTTCCCTTGTTACCTGCAGCATCAAGGATGTAGTCTACGATTGGGCCATCTTGACCTTCATCGTCTTTACGGCTCAAGATATCAGCTGTGATTTCGATCAAGTAGCTGTCCAATTCACCCTTGTTCCACTCAGTAAAGATTTCAGCCATGTCTTCTGCAGAAAGGCCAAGCAAGTGTTGCATGAGGTCATAGCTTTCTGCGATCAATTGCATATCACCATACTCGATACCGTTGTGGACCATTTTCACATAGTGACCAGCTCCATCAGGACCGATGTAAGTCACACATGGTTTGCCATCTTCTGGTGCTTTAGCTGAGATTTCTTCAAGAACATCAGCAACCAATTCGTAGGCTTCTTTTTGTCCACCAGGCATGATAGAAGGACCTTCAAGGGCACCTTTTTCACCACCAGAAACTCCAGTACCGATAAAGTTGATACCTGAGTTTGCTAGTTCTTCATTACGACGGATAGTATCTTTGTAGAAAGTGTTTCCTCCATCAATCAAGATATCACCCTTGTCAAGGTGGGGAAGAAGAGCTTGGATAGTTGCGTCTGTACCAGGTCCAGCTTGAACCATGAGCATGATACGACGAGGTTTTTCGATTGAGTTTACAAAGCTTTCCACGTCATAGCTTGGCACAAAGTTCTTTTCAGGATGACAGGCAATTACATCTTCTGTTTTTTCTTTACTACGGTTGTAAATGGCAACTGTATAACCACGAGATTCGATATTTAGGGCAAGGTTACGACCCATTACGGCCATACCTACGACACCAAAGTTAGCTTTTGTCATGTGACACTCCTCTTGTTTAATATGTTTTATTTTATCATTTTTACCTATGAAAGGAAAGAATTTTGTAACGGTCTCCTAGTAGTCCAAGTCATCCGCATGACCAGAACCATTCCCTACAAAGTAACCAGTCTTACAGTTGAGGGTGAAGAGATAGGTTCCATCTGGTTTATAGAGGTTGTAATAACCATTTCCGTTTACGATATTGACACGTTCTAGGATATATTGATTGCCAGTGATATAGCCACGAGCACGTGATGTTGCTAGGACTTGTTCCAATACACCATCCGCAAAGGTCCAAGCAGGGTTGTTGCTATCATCTACAGCTGATTGGTTGTAAGGTACACGACTAGCACTTCTTTGAAGATTAACCCCATCGCCAGACAAACCACCATTCGTATCTCTAGCTGGTGCCGTAGTGCTTGTTGAAGGTGTCGTACTACTTGAATTGCTTTCTGTAGCTGAACTTGAGCTTGCTTGACTCGTGCTAGAGCTCGAACTTGAGCTGGAAGCACTGGTTTGTTGGCTCTTGCCAAGACTAATGGCCTTATCCAAGAGTTTGTCTAGTTCTGTGTTCCCTGTCTTGATTTCTGTAAATTTAGCGTCTGCTTTGGCTTTCGCATTGGTATCCAAGACACCGTCAGTGATTGCTGGGCTTTCAAAGAGGGCATTGACATCTTGAATGGCCTTGATTTGAGTTGCTAGGCTATCATATCTTGACTTAGCTAGTGTATAATCACGGCTACCTTCTAACTTATCTAGCAAGGTTTTCAGTTGGCTCAATTTATCAAACTGGCTGTTTTTCAGAGCAGTCTTATTAGCATCTGTATAGAAAGTATCATAGAGATCATTGAAGTCTTTCAAAGCTGTTTGTGTCCCTTGATCATCCGAAGAGGCTGCTTGAGAAGACTGGATCTCTTGGTTTGAACGAGATACTTGACGGTAGACATAATATGTTCCAGCAAGCACAAGGATTGCAGCTACTACAGAAGCAATGATGATGACACCTTTCTTCTTAGAGCCTGTTTCAGGTTCTGTTTGAGCCGAACGTGATAGAGGTGTATAAATCTCCTCTTCTTGTTCCTCATTTATTTGCTTGGGCTCTGTTTCTGTTAAAACGATAGGCTCTATTTCAGCATTTTCTTCATCTTGAAGTGGTGGAACAAACTGAGTAGTCTCTTCTTCTATCTCTTCAATAGATTCCTCAGCAACCAGGTCTGAATCGTCTACCTGATCAGAAGTCTCACTAGATTCTCGCACTTCTTGGATCATTTCCTCTAGGTTTTGAGTAGAAGCCAGTTCTTCTTTTTTAAACTGACGAGTTTCAAACTTGTCGGCTTCGATTTCTTCACGGTGTTGTTTGATGTATTTGTCTAAGATACTGTCCTCAGGCAATACTCCTGCTTCAACCTCTTCATTCTTACGAATGACTTGACCAACAGTCAAGTCTTTTGCTTCGTCAAAGTCGAATTGTGGTTCTTGATGTCCTTTTTTATGACGATCACGTCTTTTCTTACTCATGAGTTCACCTTTCTATTTTACTTCTTGGCGTTTGACACGCTGACCAAAGTATTGATACAAATCCACTTTTAAGGTCCCGTTATATAGTTTTCGTTTTTTATCAGCTGAACTTCCGTACTTGCTTTCAAAAGCTTCGTCACTCGTCAGGATAAACTTACTCCACGTTTTCAGTGGTGCAAAGACTTGTCCCATCTCAGCATAGAGCTTGGTAACTCCTGCATCATCAGACAAACGTTCCCCATATGGTGGATTGGAAATGATAACGCCATTAATCTTGTCTGTGCGCAAGTCCTGTACCCGCATTTGCTTAAAGGTGATATCACCTGCGACACCTGCTGCTTGAGCATTTGCCTTGGCAATTTCCACCATGCGAGCATCTATATCACAGCCCATAATGTCCAGTTCCAGTTCACGATCAATTTTCTTAGCCGCCTCTGTGCGAACCTCCTGGATTAACCGATCGCTGACCCAGTTCCATTCCTCAAAAGCAAAGGAACGGCGAAGTCCTGGTGCCATTTTTCTGGCAATCATAGCCGCCTCGATACAGAAAGTTCCTGAACCACAAGTCGGATCAATCAAGGGCTTGTCTGGATACCAGTTAGAGAGTTGTAAAATGGCCGCTGCCATATTTTCCTTGATTGGCGCCCCACCCTTTTCCGTACGATAACCACGTTTAAAAAGGCTAGAACCTGTCGTGTCAATCATGACAGTTGCCACATCTTTCAGGATAGATACCTCGATCTTAAACTCGGGACCCATTTCCATCAAGGGAACTCCTTCTGGGCGGGCATAGTGTTTTTGTAATTTCTTCACAACAGCCTTCTTGGAAATAGCCTGAACACTGGGCTCGTTGTGAAGTTTAGACTTGACACATTTTGCCTTTGATATCGGGAAACGTGCTCCTAGCGGGAGATAGTTTTCCCAATCTAGAGCAAAAACGCCTTGAAAAAGCTCTTCAAAAGTCTTAGCTGGAAAACTTCCGACTACAATCTTGATGCGATCCGCTGCACGAATCCAAAGATTGGTCTCAATGATTGCCTTCACATCTCCTTGGAAGCGGACACGCCCATTTTCAACCTGGCAATCATAACCAAGGTCTCGCACCTCACGTCCAACGACAGCCTCGAGACCCGCCGCAGCAGTTGCGATTAAATTAAATTGTTCTTTCATTTCTAGTCTTGCAAGACCTTTCTCTTGTTCACTTTAAAAAATGAGGTTGAGAAAGATTTCTCAGCCCCAACCTATATGCAATTTTCTATAAGCCATGTTTTGTTCCAGAAGTGACTAGGACCACTTCCTTCGATAATCATCTGTCTACCGCTAACAGCATAAATCTGCTAGCAGTCAGAGTACTACGTTCGTTTCCGTGCACTCCATGCCCCGACCAAAATTTGGGTTGCTAGCTTGAGGGGTTTACCGCGTTCCACTCTCTCTGTTTCCAGAAAGACTCCGTCACTGTGGCACTTTCAAGCCTATTCTGACCTATCCGAAGACTTAGCCATTTCGACTGCCGTAACGATTTCTCGTCCCTAGGCTTATGGATTCGCCTAGCACAAACACTACAGGCATCACAGCCTGTGCTAGCATGGACTTTCCTCATGAAAAGAGATCCTCTTCACGCGATTATCCAAAAATTGCACTCATTCCTTAGTCAATTATAAATCTTGGTTGTCTAAGATTTGCTTACCAAATACTTCTTTTTCGAGACGATTTAAGCGTTTCAAAATATCAAAATTTGTCATTGAAGTAGAAGCCGTTACTTCAATAGAGTCTGGTTGAGTTGGCGCTACCTGTGGTTTATGAGATAATTCTTCTTTCAAATCAGCAATCTCTTGACGAAGGGATTTGACCAAAGCTGCGTAGGTTTCATAATCCTTAATCACATCGTCTAGGAATTCATCGACCTCTGCTTTGCTATATCCACGTACTTCACGTCCAAATTCTTGTTCAAAAATATCTTTCGCTGAAAATATAATACTTGCCATGTCTCTCTCCATTCTGGGTTACTAGTATTATTATATAAAAAAAGACAAGTAAAAATCAAGGTCAAAGGCTTACTTTTCAGAAAAATTTTCTACTATTTCATTCAAGTCCTCAAATGTTAATCTTCTTGTAACATAGTCCGCTTGATTTTTCATCATTTGGTAAAAATATCGTAACTTGGTTTCGTTTTCTTCGTCGTAAAAAAGATAACAAGTATCTGTATTTTCCAGCAAAAATTTCTGATAATCACGTAATTGTCCCTTGTGCTCATATTGTGGATAGGCGTATTTGACAAAATCAACCTGCTTGAACTCACTCAATTTCGCTTGATTTGCTTCATTCCAGTTACTGCCATGGGTTTCAAAATCAAAAATGGTCGCCAGTTGAAATCCATAGTCTGCTTTCATGTCTTTCGCCACCTGAAGCGCCCAGTACTCAAAGCCCAAAGTCCCTGTAAAGACAAGCCAAGTCACCCCATCCTCTGCTAGACATTCCAGGTCTCTCCGAATGGCTGTTTTGATAATATCAACGCGAATATCCTTGTCATTAAAGAGACCAAGGTCCAAGGCTGAATAGCCTAAAATCAAGGCTGATGTCATTTTTAACCCTTTCTTTGTAAATTTATGATATAATAGAGTGATGTTATTGTACCAATAAGGAGAATTATGGTCAACTATCCACATAAAATTTCATCTCAAAAGAGACAAGCACCCCTGTCACAAACTAAAAATTTCGCAAATCGGGGAATGTCTTTTGAAAAGATGATCAATGCTACGAACGACTACTATTTGTCGCATGGGTTAGCTGTTATTCACAAGAAACCGACTCCCATCCAAATCGTACGTGTCGACTATCCCCAACGAAGTCGAGCCAAGATTGTTGAAGCCTACTTCAGACAAGCCTCAACTACTGACTATTCAGGGGTTTATGATGGATACTACATCGACTTTGAAGCAAAGGAAACCAGGCAAAAACATGCGATACCGATGAAGAATTTTCATCTCCATCAGATCCAACATATGGAACAAGTCCTTGCCCAGCAAGGAATCTGCTTTGTACTCCTTCACTTTTCTTCTCAGCAAGAAACCTACTTATTGCCGGCTATTGACCTCATCCGTTTCTATCATCAAGATAAGGGACAGAAGTCAATGCCACTTGGATATATTCGAGAAAATGGATATAGGATTGAGCCGGGTGCCTTTCCTCAAATTCCCTATCTCGACATTATCAAAGAACATTTACTAGGTGGTAAAACAAGATGAACAAACAAACTTTTCTGCGAATAGCTAAGTATGTCAGCATCAGTCTCTTAACTGTATTTATCGCAGCTGTAATGCTTGGTGGAGGTCTCTTCCTCTACTATGTTAGCAAGGCTCCCCAACTTTCTGAAAGTAAACTAGTTGCTACAACGTCAAGTAAGATCTATGATAGCAATGACGAGCTTATCGCTGATCTTGGATCGGAACGTCGGGTCAATGCCCAAGCAAACGAAATACCGACCGATTTGGTCAACGCTATTGTTTCGATTGAGGACCATCGCTTCTTTAATCACCGAGGAGTCGATACTATCCGTATCCTAGGTGCTACCTTACGAAACCTTCGTGGTGGTGGAGGTCTGCAAGGAGCTTCAACCTTGACGCAGCAGTTAATCAAGTTAACTTATTTCTCTACGTCAACTTCTGACCAGACTCTTTCTCGTAAGGCCCAGGAAGCTTGGTTAGCCGTTCAGCTAGAACAAAAAGCGACTAAACAAGAGATCTTGACCTACTACATCAACAAGGTTTACATGTCAAACGGTAACTACGGAATGCAGACAGCTGCCCAAAGTTACTATGGCAAGGATCTCAAAGATCTAAGCATTCCACAATTGGCTCTCCTTGCTGGTATGCCTCAGGCTCCAAACCAGTATGATCCATACTCACATCCAGAAGCGGCTCAAGAACGTCGTAATCTCGTCCTCTCTGAGATGAAGGGGCAAGGTTACATTTCAGCTGAGCAATATGAAAAAGCGATTAATACTCCGATTACAGATGGACTTCAAAGTCTAAAATCGGCTAATAGTTATCCTCCATACATGGACAACTATCTCAAAGAGGTAATCGATCAAGTCGAACAAGAAACAGGCTACAATCTCTTAACGACTGGTATGGATGTCTACACCAACGTTGATCCTAAAGTTCAACAACATCTCTGGGATATCTACAATACCGACGAGTATGTCAACTATCCAGATGATGAAATGCAAGTAGCTTCAACGATTGTGGATGTGACAAACGGGAAAGTCATTGCTCAGTTAGGTTCTCGTCACCAATCAAGCAATGTTTCCTTCGGAATCAACCAAGCTGTTGAAACCAACCGTGACTGGGGTTCTACCATGAAGCCAATCACAGACTATGCTCCTGCCTTGGAGCATGACATCTACGATTCAACTGCTTCGATTGTACATGATGTTCCATATAACTATCCTGGAACAGATACCCCTGTTTACAACTGGGATAGAAGTTATTTTGGAAACATCACCATCCAATATGCTCTCCAACAATCACGGAACGTAACTGCTGTAGAAACCTTGAACAAAGTCGGTTTGGATAGAGCCAAGACCTTCCTAAATGGAATCGGTATTGACTATCCGGATATGCACTATGCCAACGCTATTTCAAGTAACACGACTGAGTCAAACAAAAAGTACGGAGCAAGTAGTGAGAAAATGGCTGCTGCTTACGCTGCTTTTGCTAACGGTGGTATCTACCATAAACCAATGTATATCAACAAAATCGTCTTTAGCGATGGTAGCTCAAAAGAATACGCTGATCCTGGTACTCGTGCCATGAAAGAGACGACCGCCTATATGATGACAGAAATGATGAAGACTGTCTTAGCATACGGAACTGGTCGTGGTGCTTATCTCCCTTGGCTACCTCAAGCTGGTAAGACTGGTACATCAAACTATACAGACGATGAAATTGAAAACTACATTAAAAATACGGGTTATGTAGCTCCAGATGAAATGTTCGTTGGTTATACTCGCAAATATTCAATGGCTGTGTGGACAGGTTACTCAAACCGCCTTACTCCTATCGTTGGTGATGGCTTCTATGTTGCAGCTAAGGTTTACCGTTCAATGATGACTTATCTGTCTGAGGATAACAACCCTGGCGACTGGACTATGCCAGAAGGCCTCTATCGAAGTGGTGAGTTCGTCTTTAAAAACGGTGCTCGTTCTGCATGGACTGCTCCTGCTCCGCAACAGGCCCCAACACCTGAAAGTTCGAGCTCGACATCAGAAAGTTCAACTGCACAGTCAAGCTCAACTACTCCAAGCACGAATAATAGTGCAAACAATAATACCAATAACCAGCAACCAAATACAACGCCTGGTCAACAAAACCAGAACCAAAATCAGAATCCTCAACCAGCACAACCATAACATTTATCACCCAGATTTTTCTGGGTGATTTTTTCATAGCTCTATTGCATTTATGTGCTTAACAAAAGCCTGAGAAGATGTCTTCTCAGGCTTTTTCTGTACTATAAACCTCATTGGGAAAGATAGGAAACGGATTTCGTAATCTTGTTAAGAGGTTTTACTAAATACTAGTCTTTCTTTGTTTTTGCTACAAAGAGAGCAGATAGGGCTAGGCTAACACCTGCTAGGAAGAGGGCTGTGTCAGATTGACTCTCACCTGTTGCTGGCAAGCTCTGTTTTGCTGTTTCTTGTCTAGCAATTTCTTGTTTATGATCTGGAGTCTTACCTTGATCAGAAACTAGAGTGCTAAGTTTAAACTCAGGTTTCTCTACTGTTGGAGCAGCTTGATCACCTACTGTTGCTAGCGGACCTGTGTATTCTGGCAATTCATGCACTAGAGCCATCACTGCATTGACACCACCCTTGAACTCAGGTTTCTCTACTGTTGGAGCAGCTTGGTCACCTACTGTCGCTACTGGGCCTGTGTACTCTGGAAGTTCATGTACTAGGGCTTCAACTGCATTGACACCACCCTTGAACTCAGGTTTCTCTACTGTTGGAGCAGCTTGGTCTCCTACTGTTGCTAATGCGCCTGTGTACTCTGGAAGTTCATGTACTAGGGCTTCAACTGCATTGACACCACCTGTGAATTCAGGAACCTCAAGAACGGGTGCTGGTTCTTCACCCTTGCTTGATTGAACCGGTTCTTCTGTTAATTCTTGATGGAAGCTTGCCAATTCATAAAACTCAGCCTTGCCGCCTTCCCAGACTAATTTGACGTCTAGAAGAGAGCCGCCATTTCGGATAGCAAAAGTTTGGAGACTAGATGTAATGGCACCGAGGTCTGTCCAACTGTCTTGACCATCCTTGAGTGTTCTAGCAAGAATACGTGCTTTCGCTCCTTCAGGAAGACTAGAAACAAGGCGAAGGTGGTTAGCTTTGGTTGGTTCAGACAAGTGATACACCAATTCGCCCTTATCTTTTTCAGACTTGTAGCTGGTCAAGACTTTGCCGTCTACAAGATTATTATAAAGGTTGCCTTGGCTTTCTCCACTACTTCCTTCTACTGTTGGATCATTGATTGGTTTGACAAATTCACCATCGTTGATGACCAATTCTGTAAATCCTACAAAACGGGCATCATAGTCTGCTGTATAGAGGACACGGAGATAGTTAGCTTTAACTGGTGTCGTCAATTCACCCTCGATATAGCGATTTCCTGGCATCTTAGAATCATGTGTCCAACCATCTGTCAATGAATCATCGTGTGTGCTATTGGCCACACCATCTCCTACTGTCACAACATCTGTCCAAGTTTTACCGTCCTGGCTGACTTGGATCTTACCATCACGAAGGTAGTTTTGAGTTCCGTCTTGGATGTAGGCTCTAATCTTCTTGATGGTACGTTCGCTACCAAGTTTCAAGGTTACGTGGCCATCTTTACGAGCATAGTCTGAAAACTCAACAAAGTTGTTGTAAACACCGTCAAATAGTTGATCTAGGTTGTTTAGTTTACGAACATCATTGCTTCCGTATGTTGGATGAATGCCCATTGTTGTAGATTCTAGTTTGGTTGGTTGCACTTCTTTAGTCGTCACAAGGAGAGAAGTCGCTGTAATAGCTTGCTCCTGATCTGTTTTATTGACCAGACGCACATAACGTACCAAGTGACTCACTACAGATCTGTCTGTCAACTGGCTAGCTGGCGTCCACTCTTGCGCATTTGCAGAGTACTCAAGGCTAAGAGCAGGGTTGGCCTGGCCTTGGAGCTGGATGCTCTTGATCTGATGGATACGGTCAAGCTTCATTCCTAGATAGCTATGAGCAGGGAGTTTGGTTCCAGCTTGAATTTGAAGCTCGTAACTGCCCAAGCTATCCACCACCGGCGTTTCCTTCAATGATTCCACGTTGGTGTCTGTTAACTCACTATTTCCAGAACGTGTCTCAACAGAGAAGTCCTGGATACGCCACCATAGGTCGAGAGCCTTGGTATTGCGGACTCGGATGTAACGAGCATTAATAGCTCTGGTCACTTCCTTGGTTTGTTCTCCTGATAGGCGATCTAACTCTTGCCATGCAGTCCCATCTGTAGAGTACTCAAGTACACCTGCAGCAAGCTTATCACCCGTTCCTTGGCGAAGTCGTACTTTAGTGACTGACTTGACTTCACCGAGGTCCAGTTGTGCCCAGGCATCTACTGGAGTTGTATTGCTACCGTCAGCATTTGCCATCATGGCTTCTGTATTGTCCTTGCCATCAGTGATTTGACGGGCTGAGGTATTTAGTTTATAAACTAGATTTGAGCTTAGACTAACTGTCGTTGCTTGTTGGCTACGAGCTTTTTCAACTGGACGGTTGACTGCAATTTCCTGAACTGCAAACCAAGTGTTCTCGCGGTCTGCTGTCGCAATCATGCGAACTGCCTTGGCCTTGATAGTGAGATTTTCAAACTTAAGAAGGGATTCATTCCCGACATAGCTTGGCTCTTTCAAGGTTACCCAGTTATCATTTTCATCTTGATACTGCACTTCTGCCTTACTAAAGGTATCACGTGGATTTGCCTGCGTTCCCATAGCAAAGGTCAAGGTTTGGATCGCTACTGGCTTATTGAACTTCATACCGATATAATCACCTGTCTTGATGCTGTTTGGTGATTTAATAATCGCATGAGTTGCCAAGTCGCCATCCGTTACTTCTGCCAAACCACCTTCTACACCTGTCCGATTGGTGATAAAGGTGCTGATGATTTGGTCTGGATGCAAGACTTTTTGAACTTCAGACGCTAGAACTTCTTTCAGGGATAGGATAAATGGACGAATGTGTTGAACACCCAATTCAGCTTTTTCCATATGGTCTACATAATGGAAGGTATGAGTTTGAGACTGTTCGTAGAACTTCAATCCTTTATAGTAACTATCCCAAAGCTTAGCTGCATCATTTGTAGCCATGGCTTCAGTTCCTGTAAGGAAGGCATCGAGAGCATTCATTTGGTCGATTGCATTATCCAACCAATAGTGGATTTGCGCAACCATCTTTTTATCGCCTGATGCTTTATAGAGTTCGGCTGCTTCTTTAATCTTGGCAAATTCTGCACGCAAGGCTGCACGTTCGGCAGTCACATCCTGACCTGCTTTGAGCTTGGTCATGAAGTCTGTTAATTTTGGAGCCAAGTCTACCGATTCTTCTAGTTTGACGACACGAGTATCCATGTTTTGGTTGATCATGTGCTTACCAAGTTCGCGGAAGGCTGCTGATACCTTGCTATCTTCAAAATGACCATTTTCTACAAAGTTGAAGGCAATGTCATTGATTTTCTTAGCTTCTTCTTCTGATTTCCACTGTTTCCATGAGTATTGAGCTCCTGAAAAGAGGGCAATCTTAGATGGTTCAGACTGTTGCATTGGGTTCAACATGATACCAGATAGCAAGCTAGGATCCACATTCGGATGAAGGAATTTCTCACCACCACCTAGAATTAAGTGCTGTTTAGAGTTATCTGTTACAGGCCAGTTAATCCAAAGTGAAACTGGGCGATAGGTCTTGCCACCTGCGGATAGATTGTTTTTGAGAGTTGAAAGGAAGCTTTCAGAGACTTCACCCCAAATCTTACCACCCGTCAAGGTCATGGTTGTTGATCTTGGGAGATTTTCATTGAGAGATTTCAACTCATCTTCACGTCCATTACCCCAATACTGGCCAGGAACAAAGATCATTTCTTTACGAAGACCGCTGTAAGTTCCCTGCATTTCAGTCAACCACTTGGTCATATCTTGCATCAAGCGGTTGTAGCTATTGTATCCTCCGACTGGGCTTGGAGCATCATCTGCAAGGATACCAAATTCGCGGACACCCACTTTCATCAACTGGGTAAATTTGGCCTTGATAGTTGCCAAATCTTCTTGGTAATGCGCTTCATTGCCAAAGCGGATACGGTTGTTCATGAATGGATGGATAGTCCAGACATACCGAGTTTTACTTTGATTTCCGACACGGGCAAGTTCACGAATTTCAGCTAGTTTTTCTTCTGGATAGAGTTCTCGCCATTTCTTGTTGTGGTATGGATCATCTTTTGGTGCAAAGAAGTATTGGTTCAATTTCAAATCGCCACCATAACGCATGAGCTCTGCACGATCGGCATTAGACCATGGATTTCCATAGTAACCTTCGATGAAACCACGGTTCTTGAGCTCTGCGTAATCTTCTACTGTCACATTACGAAGGACTGGCACTTGGCTTTCCTTGAGCATGTGTTTCAAGGTTGTCAAACCATAGAAGACTGCATCAGTGTCTTTTCCGACGATGGAAATCGAATTATCCTTGATACTCAAGACATAGGCGTCAATCTTGTCAAAGAGACCTGCTGAAACATTGGACAAGTTTTGCTCTGCTTGTGAGCCTTGTCCATGCACTCCAAGATAGATATTGGTTGCGCCAGCGATTGCTGCCTTACCAGTTGTATAAGATACTTGATTGTCCTGCAAGACACTCTTCAAGCGATTGCGAGTATAGATATCGAGTTGATCGCCCATGACCAGATTGACTTGCTTACGAAGGGCTGTAACACCTTCGCCATAAGTCACTTTTTGTGGCGTTGGGAAGACCTTGTACTCTTTCTTGAGATAGTCTGCGCTCTTGCTGGCAGCCACAATGCTGTCTTCACTAGCTGGTTTACTTGCAGTGAATTGATCTGCCAATTCAACTGTTCCATCACCTGTTTGCTCTACTTTTGGTTTTTCAGGTGTAGTTGGTTTTTCTGGTTGACTTGGTGCAGGCGTTTCTTGCTCTTCTTTGACAGGTTTTAATAGATGAACTTCAGCTGCACTTGCAAAACCACCAACGCCTTCCAATACTTTCAACTCAATCTTGTTGGTATCTACCGCCGCAAAGTTGACTGTTTTTTCTTGGGCGTTGTTGTCCCAGTTTCCTTCTGAAACCTTGACCATTTGGCCATCTTTTTGTGCGTAGATTTCGTAGCGCGTCACGACACCATTTCCACCACCTGGACGTGGGAGATACGTCAAGCCATTGACTTTTTCTGCTTCTTTCAAGGTCATAGTAAGGGTGTATGGCGCAGTGTCACCAGTCCACTTAGTATGCCAGAAGGTATTTGGATCATTGTCAAAGGCCTTTTCAACAGCGCCTTCAGTTGCGTTTCCTGGAAGTTGCTGACTGCTTGCGGTTGCAGTAATCTTATCATTTGAAATCAAGCGAGGATTTACAAATGGTTTGTCTGACAACTCTGCGCTATGCAAGATTCCTTTGAAACCACCGATGCTTTCAAGCGGTAGTACCAAACTATTGTGGGCAAAGCGAGGGTGGGCTGGATTTGCAATACGCTCAATCTTTTCACCATCCACATAGACTTCCGTTGATTGTGGTTTGGTCACAATAGAGATTTGATAACGTTTGTTCTTTTCAAGTTTTTTCTTGAATTGGATATGGAACTGTTCAAACTGGTAAGCAAGGTAGCCGTCTTTATCAGCTAGATAAATACGGTTGTCCCCACTTGTTGAGAAGGTTTGTTCCCCGTCTCCAGTGACAGTCACATCAAACTTCAAGACGTGACTTGGACCAACATCACCAGCCAAGCCTTCGATACTGCTGTCTTTCTCAAAAGCCAATCCCTGCTCGCTTGTCTTCACCTTCTTGCTTGCATAGTTCTTGACTGTTTCAGGATTGATGGTAAACAAGTCGCTTTGATCAATCTCTTTATCAGGATTTGACTGTGGCGCATAAGGACTCGTTGGTAGGGTGCGTTCTGCAAAGGTCGCAGCTGCACGGTCAGATCCCCAGGTGCGTTCCGCAGTGGTTTGCATGCTCTTGAAGAAGCGTTTGAAGATGTCATAAGAGGTCAAACCGGTCTCATGAAGGTCGATATTGTCATTCCAAACTGCGTGCCCACCACCAAGTATACTTGGATGAGAAGCTGGTAGAAGTGGACCTCCACCTGTTCTAAAATCATTCGGTGTCCAGCTATTGTACTGACGTTCGTAGTTAGCATAGTCCCCGTAGGCTGCTTGACTATTGCTTCCACTTGGCACACTATAGGTCGGTACATCTGTGATGTTGATAATCTTAGCTCCCTGAGCAATGGCTTCATTTGGTCGTTGCCAGCCAATACTCCAGATATCAACTTCTACTCCGTTCCAATCAACCGCTGTTTTACCACGTTTCGCACTGAGTGAGCCCCAGATACGAGGGGTGTAACCTTTAGACTTGATATATTGGGTCAAATCATTGACATAGCGACGGTAACTTTCTCTGCTACCATAGTATTCATCCGTTCCGATATGAACAGTGGATACGCCATGAAGTGGTGCATCTGGACCATCGAGGAGTTTGTCATAAACGGATTTGACAAAAGCCAGCGTTTCATCGTATTTATTATCTAGGTCGAGCATGGCAACACGTTCAACATTGTGTTTGCCAGCATAATCACTCAAACTACCTTGATACATGAGGTCTGGACGAACTTTAACAAATGAAAGTGCGTGTCCTGGTGTATCAATTTCTGGTACTAGGTTGATATGAAGAGCCTTGGCAAGTTTAATCAGATTTTGCATTTCTTCCTTGGTATAGTGCTCATCTGATGTCAATTTTTGACCATTCTTACCGACAATATCGGTCTCCACACGGAAACCAGTCTTGGCATGTTCAAGTACATACTTGAGTTGTTCTTCTGGACTTAAATTCTTACCTGCCAAGTGTTCCTTTAGGAAGATATAGTTATCATTAAGGTGCAACTGCAAGTCGTTCATCTTGTAGTAGGCCATGTTGAGCATGATGTCTACAAGGGTGTCATAAGGAATAAATTTCCGACCTGTATCTAGCATAAAGCCACGGTGGCTGAAACTTGGGAAATCACGAATTTCGCCATTTTGTAGGTTGCTTTCTCCCATTTGAAGAAGAGTCCGAGTGGCATAGAAGGCTCCTGTGTTTGTGGCAGCTTCGATGGTAATCACATCATTTTGGATAGTGATACCGTACCCTTCTTTACCATAACCCTTGTTTTCAACCTTTTTAAATTCGATTCGTTTTTGAGCCTGCTTGTCACCTGTTGCAAGTTCCAATCCACGGCTTGCAAGGTCTGACTGGTAGAAGGTTGCAGCCTGATCAAATCCTGAATCTCCTGTCGCAAGAACTGTATCTGAAGTGATAGAAGATTGACCTTCTTTCCCATACCATTGTTGAACAGCTGGTGCTACTTTTGGTTTGACACCCACACCCTCGTCCTGATGTAGACCCTTGATGACTACTTCAAATTCCTTAGTGAAAGTATGGCTGTCTTTGATTTGCTGCACCATAACCTTAACGCGTTGATCTGTCAGAGGTTTATAGATGTGATTTTGAAGGTCAATTACACCTTGTTTATTGCTTCCGATGAGACTGACTTTTCCTGGTAAAGTTGGTAGAACAAGAGACTGTCCATCTTCTGCTACTGTTAGTTCGGTTACTTGGCGGATATCCGTTACCCTACTATGGTCCGGAACGTTTGAATAAGCTCGAATTTCTTGGATTCCAACGTTTCTCCAGCCCATTGTGCCCGCTTGATAGTCGTTAATTTCTAACTTAAGATATTTAGCTTGAATACTTTCAGCTAGATCTACTTTCTCATCTAAAACAGGATCTCCAGTTTTGGTATGAGCGAGTTTCCATTGTTTTTCTCCATTAGCGCCCACGTCTTCTTGACCTGCGTAGTAGAGACTCCAAGATTTGATATTTGGGTCATTTTGCCCATTACGAAGACGACGATCCCAGTCAATTTCTACATGCTTGATGAGGGTAGTTTTTGGAAGAGTTAATTCAAAAGTTGGTTTTACTGCATCTCTATCTGTAGCCCAACGGGTATTGTCATCTCCATCGATAGCCTTATCTGCAGTAAAGTTGGTACCAGTCTCATGGTTGCTCGCCTGAGCAGTAGCACCCTCGAGATGGTTGACATCTTCTCTATCTTCGATTTGCTTTTCAGCTGGTTTTGGTGCTGGTGTAGGGGTTTCCGCAGGTTGTTTGTCTGCCTTTGGTGTTTCAACCGGTTTCGGCGTTTCTGCTGGTTTGGGACTTGCAGGACTTGTCTCTGGTTTTGTCTCTTCACTTGCTGGAGGATTGGTTCCCTCATCTGTCGCTGGAGTTTCTTCATGACTTGCTTCTGTTGCAGCTTCTGCATCCGCCTTTTCAAGCGCAGCGGCTAAATCATCTGGTAACTTATCCAGTGCTTGAACATGGGTGATGCTTCCCTCTGTTTCTGAAGGCGCTGCTGTTTCTGCTGCCTGAACCATATTGGCGCCAAAGATACTAGCACCAATCATCACGGAGGCTGCACCGATTGCAAATTTTCTTATACTATAGTGACAGCGTTTCTCAAAAAAATGTCTATCCATCTTTCTCCTATTCCTTTCATCCGCATACCTGAGTAAGCGGTATCATTTCTCCTTTGAAAAAGGAGAGAACCAAGAGGTCCTCTCCGGCTGTTTGTTCCTTTTTGATTCGAGTTGCTTTGAACTGCTACAATCAAATCTCATTACTCTTCTTTACGTTTTGTCGCAAGGACCGCAGCAGATAAAGCGATGCTCACACTTGCCAAGAAGAGGGCTGCTTCTGAGCTGTGCTCCCCTGTAGCAGGTAGTTTTTCTTCATCTTTCGCTCCCGGAGTTTTGGTTTCAGCTACTGGACTTGGAGTGAGCGGGTACTCAGGTTTTTCAACTGTTGGAGCTGCTTGATCTCCAGCTGTAGCCAATACACCTGTGTAGGCTGGCTTTTCATTTACCAAGGCCTCAACTGCATTGACTCCACCTCTATACTCTGGAACTTCATTTGCAGCCGCTAGGACCGCATTGGCTCCACCTTTGTATTCTGGTAATTCGTGAACCAAGGCTTGGACCGCATTAACGCCGCCCTTGAACTCAGGGACTTCATGTACAGCTGCTTCTGTTGCATTGACGCCGCCTTTGAACTCAGGTACATCAAGAACTGGTGGTTGTTCTTCACCCTTGCTACTTGTTGGAGCATCTGGTTTCGTAGCAGAATCTTTTAATTGGTTGAGATAGTCTGCGAAGTAGGCAACCATTCTTTCCGTCAAGAGGTGGTTATCCGTCGCATATTTCATGCTTGCCTGAACGCTAGCTACTTCCTCTTGATTGTCTTTGTCCGTTAATTTCTGCGCCTTAGCCAAAGCTGCTTCATAGCTAGACATGTCAAGTGGTGTTTCTGCTACCTGTGGACGGGTAAAGATGAGTTCCGCTGCAGATTGGTATTTATCGCCACCATCTCCGTAAGTCTTGATACCAGTAAGGACAATTTTCTTAGCCTTGATTGTCTTACCAAAGTCAATGTCTTTTGGCTTGTTGTTATTTGGCCAATCTGTTACGGTAAAGGTATGTTCCTTGCCAGACTCATCTGTGACAACCAGTTTCACATCTCGCAAGTTTCCATTTGAATCAGATGCACGTGGAACATAACGAAGTCCAGTGATTTCAGTTGGTTCTTTCAAGACCATGGTTGCAGGCTTTCCTACATCTCCACCATTCCAAGATGTATGCCATAGACTAGACACATTTCCATCAAAGGCATTCTCTAGACCTTCACCTGGTTGAGCTGGCGCATCCAAACTTTCAAAGTCTTCTGCTACCAAGGCTGTTTTCTTCTGAACCAAAGCATTCTTCAAGGCTTCAATCTTGGCAATCTCTGCACGCGCTTCTTCTACGCTAATGTCATCATCTGCTTGGCTGAGGTTAAAGACCGCCTCTTTCAAAGCATCCATAGACTCTTTCGTATAGTTAGTCATGGCAACCGTTGGCAAGTAGTTCTTCAGAGCATTTTCTGTCAACATCTTACCTGTTAGGGTAATTTCTTCGATGTGAAGATTATCCATCATGAAGTCGTTATAACCACGGAAGTTGGCATTTCCACCAGAATCACCACGAGTATTGCTTGCATTTCCAGTTGAGTAGATACCTACCCAAGTATCGCCTGTTTCTGCACCTGTCACGAGGAAGGTTGCCTTCTTGGCTTTCTTAGAGTCTGTCCAAGTATTTGGCAATTCATGCATTTCCAAGTTGCTTGCTTGAGTACCACGACGACCTGACTGGAATTCTCCCTTACCGACTACAAAAGCATAGGTATTGTCTGATCCTGCTTCGTATTCAAAGGTTACACGATAAGTCTTACCAGCTTCAAAACGGAAGTTTTGAGGGATTGTTTGGTAAACCAAGTTACGACGGCTCACTAGTCCATTTGTCTTCAATGACCAATTTCCTTCGATAACATCATCGACTTTCTTACCATTCCAACCACGCTGTGTATATGGATCGTGTTTTTCAGACAAGTGAGTGCGGTTGTCTTCGACACCTTCAACACCACCTACTACAAATGGGAAGATACCTTGAGCTACATTTTCAAAGTCTTGTTTAAATGTTCCTTTACCTGTATCATGCTTGTCTCCGTACATGCTTGAATTGTTTTCAAAGGTACGGATTTCATCAAAGTATGTTGCTTCATCACCAGCTTCACGACTCAATGTAAGAGTAACATTTGATACGTCCGATCCAGTTGTAAAGAAGGCGTACATGTTTTGGAAGTAACTTGTATCATCAACTGTAGCATTTTCACGACGATTGTTATGAGCATAAGCTTTGATATAGTTGAGAGCGAGTGACTTATTGGTGTAAGTAGTCACTTCTTTTTCGCCAGTATTCACTGTGATACTTGCCTTAGCATTACTACGGTTATCAACACCGACATAAACAGCATACTTGGTATTTGGTTTCAAGCCAGTCAGTTTCTGAGTAAGACTGACCTTGCTCTTATTGCCTTGGATACGAAGCATTTCATTTGCACCCTGTGATTTGACAATTTCTGCCTTGGAAGCATCACCTGAAATGGTCCAGTGTTTCAAGGTTCCACTGTTAAATCCTTGGTCATAGATGTGCATGCCTTCGCTCCATGACATTTCAGGATTGGTTTGTTTTGAACGGTAGAGAACGTATGGTTGATTTGCTAGAAGGTCTAGGGTAATCTTGCCATCTTTTACAGTTAGTTCTTGCTCTTCTGTCTTACCTTGGTCAGTTAGCTTGTAAAGGTAAACCTTGCTATTTGCCCAATCGCTTGGAAGTGTCCAAGTTGTTGCACCAGCTTGCGTATTGAAGTAGTACATTTTTTCCTTATCAGTAGGAAGTTTCTTACCATTTGCATCCCAGTTCCAAGGAGTCAAGTAAGCTGAACCATCTTGGATAACACGTCCGTTGAGCGTTACTGTACGTTCGCGGTATTGCGGGCTATTGACATCATTTGACTTACGAGTCACAACCACTTTGTTACCTGTAGCATCGACTAGCTCAACCTTCATTTCTGGAGTCCATTTATAGGTGCTGCCGTTATCAGACATGGTAACTGGTGTACCATTTTCCCATTTACTTACAGTGAAGTGTTGGAAGTACTTAGTCATGACATCATGGGCAAATAAGTTGGTTACATAGCCATTGTAGTCGCTTCTTCCTTGCCAGCCTTCAAAGTCTTTCATGCTGTAGCCACCTAGAAGTGGGTAGTTGGCTGCACCACCGTAACTTCTGTAGTCCCCAACCCAAGAATCTTTTTGGTGGTTGCGGATAAAGCGGGTGATAGCACTGTTGATACCTTTATTAGTGTAGCCACCATAGGTCAAGTCAGCTGCCCAGTGTTGGAAGGTAGAGTCGTATTCACCACCATGGCCCCACTCAATCGCAAAACGCCAGCCTTGTTTGTTGATTTCTTTAGCAAGAACGTGGGTAGCCCAGGCACCGTTATCACCTGATTGACCATTGCCCCATACGTCCACATAGATAAAGTCGAGACCTTCACCAAGTTTTTTCTTCAAGTCTTCCCAGCGAGCCAAGCGTCCATGCGCCAAGTCATAAGCAGCATCGATGTTGATACCTTGGTCTAACCAGTTCCAACCATAGCTGTAGCTTCCATCTGGATTCTTACGAAGAATATTTTCATTAAAGTATTTAGACTCAGGATAAGTCTCAGAAGCGTTCACGTGGATACCTAGATGAGCTCCATATTTCTTCGCTTTTTCAATCAAGGTCTTGAAGTCTTCGACACCACCAATACGTTTACCAATATCAGCATAGTTCAAGTGTCCAGAGTCATGACCTTCACTACCATATCCTTTAAGGAGAACACCTTGCCCAAGACCATCTGTGTGGAGATTGATTTTCTTGATACCATCCAAGGTCATAAGGAATGGGTTTTGTGCTTGAGAACCAAAGTTCATCGCGATACGGTAAGCAGTGATATCCTTGACTTTTTCCCAACCTTGAGGGTTGTTCATGATGCTACGATAAGCAATGGCACCATCTTGCCAGTCGACTTTGTTGTCAGCATTGGCATCTTCAGTGATAACAACCTTGGCACTTGGAAGTTCCTTCGTGTATTCTGGGAAAACAATGCCCTTATAAGCTTTTTCCCATTGCCATTCAGAACTTTGGATTCCCACATAGTTTGTATTTCCAACAGTTTGTTTGAATGCTGTCAAACGAGTCCAGTCATTCGAACCACCACCGTAGCTGTTTTGAGAGTTACTCCAAACACCTGCAGCAAGCTTATCTGTAGAAACAAAACCATACATATAGCCCTTAGCCAAATCTTTCATTGGATTGGTTACAGCAATATGTTCATCTCCACTGATATGAGTGTTGTTTGACATGGTTGCCCCGTCAAACTTAGCTCCAGTTTGGTCGCTCGAAACTGACACAAGTGAGTTTCCTAAGAAATTGATAGAGGAGAGAAGTTTTCTTTCATCATCAATCTTCTGACCTGGAGTAACTTGATTGTGGTTGACAATCTTGGTCACATCAAAATGTAATTGATTGTCCACAACTTGCAAGCGTACTGTCATATCTGCATTGATGAAATTCTTCTCGTCACGAAGTTTCATCAAATACTCTGCTGTTGTCTCATTGATTTTCTTATAAGTGACTTCAGGTGTAATTTCGCGATTGTTTACCAAGATTTTCTTAAGTTGTTGAACTTGTCCTGGCAAAGTATGTCCATTCAAGGTGTATTCCTTGACACGAGGAAAGGCTTGGTCAATCACTGCCTTGAGGACCTTAGACTGGATCGTATCATAAGTCACCTTGCTATCATCAACGGCAGGACCTGTTTCTTTCTGGGCAGGAGTATCATCTGCTTTTACACCTTCTTGATTGTCTGTTTTAACGCTAACAACCGTACGGTCATTGCTATAAGTTCCTGCCTTGAGAAGGATCTTCTTCTCATTTTTAAGATTCTCATTAACAGCAGCTGGCAAAGTAACTGTATCAAAAAGTTTTACATCATTATTTGTTGCATTCAGCTGACCATCTGATTTTAAACTAATAGTCAGATGATTCACTGATCCATTTACTGGAGCTGCAACACGACCGCCCTGATACCATGTGCTGTTACCTGGAGTTTTGTATTCCCAGAACCAGCCACCTTGGTCATATCCAACAAAAACATTGTTCTTGGTATCTTTAAATTTCAAGAAGACACCAAAGCGTGATTTGCCCTTTTCAGAATCATCTTTGAAGGTTAAATCAACTGTCGCATTTCCATTAGCGTCAACTGTCAATCCTTGTTTTTCAAACAAGGCTGGTTTGCCGTCATTGTCATTTTGGGCCGTTGAAGACAATTGATTGTAGCGAACACCCTTTTCTTCACGAATAGTGACTGTTCCTTGTTGCTCTTTATTCGCTACTGTTTGCCATTCAGGAGTTACTGTCTTAGGTATTTCAGGTTTAGCAGTTGCAGGTTTATCCTCTTTTGGTTTTTCTTCAGCGGGTTTTTCTTTCTCTTCCAAGTCTGCTGGTTTCACACTTGAAATTCCCTGTATGTGGTCTTGGATCCATTTTAGTTGAGCTGGTGAGAAGAGAATACCGCCGCTCCGTTTTCCAACTACACCATTTTGGTGCACACCGACCAATTTTCCTTCTGTATCAAAGATACCGCCACCACTAGCGCCCGGTTTTCCTCCTTGGTAACCAATCCCTTGGACACCTTCTCCGTATGGTTCCGCAAAATCAACTGTAGTATTGATAATCGGATTCAATTTCCCTTCTGGATAACCAAAGACATGGAGTTTATCTCCAATTTTCTTAACAACTGACTTTTTAGTTACTTCAACAGGCGTATTTTCTAGAACTGTACGCAATCTCACTAGGGCCAAATCATTTTTGAAGCCTTTCAGATAGCCTTCACGATCCCAATGAATAATATCTTTCTTGCTAAACTTGACATCTGGCAATCCTGGATATGAGATGCTATAGATATCTCCATCCCCTTGGTCATTATCCACAACCTTACGGATATTGCCGTCTTGGCTATCCTTGATAAAGTTGTGAGAAACCGTCAAGACAAGGTCTTTAGCAACGACAATACCGCTACCTTCTCCTGATGGCGTCTTAATCTTAACAGTCGCGCCATAGTTTAATTCCCCATTGGTAGTCTTAGCCACATCTTCTGGGACGAGCTTCCCTGTATCTTGGGCCAATTGATCCTTGTCAACTTCGCGCCCATTGTCTTCGGCTTTCTCCAACTTATCTTCTAATTCTTTTGGCAGATTGCTTGACTTTTCAGACTTTTCTTTTTCTTGAGCCAACAACTCTTCTTCTGTTTGTGGACCTTCTGTAGTCTCAGCTGAACCAGGATTTTGAGCGGCAGCTTCCTTGTCAAAATCGTGCCCCTCATCACTAGCCTTCTTATCCAAATCAGCTAATTCACTTGGCAAATTAGTTGTAGAACCAACTGTTGCTTGATCAGCCAATACTGGGCTAGCTGCGAAGAAAGTCGCTCCAATCATCACCGAAGCTACTCCAAGCGTAAACTTACGAATACTGAACTTACAGCGTTTTTCAAAAAATCGTTTATCCATGAACTCCTAAATCCTTTCATTTTCCAGTAAGCGTTTACATTTCTTTTTTAAAAAATACTCCTTTCTCTGAAAGTGCTAAGCTTAACTGTTCTAAATAAAAAATAATTGTACTTTTAATATAACAAATAAAAGATCAGAAAGCAATAGGAAATAGGTAAAATTCACTAAAATTTTCTCTTTTCTGAAAAATCCTATCTCTAATCATTCAGGGACTTATACCAAGATAAAAAAGGACTTAACCATCATGTCGATGGCTAAATCCTTTACTTTTTTAAAGTTATTTCACATGGTTTGCGAGATCTTCTTGGGCCTTTTTATTTGACTCTTCTTTTTCTTTCAACCATTTTTCTTGAGCTTTTTGGTATTCTTCTGTTGTCACTGCCTTATCTTGTACTTCTAGATATTTGTACAAAAGGGCTTCACTCATACCCTTGTTACCAGAGTAAGCAAATGGAAGTGTAAATGGAACCATCTTAGACAACATTGGACGACCAGTTTGAGAAGTTGTTGGGATGAGCAAGGCACTGTCTGTCAACCAAGCTTGGGCAGCAGCATATTTTTCATAACGTTTTGAAACGTCAGTAGTTTCTTCCCCAGCTTCCACAACCATTTTTTCGTAATCTTCTAAACCAACTTGCTTAGCCGCAGCGTTGTTTGTTCCTGAGTCAAATCCTAGGTAAGTCTTTGTATTTTCCCCTACAGATGGTTTGATAATATCAAGATAAGTAGATGGATCGATATAGTCTGGAGACCAACCCACGTTATCTGAGATATCCCAGTCTTCTCCAGCCGCAGTTTCAGCGAAGTAGGTAATGTTTTGAACATCGTCTTTTTGGAGCTGTTGGATATCGATAACCACATTATCTGATCCTAGATTTTCTTCAACTGACTGTTTAAAAGATTGAACACGTTGAACTTTTGTTGTATTGGTTTGATCTACAGGCATATCCAAGTGGATTGGGAATTTCACACCTTCCGCTTGAAGGGCTGTCTTAGCTTTAGCGAATTCTGCTTTGGCTTTGTCAGGATTGTAGAGTCCATCTTGGGCATCATCCAAGTTTACGTTACTCCACTCATCTCCATAGGTCACCAATTTTTCCTTAACTAATTCCCCAAAGTTTTTCCCATCTGCCTGTACAAATGTAGGGGGAACAAATAAGTTACGAAGCAGTTTAGTAGCCCCGCTTGCACCATTTACTTGAGAAGCGTAGGCTGTTCTATCAAAACCAAATGCAATAGCTTGACGGAAGTCCTTATTCAAAAGGGCCTTCTTGGTTGATGCTTTTTCCTCATCTGTTGTCTTAGAAGTGTACTTATAAGACTGGCGATCGATATTTGTGCCTACTAAATAAGTAGTAGAATCTTGTTGGGTATAAACGATATTGTCTTTGAATGCTTTTTCAGTCTCTGAGTAACTAGCACTTGTTGGGAAGAGGCGAGCCATTGTAAAGCTACCGTCTTTGAAAGCTTCAGTTGGCTTATTAGTATCTTGACCATCCCAGAAGGATAATTTCACTTTATCAAGATGGACATTGTCTTTATCCCAATAGTTTGGATTTTTTTCGAACTCGACTGATGATTTGGCTACGATTGATTTGAGTAAGAATGGTCCATTATAGAGAATACTGCTTGGGTCCGTACCTTTAGCAAAGTCATCCCCTTTAGAGTTCAAAAATTCTTCATTAACAGGAGCCAGAACACCCATTGTTGTCTTAGAATTCCAGAAACTCTCTGGCTTGTTCAATGTGTATTGAACAGTATAATCATCAAGAGCTTTGATTCCTACTTGAGAAAAATCTGTAATTTCTCCTTTGACATAGGCATCCAATCCCTTGATAGATTCCTGAACCAGGTAAAGACCATCTGATTTCTTATCAGCAGCATACTTAAGACCAGTTACAAAGTCTTGAGCTTTAACTTCTGCATACTCCTCACCTTCAGATGTATACCATTTTGCATCCTTTCGGAGTGTATACGTGTAAGTCAAACCATCCTTAGATACAGACCAATCCTCAGCCATAGATGGTACAAAGTTACCATAGCGGTCATTTTCAAGCAAGCCATCGATAACGTTACTCGTAATATTTGCTGTAGCTGCCTTACCAGTTGTCAAATAGTTTAGGTTATCAGGATCCGTTTCGTAAATGTATGAGAATGTTTTCTCACCTTTAGCATTTGAACTTGATCCAGAGCAGGCTGCAAGAGTCGCAGCTGCCAATAACGTCACACCCGCAAGGGCAAGTAGTTTTGAACTTTTCATTGTTTTCTCCTTTAAAACTTTCACCCCATTATAGTCCCTTTTCAGAAACATGTCAATAAAATTTTCAGAATTTTTGAATTACTTTGGTAAATTCTGAAAAATAAGTTTTCTATTATAAAATTATTATTCTCTAATACTATATTTTTATATCTTAAACCAGCAAAACAAGGGCCGAAAATCAGATTTTTTATCATTTTTTTGCTATGATTAGATAGAAGAAAAGTTAAGGAGAAGATAATGATATTAATTACAGGTGCAAATGGTCAACTCGGTACCGAACTACGTTATTTACTAAATGAACGAAATGTAGACTATGTTGCAGTGGATGTGGCCGAAATGGATATCACGAATACTGAAATGGTTGAGGGAGTCTTTGCTGAGGTTAGGCCAACTTTAGTCTATCATTGTGCAGCCTACACTGCTGTGGATGCAGCAGAAGATGAGGGGAAAGAACTGGATTTTGCCATCAACGTAACTGGAACTGAAAATGTAGCCAAGGCCTCTGAGAAATACGGAGCTACTCTGGTCTATATCTCGACAGACTATGTCTTTGATGGAAAGAAACCAGTAGGACAAGAGTGGGAAGTCGATGACCTACCTGATCCGCAAACAGAGTACGGACGTACCAAGCGAATGGGTGAGGAACTTGTTGAAAACCTTACGTCACAGCATTATATCATCCGCACTGCTTGGGTCTTTGGAAATTATGGCAAAAACTTTGTCTTTACCATGCAAAATCTTGCCAAAACCCATAAAACTCTCACTGTTGTCAACGACCAACACGGCCGCCCAACTTGGACACGTACCCTGGCTGAGTTTATGACCTACTTGACTGAAAATCAAAAAGCATTTGGCTACTACCACTTATCAAATGACTCCACTGAAGATACCACTTGGTATGACTTCGCTGTCGAGATTCTTAAAGACAGTGATGTTGAAGTGATTCCGGTAGACTCCAGCAAGTTTCCTGCAAAGGCCAAACGTCCCCTCAATTCAACCATGAGTTTGGCCAAAGCGAAGGCGACAGGTTTCGTCATTCCAACCTGGCAAGATGCCCTTAAAGAGTTTTATAAACAAGAAGTAAGAAAATAACAGATTACGACATACATAAAAAGCAAGAGAACTCAAAGTCTCTTGCTTTTTAGTATCTGATTAGTTAATTACTTGTTGCGTCTTGGCATAGTTAGCCTCGACTGCTTCTTTTTCAGATTTCCACCAGTCTTGGTTGTCTGTATACCACTTAATGGTCTCTTTGAGACCTGCTTCAAAGTTGGTAAACTCAGGCTTCCACCCTAGTTCATCACGAAGCTTGCTAGCATCAATAGCATAGCGAAGGTCGTGACCCGCACGGTCTGTCACATGATCATAAGCATCAGCTGGCTGTCCCATTTCCTTGAGGATGAGTTCCAGGACTTCCTTATTGTTCTTTTCACCATCCGCACCAATCAAGTAAGTTTCACCAATTTGACCTTTGGTCAGAATCGTCCAAACACCTGATGAATGATCATTGGTGTGAATCCAGTCACGGACATTCTTACCTTCACTATAGAGTTTTGGCTTGATACCACTCAGGATATTGGTAATTTGGCGCGGAATGAACTTCTCGATATGTTGGTAAGGACCATAGTTGTTTGAACAGTTAGAAATAGTCGCTTTAACACCAAATGAGCGCACCCAAGCTTTGACAATCAAGTCTGAAGCCGCCTTGGTTGATGAGTAAGGCGAGCTGGGATTGTACTTGGTTTCAGCCGTAAATTTCTCACCTGGACCTTCTCCATGACCTGGCAAATCTTCACGCAGAGGTAGGTCACCATAGACTTCGTCAGTTGACACATGGTGGAAACGAAGGTCGTATTTACGAGCTGCTTCCAAAAGAGTGTAAGTCCCGATGAAGTTGGTATGGATAAAGGGACTCGGATCATTGAGCGAGTTGTCATTGTGACTTTCTGCCGCATAATGAACGATAACATCCGCTTCAGCTGCCAGCTTGTCTACCAAGACTGCATCTGCAATATCTCCAACAACCAACTCAACACGGTCACCTAAAATTTCTTCAATATTGGCACGATTACCTGCATAAGTCAGCTTGTCCAGCACTGTCACATGGACATCTGGGAAGTTGTTATAGACATAATGAACAAAGTTAGAACCGATAAAACCAGCCCCACCTGTCACGATGATATTTTTGTATTCAGTCATTTTTATTCCTTAACCTTTTTACAAATCTTCTTTTCTTAGTGGTTTGACATCCTTAAGCAGTGGATGATGTTTATCTGCTTCCGAAACTTCTGCTTCTGCTAGGTTTTCCCACTGGATGCCCAAGGCTGGATCTGCATAGTTGACAAAGGCATACTTGGGTTTGAGTTCAAGCGCCCAATAGTCATTAACCAGATAGCTATAAGAAACTGTATCCGAGAGGACTTGGAAACCATTGGCCACGCCACGAGGGACAAAGATTCCCTTACTTGCATCAATCTCGGTCTGATAAACATTTCCAAAAGTCTCACCTTCACGTAGGTCAACCCAAGAACCCAGAACCTTGCCACCATCTGCTACTGAGATATACTTGTCCCAAGGTTCAGCATGGAGGCCTCGGAGAACATTTTTGCGAGAAAAGCTGACGTTGTTTTGCAGTTTCCCTTCAGCAAAGAAGCTTTCAGGAAAACCAAGCGGTAGCATCTTTTCTTTCTGAAAATTTTCCTTAAACCAGCCACGATTGTCTCCATGAACTGGAATGTCAAACTCTAACAAACCTGGAATGGCATCAATCTTGTGCACTGCAAGTGTTTTGCCGAAAAAATTATCTGTCATCTAGATTTCTCCAATCAAACGGAGCAAGTATTGCCCGTATTCATTCTTCTTGAGAGGTTGCGCCAACTTCAGCACATCTTCGCGGCTGATATAACCCATTCGGTAGGCAATTTCTTCTAGGTTGGCAACCTGAACATTTTGCATCCTTTGAACCGTTTCGATATATTGGGAAGCCTCTAACAAGCTCTCGTGTGTCCCAGTATCCAACCAAGCAAAACCACGGCCCATCACCTCAACAGAAAGATCTCCACGTTTCAAATAAGCATTGTTGACATCTGTGATTTCCAACTCACCACGTGCACTTGGTTTTATCTGTTTGGCAATCTCCACAACGTCATTGTCATAGAAATAAAGACCGGTCACTGCATAGTTAGAGCGAGGATTCTCCGGTTTTTCTTCTATGGAAATAGCATTCATGTCTGTATCAAACTCGACCACACCAAAACGCTCTGGATCCTTCACTTGGTAGCCAAAAACAGTCGCACCCTTCTCTTTCTTAGCTGCCTTTTGAAGCATTTTGCTCAAACCAGGCCCATGATAGATATTATCGCCTAAAATCAAGGCAACACTATCGTCGCCGATAAATTCTTCACCGATAAGAAAAGCCTGAGCAAGTCCATCGGGACTAGGCTGTTCCGCATAGGAAAGCTTGATCCCAAATTCGGAGCCATCCAAGAGCAGATCCTTAAAACGGGGTAAATCCTGTGGTGTTGAGATAATCAAAATGTCCTTAATCCCAGCCAACATCAAGGTTGACAAAGGATAGTAAATCATGGGTTTATCATAAACTGGCATCAGCTGTTTTGACGCAGCTCGAGTAAGTGGGTACAGGCGCGTTCCCGAACCACCCGCAAGAATAATACCTTTCATAATAGGCTTCCTTTCTGGCTAATTACCTATCCTATATTATATTTCATTTTGTCCCAAATTCCCTAAGGAATTTACTTCAATTTGGATAAGGCAGCTTTTAAATAGGCTCCGTCTCGAAGAGCAGCTCCAACTTTCCTAGCTTGTTCTGAAAGTTCCTTGTAGTCTTGAAGTGTCAAATCATCTAGTACTTTTTGGAGGTCGTGTAGAGAATCAACTGCTAGACCACACTCTTTATCCAGAACAAAATGTGCGAGAGCCGACTCTTTCCAGACTATTAGGGGAAAACCTGAAGCTAAGTAGAGAGAGGCCTTGTGCGAGTTGTTAAAGCGTAGATAGTTTCCGTAAGAACCTTGGCAGGTCTCTGAGCTGTCTCCGTCCCATACCAAACCAAAACTACCTTCAAGAGCAGCGGGGAGGTCATCTGGCATAAAGGAACCAAAGTAGCTAGTGTTTTTCAATGCACGACTTTCATCGTAGCCCACCCCATACAAGTTATAGGCGGGCTGGTCTGGCAAGTTATAAAGATAACCTGACTTTGCAGGATTCAAATTTCCAGCTACGATAATAGGTTGGTCTTTTTGAGGAAGAGTTTGTACCTCAAAGTTAGGAATCAGATAGTCAAAAATCTCCAAACTAACCATTTTATCTGCTGGCACTCCTTGACCTACCAGAACTTTCTTCATGATATCGTTATGAACGATAATGCCATCCACTGACATCAAAGCTTTCTTTTCCTGGAAGTAATTGCGCACTTTATGACGGAATTTCACTTCCGAACCTGCTGCATGACGCAAGGTTTCAATATCATGGATCAACAGATAGAATTTTGCTCCTCTTTTTTGCGCCTGCTTGATGAGTTGTGAGATGAAAAATGTATGGTGGATAATAGGGAACTGAATCACCAATTCATCTCCAGCTCCCAACTGATCAAACACAGACTTGGTCGCACGATATTTGTGTTGTTGAGCTTTAAAGAAATTCATCTTATACCAATTCTCAACCTTGAGCTCCAAGCCCTCATAACCCTCTGAGATTAGAATAGCTTCCACGTCATTTCGTGCCTTACTCCCTGCATTCTTTTCGTGTGCATTATGCAGAAATGAATCTTTCAGATAATATTTCACCTTTTCTCCCCTTTATCCGTGATGTTCTTAGATACTCCCTAGTTCTTCTTCTACCACATCCAATGCACGTTCAACAGTCACGTGCATATCATAGTATTTATAATCTGCCAAGCGCCCACAGAAAATAACTCGCCCATTTTTCTCAGCTTCTGCTAGATACTGCTCATAAATTGCATTGTTTTTGGCATCATTGATTGGATAGTAAGGTTCATCTCCTCTTTTCCAATATGCTGGATATTCACGAGTAATAACGGTCTTGGCTTGAGTCCCAAACTCAAAATGTTTGTGTTCGATGATTCGCGTATAGGGAATATCACGTTCAGTATAGTTGACTACAGCATTTCCTTGATAATTTTCTTGATCCAAAATCTCATGCTCAAAACGGAGACTACGATACTCTAGTTCACCAAACTTGTAGTCAAAGAACTGATCAATCATCCCTGTGAAGACAATCTTAGTTGCTGAAGCCTCCAAGTTCTCCCGATCAGCAAAGAAATCTGTATTAAGCTCTACTTCGATTCCTTCCAACAACTTTTCGATGATGACATTGTAACCACCAATTGGAATCCCTTGGTAACGGTCATTGAAATAATTGTTATCATAGGTCAATCGAACAGGTAAACGCTTGATGATAAAGGGTGGTAGTTCAGTAGCAGAACGCCCCCATTGCTTTTCGGTGTAGCCCTTGATTAGCTTTTCATAGACATCCATACCAATCAACTTAATGGCTTGTTCCTCTAAGTTTTTAGGCTCAACATCTTGCATGTGCGTCGTCTGCTCAGCAATTTTGTCCTTGACTTCTTGGGGTGTCTTTGTCCCCCACAAAGCATAGAAAGTGTTCATATTGAAAGGCAGATTGTAAAGATGTCCTTGGTAGTTGGCAATAGGAGAATTGATGTAATTGTTAAACTCCGCAAACTGATTGACATATTCCCATACCTTTTTATTAGATGTATGGAAGATATGAGCCCCATACTTGTGGACATTGATTCCTTCAACAGATTGGCAATAGATATTTCCACCGATGTGGTCACGTTTGTCAATCACCTTCACCTTCTTGCCACGTTTGTTAGCTTCGTAGGCAAAGATTGCACCTGACAAGCCAGCACCGACAATCAAATAATCGTACATAAAATCTCCTTATTTCTTTAAAACACTTTTTAGTTCTTGAAAATCCAAGACACGTAAGAGCAAAATCAAGCCACCATAGACTAGGAAGCCAAGGGCAGCATAAATCAAGACATTCACAACAGACGAGAAGTGCATGAAAGCTTGTGCAGAATACAGGGCGCCGTACATCAGTAGTGCTGCTAGAAGTATTTTTAGCATGGATGGTAGAATCTTGACCTCTTTTAGATACGAACGTGTAAAGTAGAGTTGAATCAGCCAGACCAAACCTTCAGTCGCAACAGATACAATTGAAGCTCCAATATAGCCCAGAGGCGGGATTAAGAGGAGATTCAAGCCCACACTAAAAACAGCTGGAATAGTTGTTGATAGCATAAATTCACGATTCTTATTGTGAGGAATCAAGATTTGAATTCCCATGATATTGGTCCAGCCAATAAAGAACATTCTAAAGGCCATGATGGCAATCGCATAGCGAGCATCTTGGAAGTCTTGCCCCAGGAAAAAATTAACAAAATCTTTGTTAACAATCAAAATCCCCGCAATCATCGGGAAGATAACTAAGTTATACACTAAGAAAGACATTTCATGTAACTTGTTAACCGCCTTTTGATTGCCTGATGAGAGGAGATTGGAGACCCGAGGCAACATAACACTACCAAGCGACGTTACCAAAGTCAACAAAATATTCAATAATTTCAAGGCTTGATCATAGATCCCGACATCCTTGGTCGAAGACAAGGCACCCAACATGGTGCGATCTAGCGTGATGTAGAGTGAAATGGCAATCTGTGGCAGAAACAAGAGAATGACTGGTTTAATATGCTCTTTGGCATAGGCTATATCCAAATGCGGCTTGCGAATGTGCTCCCGAGCAGGAAGCCACATACTCAACTGCCCTAG
Organism: Streptococcus oralis subsp. oralis; assembly: GCF_002096455.1. Classification (GTDB taxonomy): domain Bacteria; phylum Bacillota; class Bacilli; order Lactobacillales; family Streptococcaceae; genus Streptococcus; species Streptococcus oralis_CY. The sequence continues at coordinate 94,425 of NZ_NCUL01000008.1, read as the reverse complement.
TAGATCATAGGCAACCAAGAGGATGATATACAAGTACAAGTCGGATGGTTTCTTAACAAATAGGAATATCGAAACAACCCCTAAAAGTTTGACCATTGTGTTACGAGCTGTGATTTTTTTGAAATCTTCTAACCCTTGAAAAAGCCAAGAAATATCAAAACCACGAGACAGCAAACTAAAGCCAAGTATATAAGCAATTGGATTGTTCATCGACGGCACAAGCAAGCAGACAACTATATAAAGCGTAACCGCTAAACAGGTTGAAAGGACTTGTAAACTGTAAATACCCCAGAAGGTCTTTTCGACTTCCTTACGATGGCCGGAAATTTCCTTTGTCCCATAATTGGCCACCCCAAGTGTCGCTAAGAGTATAAAGTAAGTTACTATTGAGTTGTAGTACCCATAGGAACCTAAGTCATTGGATGAGAAAACCCGAGTAATATAGGGTGTAGTAATGACTGGTAAAACGATTACTAACAGCTGATAAGAAAGATTATATAAATAATTTTTTAATACTTTCACAAGGAGTTCCTCGTTGTAGATTTCTTCGATTCAAATTCAATAACTGGCAAGGTTGCAAATAGAGTAAACATAAAAATATTATAAGACGGGCGAACCCAGAAGGCCTCAAACATACAGTTGACTGCTATTAAGGATAAGGCCGTCAATAGCAAATAATTCTTTTTGCGATAAAGTGACCAAGACCTAACTATGTATAACACGACCAATAAGAGAACTGGAATCATCCCATAGGTAAAGAGCATCTGAACGTAGGAAGAGTCTACATAGTCGTAGCTCAAAACGGATTCTGTACGCCCCCCATAACCGACAAATGATATGCCCCGAATCCCAAACCACTGCACTGCATATTTTTTTAGTGCCTCATGTCCTAGGTGTAATCTCATACTAAAAAAATTGTTTAGAGCCACATACATTGGATGAGACCAGGTAAATTTAGAAGAGAGATAAATCATTACTGAAGACGCTATACCAGCCGATAAAGGAAGTAAAGCAAAAAGCCGTCGCTGTTTATCATTTCGGAAATAAAAGTACAGAAAAATGAGCGCCATTACAGTAATAGAAGCGGCATTAAGCCTCGCATCGCAATATCGAATAATGAAATAAGCCAGACCAAATCCTAAGGCAGTCCGTAAAACAATGAATTTCTTTCTAAAGATATACGATATAGCTGTATATAGATAAAAACAGTGAGAAGCAAAATCAGTTGGATAAATAAAGCCAAATGAATTTCGAACAACGACTCCCGCAGATCGTGATTGGACAAATTGCAAGTTTGGAATAGCACCAATCACAGCCAAGAACACTATCAATACAATAAAAAACAAGGCTACAACAGAGTATATTTTAAGTACACTTTCCATCTCAGCCTTGTAAAGAAAGACAAGCAGAAACATATACATCAATGCATTAAGGTTCCCAGTCTTATAGTAAACCATGCCCCCAGCAAAAAGAAGAATTGGTGCAAAGATGAGATAGCTTATAGAGTAGTGATGAATATAAGCAAATCGCATAGCAAGTAACAGGACCGCAAAAAAAGGAACTACATTAGGAATATTAGGTAAAACAGGAGCTAACATAGACGTATTGATCATATCTATGGAGACAACCACTATTAAAACTGCTGCAATTAGCAATTTATCACGTTCTAACTTTAACATTTTCTTTTTCCTTTTCTTCTTTCATCCCTAACTCTTACTTAGGATTTTTTTAACTTTTTAAATTGATAATAGAGTCGCGGATACTTAGTAACTAAAACATAGAGGATCCTACGTTTCTTGCTAACTCTAGCATTCTTCAAGACAAGAGGCAAATAAGGCCTGGTTTTCTCCTGAAGTCTCTTGAATTCTACCGAATCCCCATCCTTAATCATCGTAAAGATAAGAAGACTTCCTGTAAAGAAGCGTGAAATGATGGCTTCTTGGAGTTCTGAACTCTCAGGATAGGTTGCATTCACAACCTCTTTTAAATGATCAATTGCTTCGTAAAACTCGTATTGTTTTGGCGTGAAAGCCGAGGCAGTAATGCTACCCGGTCTATGGTAATAATGGTAAATCGGAAGATGGTACAAGGCCACGGATTGGGCTTGGTTGAGATGCTCACTGATAACATAGAGGTCTTCGTAGATGCGCCCCTTGGGGAAGGGAGCTTTCTCAAGAAGTTCTTTCCGATAGAGTTTCCCACAAGCAGAGACCGTTACAAGGTCTCCATAAAGCATCTCAGTCAGAGCCTTTGCCTTGTCATAGACCTTAACTTGGTCTAAATCAAGCTGATCCAAGTGAAAATTTTGAAAACGATGATAGTGAGCTGTTGGCTCTACTTTGCCACTCACCATATCTGCTTGGGTACGACTTTGTAGCTCTGCTAGCAGTTCCAAGGCGCAGGGTTCCAGATAGTCGTCTGGATCTAGGAAAGTAATCCAGTCGCCCTTGGCTCTCAAGACCCCATAGTTCCGAGCATCAGACAAGCCACCGTTGACCTTATGGTAGCTAGTCACCCAATCATATTGCTGGGCATACTGGTCACACAAGTGTCCTGAGCCATCACTCGAGCCGTCATCAATCAGGAGGACTTCCATATCCTTGTAAGTCTGATGTTTCAAACTCTCCATGGCATAATGAAGGTAGTCCTCCACATTATAAACAGGCACAATTACCGAAATCATATTTTCTTTTCTTTCTCTTACTTAGTTTTACAGTTTAAATCTCAAATGAACTTCTATCTGGAAGCAGTTGATCCATAGCCTTGATAAAGTCTGTCATCACCTGCTCCTCGTCTTGAATGTTAAATCCATCATTGATACACATAATTTGGTATTTGCCAGAATTTAGTATCTTCCAAAAATCTGGTCCGGCATTATCCAAAGAAAAGAGTCCTCCCAACTTAGGATTTCCGATAGCGTATTTACCACTGGCAATCTGCCAATACTTAAAGAGCCAAACATTGGTATCAGAAGGATTTCTAAAGCGACTAGCCGAGGTTCTTTCCAAGACAGCTTTTTCCTTTTCCCATACCAAGTTCATCGTTGATCTTAGTAGAGGATAGGGCAGATGACTCTCCCAGAAACCACAGATAAACTGACTATTTCTGTATAGTAGTGACTTAACGATACTTTTTAATCCCTGCTTTGGATCAAAGAATTGGCCATTCTTCAAAATTTCATTTCGACTGAAATAGCTAGTGACAATCTCCATGTCATTTATCTGAAAATTCCCCGTTCCATATCGCTCAGGAATAATCGGTGAAAGAGCCGTATTATATTTAGGTAAACCATCCTCTGAGAAAAAATCTGTCGGCTCGACTGGAGCTGTCAAATACATATCGTCATTAAAAAAAACAAAATGCTCTGAGAGACCAGGGATTCGATGGATGTTACTTTCAATAGGATTGGCAGAAAAAACTGGTAGGTAGTCATTACAGATAATCTCTGTATGATCTACCAACACCAATTTTTCACTATTTATATCTAACCAGCTTGGCTTTTGCTGGTCGGTCACGAGGTAGACCTTATTGACCCAAGGAGCAAATTTTTCAACTCCTCTAAACCAATATTTAAAGGTCCCCCATTCTCGGTAAGCCTTGACTGAATTCATACTCTGTTTAGAAGTATTAACCGAGCCATCATAGCTTGATTTTTTTTCTTGCCACACAGGATCATTCCCATCAACCCAAGTCACAACAAAATCTATTTTATTCATAACTAATCTTTTCTATCTGTTTTATACAACTCCGAGAAGTTCTTGATGTAACTCTCCAAAGAAAACAGCTCTTTTTGTCTCTGATATCCTACTCGCCCAAATTTTTCTCTTTTTTCAGAACTATCTAGTAAGAGAGAAATGGCATTAGAAAGTTCTTGAGGACGATTTGGTTTGACTAAGCAACCACTTTTGTCATCTACTACCATTTCAGCTATTCCCCCATTGTTATAACCAACAACTGGTTTTGAACAAGCCATGGCTTCTAGGACTACTGTAGGTAGGGAATCAGGTTTTATACTTGGTAAGACAAAGATATCAAACATATTATAAAGTTCAGAAGTCTTATCGTAGTAATCAATACGATGAATTTGTGACACAACAGATGAAGAAGCTATTCTCTTATCTAGTTCTTCTAAACGCCATTCTTCACCAGGAAAAACACCTCCAGCTAGGAAAGCCACCGCTTGCTCATTCTTTTCCAAAAGTGGCTCGACTGCTTCTATGAAATCATTTTGTCCTTTGATAGCATTGACCCGACCAATCATGCCAATCACAAGTGCATCTTGCGCAATATCAAATTTTTCACGAATAGAAGACGCATCTATTGGATAATAGACAGCATTATCGACACCGTTATAAATCACTTCCACTTGGCTATCTTTGATAAAGGGAGACTGCTTGATATGATTAGCGACCGCTTGGGACACCGTCACAATCTTGTCTGCATATCGTCCCATGAGCATATTGATAAAGTCAGAAATAGCTTTGGGTTTGACGATAATCTCATGAACATGCCAAATCAAAGGCAGCTTGAGCTTGCGTTTCAAATAGATGCCCTCCAAAACAGCCGCTGTATTATTGTGAACCATATCTATACTGTGTTCTCGAGCATAGAGGGCGATTTGCTTAGCATAGAAATTATAAGAGCGAATATAGTCGGCAATGCCTTTGGGATTAAAATACTTCCTTCGTAAAATCGGATAATCCAACACACTGACCTGAGCCCCAACCTGACGCAAGGCCTCGACTAAAACACCATCATTTGGCAGGATGACATGAGCTTCAAATTCTTTGGAATCCAATCCTTTGATCAATTCCAATAAAACCTTATCTGCTCCATACATTTCTGCACCAGCATGCAAGTATAAAATCCGTTTCATTCCCTATCCTTTAAACACTTCTTCATAATCTGACACAATCTTTTCCCATGTGAAAGCCGAGAGGATTCTTTGACTTGACTTGAAATCCAAGTCAGTTATTGCTACCTGATCAAATCCTTCTACTTCCTCAATGACACGAGCCAACTCATCTTTTTTCCAATAAATGGCCCCGTCTTCACCAACCTCACGGTTAAAGCCAACATCTAGCAACAAATTCAGTTTTGTGGATGCTAGGGCTTCCAGTAGAGAAGGGTTGGTTCCTCCAACCTCATGCCCATGAAAATAGGCAAAGGCATGCTCACGGATGTACTTGAGCAACTCTTGGTCATAGACAGTACCGACAAATTTGACCCTAGGATCTTTGTCAAAACCAGTATCCCGTAACAACTGGTCGTAAAATTTATTCTGCTCCACATTTGTGATGAGAACAAAGTCCTTTTTGGACTTGGACTTGATAAATTCACGAATCATAGCTTCGTAGTTATTTTCAGGAACAAATCGTCCCACTACTAGATAATAGCCATTTTCGCTAACTCCTTTTTCCTGATACCAATTCCGAACTTTGGCATCTTCTGCTTTCAGGATTGAAGGAGCTGTATCTGTCCCATAGGCAATATAGGTGGTCTTTGGTTGATACTGCTTATAATCCTCTTGGATATATTGTTCGATATTTTTACTGTCACAGACCAGTAAATCTGCATGTTTGACCATGAGTTGCTCTGAGAATTTCCAGTACTTACGAACTGGCAGGCTCCATTTTGCTCGTAGCCATTCATGACCATCTGGATTTACCAGCAACCGACCACCAATCGCACGAATCTTTTTCTTAAGTCCAGAAATAAAGGGCCCGATGCGACAAGCTAAAATGTAAAAAATCGGAGCCTCGTCCTTGTTTTCCTTAGCCAATTCAATAGCCTTATTGACCGCTGTAATATCGTAAGCGATAGCACGAGCCGGGCCAATATTAGGAACATCAATGTTGAAACAAATGGCCCCATTATGCTCAAACTGGTCATCCGTGATGCCAGATTTAGCTGAATTTTCACGCATACAAGCAACATAGTATTGTATGTTGCTGTCTTTTTGATATTCGGTTAATTTTTCAACAAAGGTTTCAAATCCTCCATACTTGGCAGGAATCCCCTTTGAACCAATGATATAAACTGACTGTTTCATCTCTCTCCTAACAGGACCGAGGGGCAGGAATTACTTCGCCCCATCTCTCATAAATACAACTTTAACGGTCTTCAATAAAATTTCAATATCTTTCCAGATGGTCCAATCATCAATATAAGCTACGTCCAGTTTGACAACATCTTCAAAGTCCGTGATTTTACTACGACCACTTACCTGCCATAGGCCAGTAATTCCAGGTTTAAAACTGAGACGGCGTTTCTGTTCAGGAGTATATTTCTCGTACTCATCCACTGTTGGAGGACGGGTACCCACCAGACTCATATCTCCCATTAAAACATTCCAAAACTGAGGGAGTTCATCTAGACTAGTCTTACGGATAAAGCGACCAATTGGTGTGATACGAGGATCATCATCGACTTTAAACATACCACCTTGCATGGTATTTTGAGCCAAAAGTTCTTGTTTGCGCTTCTCGGCATTCACGCACATAGATCTAAATTTATAGAAAGTGAAATGTCGACCATTTTTTCCAATACGAGTTTGAGAAAAAATCGCTGGCCCACCATCTTGTCTGATCATCGGAACCAAAACAATACTCACCAAACCACAAATAATCAATCCGACAATCGCACCACAAATATCAATGATCCGTTTAGCGACCACATGACTATGTTTATAAAATTTTGTTGAAAAAGTTACGACATTCAAACCTGCCATTTCACGAATTTTTTTATCACTACCTAAATTATCGTTAAAAGCATTGAGATTGACTGTCACATCTATCCCCATCGTTTCAAAGAGGGAAATATAATCTTCAATATTATACTCTTCACTTGGTAAATTGATAAAAACTTCATCAACAACTTCATGAGTTGCATAGTCTAAAATATTTTCAGCAGGAATGACTTTTAAATGTTCATGATGGAAGTTGGGCTGATCTAAGACACTAACTGCTTCTAAATCCCATAGAATGTCACTTGCTTCTATTAATTTATCCATAACTTTCTCAACTCTAGAAGTTGCCGTTATTAAAAAGACTTTCTTTCTTCCTTTTAAGTTTGGGAACAGCCGTTTCCAATTTCGTTTAATTAATAAATTCAACAGATAAAGCAAGATGGAATGTATTGTCAAAAAATAAATCATCCCTCGTCTAGAGATACTAAAACGATCTTCTAAGAAAAAATTCGAAATACTGATAGCTAAAGCAAAGAACACGATATACTTTGTCGTGTTGATAAACTCTGCTAAATAACCCCTTTTAAAAAAATCATGCCCATAATCACTGATATAAAAAATAAAAAAATGAAGAATGAACAAGATAATAACAGAAGTATTTACAATCTCTGTTTCCTTAACAAAACTAAGTAAATAAGCTAATAAAATGACAAGAAAACTCTGGATTGCCGCCAAAGTAATCTTCAATCCCTTTTCTTCCATAATATCTTCCCTAAACTATTTATTATTTTTTGCCATAATTCCCATAGTTTCCATATGCTCCATAGGAGCCATATTTTTCAACTGAAGTATTGAGTTTATTAAGCACAATTCCTAAGAATGGTTTTCCTGTTTGTTCGAGTTGTTCTTTAGCTTTTTGGACATCACGACGATTTGTTTCACCAGCCGCAGTTACTAAAACAGAAGCGTCACACTGCTGCGTGATAATCGCCGCATCGATAACAACTCCAATCGGAGCAGTATCTACAACGATGTAGTCAAAGTACTTGCGTAAGGTGTCAATCATGGTCGCAAAATTTTCACTTTGTAACAAAGCTGTTGGGTTCGGGGATACAGAACCCGCTTGAATGACAAACAAATTTTCAACATTGGTTTCACATAAACCTTGTGATAGGTCTGTTGTGCCTGACAAGAACTCTGTTAGGCCTGTAATCTTTTCCCGTGATTTAAAGACACCTGACATGACTGAATTACGGATATCCGCATCAATCAACAGTGTCTTATAGCCCGCACGCGCGAAAGCCCAAGCAATATTGGTAGAAGTTGTTGATTTTCCTTCTCCTGGTTTGACAGACGTAACGGAAATCACTTTCAAGTTATTCCCACTCAATTGAATATTGGTGCGAAGGGCATTGTAGTATTCTTCTGCTTTTCTTGCCAAATCTAATTTTTTTTGTGCAATTTCTAACGTTGGCATTTTTCTCTCCTATTTCAATTTATCCAAATTTGGAACTACTCCCAATAGTGCAATTTGCATCACGTCCTCAATATCTTCTGGACGTTTCACTCGTGTATCCAAGAGCTCAACAAGGAGAACTGTGACAACCATCACAACCGCCCCCGCAAGGAATCCAACCATGGTATTGCGACGAATATTTGGTGAAGATGGCGATGTTGCAGGGCGTGCTTCTTCAAGTGTTGTTACATCCGAAACGCGAGTGACGCTGATGATCTTTTGAGCCGCAACCTCTCTCAAAGAGTTGGCGATACGGCTAGCTTCCTCAGGTGCACGGTCTGTAACAGAAATCGATACAATACGCGTATCCACTGGAACTGTTACCTTGATTTTACTAGCTAGACCTTTTGGAGGGAGTTCTAGTTTCAAATCAGTCGCAACCTTCTCTAAAACGTCTTGCGAGAGAATGATTTCGCGATAGTCTTTTACCAAGTAAGATCCTGCTTGCAAGTCTTGGTTAGTCAAGCCAGGCTTATCTCCCTGATTACGATTGACCACATAAATTCGGGTCGTACTCGTAAACTCCGGCTTCACAATAAAACTACTGTAGGCAAATGCTACTGTCCCTGTCACGAATGCTACCAAAGCAATTAACAATTTTCGTTTCCAAAGGATTTTAAGCAAGTGAAATACATCGATTTCCATCATATTTTGTTCTTTCATTTTTTCTCCTAAATCAATTGATCCATTATTATTTTTCGGGGATTATCCTTAAAAAGTTCCTTAGCCTTATCTTCACTGTATTTTTTAGCAATGATATCATAGGCTCCCTCCATATGAGGAGGTCTGTGATCCAAGTTATGCATGTCACTTGCTATCACGTGAACCAGATCTCGTTCCAAGAAATACTGGGCTCTCTTTTTCATAAATTTATAAGTTTCTCCGAAGAGTTTTGGTTTCAAAACATGAGAACTATTAATTTGAGTATAACATCCCATATCAATCAGCTCTCGCACGCGATTTTCATTGTTTTCTAAAGCATCGTAACGTTCAATGTGGGCAATGACGGGTGTAATGCCTAACATTAGAATATTACTCAGCCCCTTATGTATATCCCGATAAGCTGTATTCATACTAAACTCAATCAAAGCATAGCGACTATCGTTGAGGGTTGGGATTAATTTCTTTTCTAACTTCTCAACAACATCTGGCGTATAGTAGATTTCTGCCCCATAGGCAATGATTAAGTCATCCGCAACTTCCTTAGCCATTTCTCGCACCTTCAAAAAGTTAGTTGCGATTTTTTCTTCAGGAGTTTCGAACATCCCTTTTCGTCTATGCGAAGTGGAAACAATTGTCCTCACTCCTTGACTATAGGCCTCTCTAAGTAGTTTTTTACTGTCCTCTATTGACTTTGGACCATCATCCACATCGAAAACGATGTGCGAATGGATATCTATCATTCTACTTGCCCTCCATCACATCATTGATAGCAGCTTTGGCGGCAGCCAAGCTACTTTCATCGATTTCCATCATGTAGAGGTTACTATCTGGCATAGCGTATGAAGGAAGATCCGTGCGTCCAGTCCCCTTCAAGTCTTGAGAGTTGACTTTGTAGTTACCGCCACTCTCCAATTGAGTATTAACTAGATCCATCATGGTTTCCAAAGGCATATTGGTCTGAAGAGAATCTTGCAATCCTTGGATGATATTGTCATAGTTCTTCAAAGCTTCGGTTGACGTCAACTTCTGAATAACAGCTACAATAACCTTTTGTTGGTTCCGACCACGGTCACGATCTCCATCTGCTAGAGAGTAGCGCTCACGAACAAAACCAAGAGCCTGCTCAGAGTCTAGATGGACATTCCCAACGGGAAAATGGTACTTTCCATGCAAAGAAGTGAAATCCTGATCATTATAGACATCAACGCCACCTAAAAGGTCAATCAATTTCAAGAAAGAAGTGAAGTTCAAGCGAACATAGTAGTTAATATCCACACCATAGAGATTTTCCAAGGTATGAATCGACGAGTCCACTCCATAAATCCCAGCGTGGGTCAATTTATCCTTTTGATTATTTCCCCCATCCGCTATCGGAACATAGGAATCTCGAGGCGTTGTAGTCAGAAGGATTTTCTTGGTATCTCGGTTCACAGTCATTAGAATATTCACATCAGAACGAGATACTGAGCTAATCGGTCCATAGGTATCAATACCACTCACATAAATATTGAAAGCTTTATTCTTCGATACCTTTGGAGCCGCTACATCCTTAGTTAATTGTTTTGTATAGATTTTTTTGATTTTTGAAGCATAATCTGGATACTCTGCTTCAATGATATTTTCAAAGACACTATTTAAGATAATTGCTTTTGTTTCGCCAGAAAGCAGACTCTTATAAGCTGCTAGATAAGAAGCACTCTGTTCAACTGTCAAGTCTTTACTCTGTGTCGTCTTAATATCCGCCACCAACTTTTGGATATTATCATTATCTGTTTCAGTTGGACCTGTTACACTCTCTAACTGAGTCACATTATTGATTTCACTGTCTTTCAAAACGACCACACTCATCGAATACTCTGAGTAGTTTGAGGTCGCATTGATATGATTGGTAAAACCGACAAACTGTTGCAAAGCATAGAGAGAAACCGAGCTAACTACGATAGCAAGTGTCAAAAAGAAAACCGTAAACTTCTCGGCTTTTTTATACACTATCAGGAGGATTGCAATTACAGCAGAAATAAAAATAAGAACCGCCGTAAGGATATTGAGGTACCGAAAAGCTAAGATATTATGTTTAAAAATTAAGAACAGCAAAAAACCACTCAATAATAAATAAATGGTTGCTAAAACTATATTAATATTTCGTTTCACATTCCCTAAACGAGCTCTCTTTGAACGTCTACTCATGATAATCCCCTATACACGTTAATAGTTATAAATATTATATCACAATCATGATGGAAATTCCATCCATCCTTGCTATTTTCAGCGTTTTCATTCGTTTTTGTTCTCTTGAGTTGCTCTAAAATATGGGCAAAGTTCCGAATACCATTCTACACAAAAAGACAAGGCGCTCAGGGGCAACCTTGTCTGTAATCTTATTTTACGTGGTTTTCAAACTCTTTTTGGCTCTTTTCGATAGCCTTTTTACTTTCTTCTTCCCACTTAGCCTTGGCTTCATCAAATTGTTTCTTGGTAACAGGGTCTTTTTGTAATCTCATGTACTTATAATTATTTCCGTCACCCTTGATTCCCACTAGGGAGTAGGCACGTGTAAACGGAGTTACTTTGGTTACAGAGGCTGTACCACCATTTGACATAGCAGACATAACTAGAGAATTGTCAATCATCCAAGCTTGAGCTTCAGCGTATTTTTCATAACGCTTAGCGACATCTTTATTCTCAGCATCTGCTTCTTTCAGGAGTTGTGTATAGGTATCGAGCCCCAAACTCTTAATGAGCTCTTGGTCTTCTTTGGCATCAAGACCAAAAATCTTGAGATAGAAGCCAGTTTCAGCATTGAAGGGATCTAGATAAGTTGATGGATCCTGGTAATCACCAACCCAACCATCAAAGTTTAGGTCGTAGTCACGAGCTACTGGATTTGGTGCTAGGAAGGCAACATTTCCAAAGTCATCTGTAGAAAGCTGTTGAACATCAATGACGATATTGTCAGAACCTAGTACTGTTTCAAGGGTTTGTTTAACCGAGTTCATACCAGAGACCGCATTTTTATTCGTCTGATCAACAGGGACATCCAAATGGATTGGGAAAGTCACGCCTTGGGCTTCCAATTCCTTTTTAGCTTCCGCAAATTTTGCTTGGGCCTTTTCCTTGTTGAAGTAGGCATCTTGAGCGTCTGCCAAATTGATACCTGACCACTCAGTTCCGTAGTTCACAAGCTTAGAAGCTGTTACTTCTCCAAAGGTCTTATCTCCCACCTGGACAAATGTTGGAGGAACTAGAGTATTACGAAGGGTTTTGCTCGCTGCTTCTTCACCGTTAGATTGAGCAGAGTAGGCTATTCGATCAATACCAAAGTTGATAGCCTGACGGAAATTTTTATTTAAGATAGCTGTTTGAGCTGATTTCTTTTGTTCGTCCGTTGTTTTAGCGGTATGATTATAGGTTTTGCGGTTGACGTTAAAGTTAAAGTACCAAGATGTCTTGTCTTGTAAGCTATAGACGATATTGTCTTGGTATTTTTCTTTTGTCTTAGCATAGTTCGAACTATTTGGATAGACTCCTGCAATCGAGTAAGCACCACTTTCAAAGTTTCGAATGGTCATCTCCTGATCTGACCCATCAAAGTAGGCTAACTTAACTTTTTCAATGGTTACTTTATCATGGTCATAATAGTGTGGATTCTTCACATATTCGATCGAAGATTTTGATGTGAAATCTTTTAACAGATAGGGACCGTTATAAAGGATGCTGTCTGGTGTCAAGGTACCAAAGTCTTTATCTTTTGATTTCAAAAACTCTTCGTTGACTGGGAAAAGGATACTATTGGTTGTCTTAGAGTTCCAATAAGGTTCTGGTCGTGTCAAAGTGTACTCAACCGTATAGTCATCCAAGGCTTTGACACCAACAGTTGAAAAGTCATTAGTCACACCCGTCACATAGTCATTCAATCCCTTGATTGAATTTTGGATCAGATCCATGGCTTGCCCCTTGTTGTCAGCTGCATATTTGATCCCAGTGACAAAATCCTGAGCTTTGACTGAAGCATATTCCTCACCATCAGCTGTATACCACTTGGCATCTTTTCTAAGCTTGTAGGTATAGGTCAAACCATCTGCTGAAACTGACCAATCCTCTGCAAGATCAGGCACGAGGTTCCCGTAGCTGTCATTTTCTAGCAAACCATCTACAAGATTGGTAATAACGGCAGTGTTATCTGCATAATAATCTAGAAGATAGTTAAAAGTTGTTGGATTCGCACTAAATGTTGATGAATAAGTGCTAGTATCTGTGTTGGACTGTCCACATGCCGAGAGCAAAATCCCTGTCGCTAAGACAAGACCTGTCCCGATTAGTCTTTTTTTCATTTTGATCATCATTTGCTCCTTTATGTCACTTTTTATAACATAACCATATTTTATCAAATTTATTCAAAAATGTAAAGTTACTACTTTTATGACAACTGGTGTCTCAAAACAAAAAAAGGAAGCACAGTTTCCTGCAACTTCCTTTTCTATTTATAGATTACTTGACGTGTTTTTCAAGTTCTTTTTGGTATTTGGCATTTGTTTCGATTTTTTCTTGTTGCCATTTCTTGAGAGCTTCTTCGTATTCTTTTGTAGTCACAACATCATTTTGCAATTCCAAACCTTTGAACACAAATGGGTCTCCCTTGATCCCGACTTGAGAATATGCTTTTGTGAATGGCACAGTACGGCTAACAGTTGGAGAACCACCTGAAGAAGCAACTGGAATCAAGAGTGAGCTATCAGACACCCAAGCTTGAGCTTTAGCGTATTTTTCATAACGCTTGTTAAGGTCGCTGGTTTCAGCTGCAGCATCATCCAAGAGTTTCTTGTATTCGTCCAGTCCAACTTGAGCCATCACTTCTGGATCTTTTCCGCGAGTGATTCCCAAGTGTTTAAGGGCCGATCCCTTCTTAGCATCAAGAATGTTGAGGTAGGTAGCTGGGTCTTGATAGTCTGGTCCCCAACCAGTTCCGTTCAAGTCATAGTCTTTTTGGGATGGAACCTTGGCTTGAGACGTAATGCTCATTTTCTCATTATCAGTCATTTGAAGGACATCGACAATGACATTCTCTGTACCAAGTGATGATTCAATAGACTGTTTGAGTGAGTTGGTTTGTTGAACCGCGATTACATCTGTTTGTTCAACCGGGATATCCAAATGGATTGGGAAGGTGACACCCTTGGCTTGCAATTCTTCCTTGGCTTTAGCAAAGGCTGCCTTAGCTTTTTCAGGACTGTAAATCGTATCCTTGCCATCTGTAAGGGCTACATCTTTCCACTGGTCTCCATATGAAACGAGCTCTGCCTGCGCCAACTCTCCAAAGGTTTTTTCACCCACTTGAACGTAGTCATGAGGCACTAGGCTGTTACGGATAATCTTGTTCGCACCTTCTTCACCATTCAACTGAGCAGTATAAGAATGACGATCAAGGGCAAAGTTCAGCGCCTGACGGAAGTTCTTGTTGAGAAGAGCTTCTTTCGTTGATGTTTTTTGAGCTTCGTCTGTTTTGGCTGTTTTATTGTAAGATTGGCGGTTTACGTTAACAGTGAGGTAGTAGCTTGTCGCTTCTTGTGGACTGTAAACAATCTTATCTCCGTACTCTTGTTTAGTTGACTCAAAATTTGAACTTGTTGGGAAGAGACGAGCTGTTGTATAGGCACCTTGTGTAAAGCTACGAATCAAAGATTCTTGGTCTGATCCATCGTAGAAAGTTAGTTTAATATTGTCAATCTTGACATTGTCCTTATCCCAGTAGTTTGGATTCTTTTCATATTCAATGACTGATTTTGAAGTCAATGATTTCAAGAAATAAGGACCATTATATAGGATACCTGATGGGGTTGGTGCACCGTAGTCGCTCCCTTTAGAATTCAAAAATTCTTCATTAACTGGAAGCATGGTTGCAGTTGTGACCTTAGAGTTCCAGAAACTTTCTGGTTTGTTGAGCGTGTATTCTACCGTGTAATCATCAACAGCCTTAACTCCTACGGTAGAGAAATCATTGCTCTCACCACTAACATACTCTGCCAAACCTTTGATAGAATCCTGAATCAAAGAAAGACCATCTGATTTTCCGTCAGCAGCATGTTTAAGCCCAGTAACAAAGTCTTTGGCCTTAACTTCAGCGTATTCTTCTCCATCAGAAGTATACCATTTTACACCCTTACGAAGTTTGTAGGTGTAAGTCAAACCATCCTTTGAAACAGACCAGTCTTCTGCAAGTGATGGAATTAAGTTCCCATACTTGTCATTTTCCAAAAGACCATCAACAACGTTTGCTATAACGTCAGAGGTTGAGCTCTTGCTCGTCACACTATAGTCCAAAGAAGATGGATCCATAGCGTAGACATAAGAGAATGTCTTGGGAGCATCCGCTTTCTTTTCACTTTGCCCACAAGCAGTTAACAGTAGGGCCGCACTCAAAACAGCACCTGCTCCTAAGAGCCACTTTTTCGATTTCATAAGTAATCTCCTTAAAGATAGTGTTTTCACCATTATACCCTATTTTTTCATAAAAGCAAGAACTTTCGCCAGATTTTTTAGAAAATTCTAACAAATATTTTTTAAAGGCTTTTCTATATATTTTTTAGTAAAAAGCAAAAAAAGCGGACGATTGTCCACTGGGAAAATCAAATTTTAACAGACACACCCGGAGATTCTGAACAAAAAAACATCCAAGAAAATATTCTTGAATGTCTGGACAGATTATAACTCCGTTAACCTTGTCAGTAGGCTGGAAATGATGATATTATGACCTCCTTATCTCAAATATTGCTGTATGAACCCACTCATTATGAATGTATAAGTCATTTTCTATCATCCTACTAAAGGTGAAGCCATTTTTTATAAGCACCCTCTGAGAGGCTAGATTACCCGTTGCCGTTCCTGCAATGATTCTATTGAAACCATAAGTCATGAAGGCCTTGTCTAAAACGAGTTTAACCGCTTCGCTAGCATAGCCTAAGTTCCTAACATTTTCCCCAATCCTATACCCAAGCTCTGCTGTTGTTCGATCATTCTCTAAAACACTTAAATTGATTCTCCCGACCATCATACCTTGCGAATCTCTGATAAGATGCATGTAGACATTCCGATTCGTTTGTTCTGTTAACAATTCCCTCGTGATTTCTTTAAAACCTTCTAAATCAAAATAGTTAGCTGGTCTAGGAGGTAAATTTCGTTCAAAATACTCTCGATTTTCTTTTTCAAAAGAATAAACGTCTAGACTATTTTCCTCAGACAACAGCTCTAAACTAATCATTACAAAACTTCCCTTCTCTTCTTAGTAAAAATATTGTTAGATAGAGTTTGACTACCTTTTATTAGGGTCCCCTTTTTCCTTATTACGATAGTATGTAATAAACTCTTCCTGACTATTGACAATGTGCTCCTGTCCATCTACTGAGTTTTCCGCAGGAATTTTCACATTTTCAAATAAATTCGTTCCTTCCTTATACAAAAGCTGATAAATTGGCATATTGTTTTCGATACTTGGCTTATCAGCTAAAACTACAATCGAGCCATTATTATCTTCTAAAAGTTTTGCTGCTTCAGGGTACTTTTGACGGATAAGGGCATCTTTAGCTAGTTTTCCTTCTTTTGAGATTCCGATTTTCCAATTATACATAAAGTAGTCTTCAGACTCCGGCAGTAAAGAAGAAAAACTTGTCGCATCAGAATATTTTATATAATCTTGCCCCTTACCTAATTCCACAATCTTCCCCTCATCCAAATCAATAGATTTATCCACAAGAGAACCATCTTTAGCATTTTTTAAATGAATGTCTAACAATTCTCGACCATCACTAATATAGATACTAGAAGTAATTCCTGTAGGAATATAGTCTGAATCATAATCTCGAGTCATTTTAAAAATATCGTAGTCTTTGGAAGGAAAGCCCTTCGTCTTTATATCATAGACAGCAATCTTCCAATATTCATCTTCAATAGGCTCATTTCGATACATAGACGATATTGCCAATCTTTTGTATTCCTGAACAATCTTATTTTGGCCGACAACGGGACCAAACCAAAAGACTGAAGCCTCTTGTTCTGTAAGCCAATAGTCTAATGGATTATCATAGTCCCACTTAATTACCAAGGCTTTCCCATCTTCGATATACTTGTAATCCACTATCTTTCTCTTTAACCAAAAAGTAGAGTATGGATCAACATATTTGTTCACATAGTATTTATAGCCTAGGTAAGGAGTAAGTAAGAGAACTCCCACCAATATGACAATAAACACCATTTTTTTCGAAAATTTCATTGTAAATCCTCCCAACGTTGATGACCCCTCAAATACTTTCTACTGTTGAAAGCATTTGTCCGTTTTCAAAAAATATACGAATTTCTAGAAATAAAAAGAAAATGTCCTTCTCCATTATACCATATGCGTGATACCGTGAGAAGACGAGAAAAGCAAAAGAAACCACCTGAACATCATTCAGGTGGAAGAGTGAACTGAAAGAGCTACAGAAACAAGGCTAGCTAATGTCTTGTTGAAATTTGTAAATCAAAAATGCCTCATTCACAAAAAACTGACCTAGATCTAGCAACTCCTACTCTAATTTTTGCAACAGCTTTACAACTTGCTGATTATCAATCCTCACATAGTAAACACCACTATCATTGACAAGTTTATCCTCTTTATACTTAGCAATTTTTACAGCATAAAGACCGCGTGGTAGGGGTTGGTTGGCAAAAAATTCCTTCATGAGCGCTTCAAGCTCTTTAAGATAGTCATCATACAAGAGGTCTCTTTTTTCTTTTGGAACGAAATACTGAAATTCAAATGTTGGTATAAAAATCTCTTTTTGGAAAAGATATTGAGCATCCATTGGATACATTCCTTGCAGAGCTTGGCCCTTGCTTTGATTTTCCTCTAATATTTCATTATAAAGATAGATATTATCAGATTGGTTATTAAATTCAAAACCAATACCTTGATACTTCAAATCAGGCAGTTTAGGATCTTTGATTGAACTGTCCAGTGTTTTTAGAAATTCGCTGGTGCCTGGACTAACCTCAATCCCTAAATAGGCTAATTCTGGGAAAACATCATAAATTTTTTTACCATTTTTGTAATCAACCTCTGCATCTGTCTTTCTATATGTTTCATTTTCCGAAAAGCGAGTATAGTATTTAAATCGAGTTTTAACCTGATAGGTTTTTCCGGCTATATTTTCACTATAGGTACCGTGGATTATAAATCCTCCCACACTTGTATAGTTTTTCTCGTATTTTTCTAACTCAAACTGTCCTGTAAGACCGTAATTTTGATAAGAACGATGCACAGCTTGCTCAATCTCAGTTCGACTTGCATGGGCAAACAGCCCCCACATATCCATTAGAGCAAAAATTGGACTGAATACTGTGAAGATTACCATTGGGATCACTATGGATAAGCAACCTATTAATAGCCAATTTCTTTTCTTGGCGTTTTCTTCAGATTTTTTAGCAGTTTTCTGTTTCCGTTTTAAGATTAGAATAAGCAAAACCAAAATCCCTAATATCAATAAAACCAAGCTACAATCTCCTTTTACTTTTGACAGTTGTTAACAGGTAGATAGGAGACTGACAGAAATACTCATCTCACCTGCTAACTTATCCTGAATTCCATAAACTCGTCTAAAACGAGGAACAATCCTTGTCCCATTATACCACATGGGCAATGCCGTGAGAAGACGAGAGAAAACGAGAGAAGATGAGAGAAGCAAAAACACCCCATAGTGTGAACCATGAAGTGCTTTGAAATGTTGATATAATCGTATTGATTAACGTTTTGAGAACTGACTAGCTTTACGAGCTTTCTTAAGACCTGGCTTCTTACGCTCAACTTTACGTGAGTCACGTGTAAGAAGTCCTGCGCGTTTCAATGAATCGCGGAAGTCTGGGTCTACTTGAAGAAGAGCACGAGCGATACCGTGACGGATAGCTCCTGATTGACCAGCGTATCCACCACCTACAACATTAACGAAAACGTCGTATGAACCTACAGTTGAAGTAACTGCGAATGGTTGGTTGATAACAAGACGAAGGTCAGCGTGTGGGATGTACTCTTCAACATCTTTTTTGTTAACGGTGATTTTACCAGTTCCTGGAACAAGGCGAACGCGTGCAACAGCGTTTTTACGACGTCCAGTACCTGCATATTGTGCTTGTGACATACTTTATTGTTCCTTTCCTTAGATAAGTCCTGAAATATCAAGAACTTCTGGTTGTTGTGCAGCGTGAGTGTGCTCAGCTCCAACGAATACTTTCAATTTCATACCTTGAGCGCGGCCAAGAGTATTGTGTGGAAGCATACCTTTAACTGATTTTTCGATCAAACGTACTGCATTTTTAGAACGAAGTTCACCAGCAGAGATTTGTTTCAATCCACCTGGGTGGTTTGAGTGAGTGTAGTAAATCTTATCAGTTGCTTTTTTACCAGTCAATTTAACTTTTTCAGCATTGATAACGATTACGAAGTCACCTGTATCAGTGTGTGGTGTGAATGTTGGTTTGTTTTTTCCGCGAAGTACGCTAGCAACAACTGCTGAAAGGCGTCCAAGAGGTACATCAGTTGCGTCAACAACGTACCATTTGCGTTCTACTTGGCCTGGTTTAGCCATGAATGTAGTTTTGTTCATGATTTCTCCTATATGAATATCGTTTTTGTTTACAGGGCGGATGTTCCGGTCCGCGGGGTATTTGAAAGGTTCCGGGGCCTTACAAATGGGGTAAACAATACCGTCTACTATCATACCAAATTTCACTACTAAAAGTCAATAGATATGAAAAATATTTTTGCCGATTTCAGTGTTTAACATCTAGAAAAACCTCGCTTTTGCGAGGCTCTCCTATTTATAAGCTAAGGCACGTTTAAAGGTTTTCCAGATTCCCAAATCATCTGTTTGAAGGACTAGACTAGCATACATGCGTCCGATAAAGGCTGTTGCAGTGACTGCAAAAACAACCGTTATGGCAAGCGAAATCCAAGCTTCTAGACCACTTGCATACCCATTTATAGCTCTAAATGGCATAAAGAAGGTCGAGATGAAAGGAATATAGGAGCCAATTTTCAGAACTAAATTGTCCCCAGCAGCACCTAGAGAGGTCACACCGACAAATCCTGCTATAATCAAGATCATCAATGGCGACAAGGCCTTTCCTGAATCCTCAGGGCGAGAAACCATAGAGCCTAGAAAGGCTGCTAAAACAACGTACATAAAGAGGCTAACCAAGACAAACAATAAGGTATTGAGCGAGAAGGCCTCTCCTAGATGATTTAAAATCCCAGATTGTGCCAAGATAGGGATGTCTTTAAAGAGCAGAATGGCAGCCAGTCCACCCACGACGTAAATGCCAATATGAGTCAAAATCACAAGAAGTAGAGCCAGCATGCGAGCGTAGAAATAATGACTTGCTCGGATACTAGAGAAGACCACCTCCATGATTTTGGTTCCTTTCTCGCTAGCCACTTCCTGAGCAGTGACACTAGCATAGGTAATCAAAATCATATAAAGGAAGAAACCAAGCCCTGCGGCCGCAATGGTTTGAACAATTTTTTTGTTTTCCTTAGATTCATCAATTTTCTCAGTAAAATCAACGGTTTGACTCAGACGTTTTTCCTGTTCTTGAGACAAATTAGCTGACGAACGATTGAGTTGGTATTGCAGTTCGTTTAGCTTATTGGTTACTGCTAGTTTGATGCCTGTTTCAAGAGAAGTTTCACCATGATAGACGGCCTTGAGGACGCTGTCCTCTTGGTCAATGGTTAGGTAACCCTTGATTTTCTCATCCTTGATAGCAGCCTGGGCACTGGCTTCATCCTTATAATCAAAGTTGATACCATTGGTACCCTTGAGCCCTTCTTCCACAGATGGCACAGTTGTTACTACTGCTATCTTGCTATTCTTGGCCATAGAAGACCCTTGGAGAAAGCCGATTCCTACAGATAAGGCTAAAAAGAGGAACGGCGAAATCACCATAAAGAAGAAACTCCACGACTTGACATGTCGAAGATAGGTTTCCTTCATTACAACCCACATATTTCTCATACTTCCACCCCTGATTCTAGTTTAAAGATTTCATCGATTGTTGGAGCTTGTTGGTCAAAGGTCGCGATGTATTGACCTTGAGTGAGGATTGGGAAGAGTTCTCTTCCAGCGCTCTCATCATCTAGGATCAATTTCCAACTGCCTTGCTTGGTCAAGCTCACCTGTTTGACATGAGGAAGATTTTCCAATTCTTCCTTACTTCGTTCACTTGAAACAAAGAGACGCGTTTTCCCATATTGATTACGGACATCCTGAACTGGTCCATGCAAGACCACACGCCCGTCACGAATCATCAGGATATCATCGCAAAGTTCCTCAACGTTGGTCATGACATGGTCAGAAAAGATAATGATTGCACCGCGCTCTTTCTCTTTCAAGATGACTTGTTTGAGTAACTCGGTATTAACTGGATCCAAACCACTAAAAGGCTCATCCAGGATGATCAAGTCTGGCTCATGGATCAGGGTGATGATCAACTGAATTTTCTGTTGATTCCCTTTTGACAGACTCTTGATTTTGTCGGTCAATTTGCCCTTCACTTCCAATTTTTCCATCCATTGAGGGAGTTTTTCCTTGACTTCTTTAGCATCCATGCCTTTTAGAGTCGCCAAGTAACGAACTTGCTCAAGGACTGTCAACTTGGGCATGAGGCTGCGTTCCTCAGGCAGATAACCAATCCGTGCATAGGTTTCCTGACGAATCTCCTGCCCATCCAGACTGATCTCTCCTTGATACTCTAAAAATTTCAACATACTGTGGAAAATCGTTGTTTTCCCAGCACCATTCTTCCCGACCAAGCCCAGAATCCTTCCTGGACTTGCCTGAAAATCGACACCAAACAAGACTTGCTTGGGACCGAAACTTTTCTCTAGATTTCTTACTTCTAACATTTTCCACCTCCGAGATATGTTGCACTTATTATACTCCTTTTTGATAGCCTTTACAACGATTTATGTCCATTTTATCGGATTATAAGTAGCAAAAGTATCCTTTCTCTAATAAATTTTAAGTATTTCAGCGATAGCTTTAGTATAACTCATTAAAGACCTTCTGAGATGGCTTCCTCCTCAACTATCGCTTTTCTCTTCTGAACTGTCCTTTTGAAACTAAAAATCCACCCCTAAGGATGGATTGATGAGTTAACGTACTTCTGCATTCACTTTTTCTTCCAGTGATGCTTGGATTTTTTCCATATAGCGTGCGACTTCTTCGTCCGTTAAGCTGTCTTCTGGATTTTGGAAGGTCAAGCTATAGGCCATTGACTTCATGCCAACTCCCAGTTTTTCGCCTGAGAAGACGTCAAAGAGTTTGATATCTGTCAATCGTTTCACGCCGGCAGCTCGGATAGCATCGACTACTTCTTGATGAGTGACTTCTGCCTTGAGGAGTAGTGCCACGTCACGACTGACTGCTGGGAATTTGGTGATTTCCACAAATGGAGCAGCTGGTTGAAGGGCAGCTTCGATGGCTGAAAGGTTGAGCTCAGCTACATACGTTTCTGGAATATCGTAGGCCTTGCCAGTGACTGGATGCACTTGGCCAAGGAAACCAAGAACTTGGTCGCCGAGTGAAATCACGGCTGTACGTCCTGGATGGAGACTTGCAATCTCAGCTGTTGCTGTATAAGTCACTTCTAGTCCCAAGCGAGTAAAGAGCGCTTCAAGGATTCCCTTAGCATAGAAGAAATCAACTGGAACTGCTGCCGTTTGGAAATCTTTTTCTGCAACCAAGCCGGTCAAGGCAAAGGCAAAACTGTTGATTTCGTTTGGAAGTTCTTCTTTTGGATTGCCTGTTTGTTCAAAGACTTTTCCAATCTCGTAAAGAGCCAAGTTTTTGTTCTTACGAGCCACGTTATAGGCTACCGTATCCAAAATACCTGAGACCATATTTTGACGGAGGACAGAACGGTCCACTGTCATTGGCCACATGAGTTCTGTAAGGTTACTTGGTTGAGCTGTGAACTCAACTGCTTTTTCAGGTGTTGTAAGAGCGTAGGTGATGATTTCTGTCAAACCGGCTCCTTCAGCGATCGTACGAACTTGACGGCGCAATTTTTGTGTCGCAGTCAATTCACCTGCTGTACCATCGTCTTTTGGAAGACTGGTTGGCAAACGGTCATATCCATAGATACGAGCGATTTCTTCAAAGAGATCTGCTTCGATAGTGATATCCCAACGACGACGTGGGACGCTGACTGTAAAGCTTTCTGCATTGCCAGAAAGGCCAAAGCCAAGACGACGGAAGACATCTTCCACATCAGCATAGGAAAGCTCCGTACCAAGGACGCGGTTAACGTCTGCAAGGGTTGAAGAAACTTCCACATCTGAAGTGTCAAGCTCCCCCGCTGAAACGATGCCCTTACGCACTGTCGCACCTGCAAGATCAGCAATCATGCTAGCCGCCGCATCAAGGGCTTCATTAACAGTTGCCACATTGATGCCTTTTTCAAAGCGAGAAGATGATTCCGAACGAAGGTTGAGGCGTCCGCTAGTCTTGCGGATAGATTTGCCATTGAAAACAGCCGCTTCTAACACAACTCGACTTGATTTTTCAGAGATTTCTGTAGCCTCTCCACCCATGACACCTGCAAGGGCTACTGGCTTGTCTGCGACAGTGATGACTAAGTCATTTACTTCCAAGTCACGTTCTTCACCGTCCAAGGTCACCAATTTTTCACCAGCACGCGCTTCACGCACACGGATGTCAGTCCCTTCAAAGGTATCCAAGTCAAAGGCATGCATCGGTTGACCAAAGTAAAGCAGGATGTAGTTGGTTACGTCAACTACGTTATTGATCGGACGAATGCCTTCGTTCATGAGGAGGTTTTGCAACCATTGTGGACTTGGTGCGATGGTCACATTGTCCAAGATACGGGCTGCATAGTAAGGCGCCTTATCTGTTTCAATGCCTACAGAGAGGGCCTCTGCTGCAGCTTCATTTGTTTCTGTTAAACTGAATTCTTTAAAGCTAACTGCCTTGTCATAGATGGCTGCCACTTCGTGCGCTACTCCACGCATAGATAGAGCGTCTGCACGGTTTGGCGTGATAGAAAGTTCGATGATTTCGTCATCCAAGTCTAGGTAAGAGAAAACTTCATCTCCAGGAATAGCATCTTCTGGCAAGATTTGGATTCCATCTGCGAATTCCTTCGGTACAACCGAGTCAGAAATTCCCAATTCACCAAGGGAACAAATCATTCCGAGAGACTCTAAACCACGGATTTTCCCTTTTTTGATCTTGTAATTGTCAGCGATACGAGCTCCTGGAAGAGCCACCATGACCTTGATACCAGCACGCACATTGGGAGCACCACAAACGATTTGACGGGCTTCTTCTTCGCCAACGTTAACCTGACAGACATGCAAGTGAGTTTCTGGCACATCTTCGCAAGACAAAACCTCACCGACGACAATTTTTGAGAGACCAGCAGCCGGTGATTCGACACCTTCGACCTCAATCCCTGTAGTTGACATTTTCTCAGCCAACTCTTGTGATGGCACATCAATGTCCACCAATTCTTTTAACCATTTATAAGATACAAGCATAATTCTGATTGTAAGATCCCACCAAGTAAGACCTTTTCAATTCCTTTCTTTTTCTTCGAGTCAGTCCTTACTATTCTCATCGAGAGAAAATGACTAGGACTGTGTAGGACTGTGTTTCAGGTTTCAATCTTATTTAAACTGTTCTGAGAAGCGGACATCTCCTTGATAGAATCCACGGATATCGTTAATTCCGTAACGGAGCATAGCGACACGCTCTTGTCCAAGACCAAAGGCAAAGCCAGAGTAAACAGTCGCATCGATACCACTCATTTCAAGGACACGTGGGTGAACCATACCGGCACCCATAATTTCGATCCAACCTGTTTTCTTACATACGTTACATCCTTCTCCACCACACTTGAAGCAGGAAACATCCACTTCAACAGATGGCTCTGTGAATGGGAAATAAGATGGACGCAGACGGATCTGACGCTCTTCACCGAACATCTTTTGGACAATCAACTGAAGGGTTCCTTGAAGGTCAGCCATAGAGATATTTTTCCCAACAACCAAGCCTTCGATTTGGTGGAACTGGTGACTGTGAGTCGCATCGTCCGTATCACGACGGAACACACGCCCCGGTGAGATCATCTTCAAAGGACCTTTTGAAAAATCATGAGCATCCATAGCACGCGCCTGGACTGGAGACGTGTGAGTACGGAGCAAGATTTCTTCTGTGATGTAGAAAGTGTCCTGCATATCACGGGCTGGGTGATCTTTCGGAAGGTTCATACGCTCAAAGTTATAGTAGTCTTGCTCCACTTCAAAACCATCCACGACTTGGTAACCCATACCGATGAAAATATCTTCGATTTCTTCACTGGTTTGTGTCAAAACGTGACGGTGACCAGTCGCAACTGGGCGACCTGGAAGCGTCACATCGATACTCTCGCTAGCTAGTTGAGCTGCGACTTTCTTTTCTTCCAAGAGCTTAGCTGTTTCTTCAAAGGCCGCTGTCAAGACATCACGCGCTTCATTGACGTGTTTCCCGATGATTGGACGCATCTCAGCAGAGACATCTTTCATCCCTTTGAGGATTTCAGTAAGCGACCCTTTTTTACCAAGGACAGAGACACGCAAGTCTTGCATCTCTTTTTCATTTTCAGCAGTAATTTGCTTCAAGCTAGCCAGCGTTTCTTCACGAAGCGCTTTTAATTGTTCTTCAATAGTTGACATAATTCCTCCATCAGTCTCTCGTAGATAAAAAGAAAACCACATGCCAAAAACTCCACTCGGAGCGTTGACACGCGGTACCATCCGTTTTCATCTGACAAGTCAGACCTTCATTTCTAAATCCATGCGCAAGTGAATTCACCCAACTTCCATATAGAGAGCTTGCAGTCACGGCTCTCCTCCCTGATATACTTCCCTTGAGTTACTAGTCTTGCGGATTCCTATTCAATTACTACTTAGTTTATCAGATTTTTACCATTCTTGCAAGACCTATCTCACTTCTGCTTGCCTTTAAATCGCCATTGGAAGCGAAGCTTGTCATAGAAAGGAAATTCGATAAACAAGACTCCCAAGCCCACACAGAGACTTGCAAGGACGTCTGATGGATAGTGAACTCCCAGATAGACCCTTGACACCAGTACACTGACTAGGTAGAACCCAAGAACGATTTGTACGATTTTTCTCCAGACTGGATTTTTAATTCGTTGACTGAGAATGACAATCAAAGTACCTACCATCAGTGTCACTGCAAGAGAATGCCCGCTTGGAAAAGAAAATCCGTTCTCCTCTACCAAGTGTAAAATAGCTGGCCGTGGGCGCTGGTAGATGTTTTTAAAGGTCACAATTAAGAGACCGGCTAAGGCTAGATTACCCGCCATGAAGTAGCTTTCTATCTTCCACTGCTTACGATAAAAGATAAAGGCTGCGATGGCAACCCAGGTAATGATTACTGGGATATCAATCAAATGCGTAAGCGCACGGAATAGAACTGTCAAATAATCTGGCAAGTCCCCACGAAGGGCAGTCTGAAGCGGTTGATCAAAACCGACCAGCGTTTCAGGATAGAACTTAACCATATAGCCAAGAAGGACGAAAAGTAAAAGGGCAAAACTGCCCTTCATTAAAAATGTTTGTTTATCTCTCATAATGTTTTAAGGTTGGTTTCAAGAGGACGTATAACAACCAGAATGAAACAGCAAAGATTAAACCTTCAATCAGGTTAAAAGGTAAAACCATGGTCATCAAGTAGTTAGAAAGTCCTATAATTTCTCTAATATCAAAGTTGGCAAACTGCGCGTATAAAGGAACCGCATAGACATAGTTGAGAACCAACATGGCAGAAGTCAATCCAATAGTTCCCGCTAGAGATGCTAGTAGGAAACGAAGGGTGCTACGTTCCTTTTTCCAAATCAAACCAAAGACGATAACAAAAACTCCCAAGGCCACGATATTCATTGGCAAGCCAATGTAAGTATTCACTCCCTGGCTATTGAGAAGCAACTTCAAGAGTGATCGCAACAAGAGAATCCCGAGAGCAGCTGGCAAATCCATGACCACCAAGCCCACAAGGACTGGCAAGATACTAAACTCGATCTTGAGGAAGGTCGCCGCTGGCAAGAGCGGAAAGTCAAAGTACATCAGCACAAATGAAATGGCTGATAAAATCGCAATGGTCGAAAGTCGACGTGTGTTTGTCATAACAGGTTCCTCCAATTTTCTATAAAATCAGAAGAAGTTGGAAAGGATCCCTCTATCTATTCTCACTTTTTATATCCCAAAAGTTCCCCCTCACTCTTTTGAGCAAGCGGTTGCAATTCATCTATAAACTCATCAGAACAGACAAAGCCATTCTTTCGTCTTCTCCCATCCAGACTATACTGTCGGTTGTGGAATCGCACCACATCAGCTTGCGCTCGCGGACTTCTTTAAGAGAATGGAAATTGAGATTTTTCTTTTAGACTAGGCGACAAGCTGTAGGCATAACTTCTGGTTAGGCAAAGCTTGTCAACAAAGTATAAAAGGAAAAGATCATTTCCTAGTTAAAGTCACCGCCGGTCGGGAATCTCACCCAGCCCTGAAGACCCCTTTATCATAACAAAAAACGCTTGCAAGTGCAAGCATTTTGATTATTTCAATTTATCTGCTTCATAGGTGTGAACAAGCTCAAGACCTGCAAAATTCTGCTGACGAAGCGCTTCATAGACAATCATGCAGACGGTATTGGAAACATTGAGACTGCGGACATGTTCATCATTCATAGGAATACGGAGAGCCTTTTCGGGATGCTCCCGCATAAAGTCCTCAGGCAAGCCCTTGTCTTCACGTCCAAAGAGAAAATAATGGTCCTCGTCCGTCGATAAATCTGCTTCAGAATAGACCTTTTCCGCAAATTTTGAAATCAGATAGAGTTTACCCTTCATCTGAGACATGAAATCTTCCAAACTGTCATAAAAATAAATCTCAAGCTTATCCCAGTAATCCAAACCAGCCCGCTTCATCTTGCGGTCATCAATCGGAAATCCCATCGGTTTGATAATATGGAGGGGAGAATTGGTCGCAGCGCAAGTACGCGCAATGTTACCTGTATTTTGTGGAATCTGAGGTTCAAATAATACAATGTGATTTGTCATGACTGGCTTCCTTTTATCATTGCAAAAAAATAGCCACACTGCCCGGAGTCAAGCTCAGCAAACAGCGTGGTTAAGGCATCGTTAACTTACCTCACAACAGGTTTGAAGTAAATCAGCGAAACTACTTCCTTAGTATAACACTTTCAGAATCATTGTCAATAGAAACGACTTGATTTTTTTACTTTTTTTGATGATACTTTCATGTTTGGTCATTCCCTTTCTGAAAAGGTATGGTAAAAGAACCAAATCACTTCAAATCGGAGACATCGTTATAGAAGTTAAACAAATGTAGCTTCAAAAACTTGAAAAAGGCCTTTCTTCCCCTAAAAATCGCCTTAGCAAGTGCATTTTTTGCTAAAAAAGGGTATGATAGTTACATCATGAAAAAGTAGGTTTTTATATGAAAATTGTCCTTGTTGGTGGAGGGAAAGTTGGTTTCGCCCTCTGTCGTTCACTGGTTGCAGAAAACCATGACGTTGTCCTCATCGAACAAGATGAGGCTGTCCTCAATCACATTGTCAGTCGCTTTGATATCATAGGTCTCCTTGGAAATGGTGCTGACTTTGCCATCTTGGAGCAAGCCGGTGTTCAAGAGTGTGATATCTTTATTGCTCTAACCGAATACGATGAAGTGAATATGATTTCAGCGGTACTTGCTAAAAAAATGGGGGCTAAAGAAACCATCGTTCGGGTGCGAAATCCTGAATACTCTAATGCCTATTTTAAAGAGAAAAATATTCTTGGATTTTCACTTATCGTTAACCCAGAACTCCTGGCAGCGCGTGCGATCTCAAATATCATTGATTTCCCTAATGCCCTCTCTGTCGAACGATTTGCTGGAGGTCGGGTCAGTCTCATGGAATTTGTTGTCAAGGACTCTAGCGGTCTTTGTCAAATGCCAATCTCAGACTTTCGTAAAAAATTTGGTAACATCATTGTCTGTGCTATGGAGAGGGATCATCAACTGATGATTCCAAGCGGTAATGTTATTATCCAAGACAAGGATAGGATTTTTGTTACGGGAAATCGTGTAGATATGATGCTTTTCCATAACTATTTTAAATCTCGTGCAGTGAAAAGCTTACTTATCGTTGGAGCTGGAAAGATCGCTTATTATCTGCTTGGCATTTTAAAAGACAGTCGCATTGATACCAAGGTCATCGAGATTAATCCTGAAAGAGCCCGTTTCTTTAGTGAAAAATTCCCAAATCTCTATATCGTTCAGGGAGATGGGACAGCCAAAGATATCTTACTAGAAGAAAGTGCTCCTCACTACGATGCAGTCGCAACCTTAACTGGAGTAGACGAAGAAAACATCATCACCTCCATGTTCCTTGATCGTGTTGGCGTCCAGAAAAACATCACCAAGGTCAACCGGACTAGCCTCCTAGAAATCATCCATGCACCTGATTTTTCAAGTATCATCACGCCAAAGATCATCGCAGTGGATACCATTATGCACTTTATCCGAGGACGGGTTAATGCCCAATACTCAGACCTTCAAGCCATGCACCATCTTGCAAACGGCCAGATTGAAACCCTACAATTCCATATCAAGGAAGCTAATAAAATGACAGCCAAGCCTCTTTCTCATCTGAAATTGAAGAAGGGTATTCTCATCGCAGCCATTATTCGAAAAGGAAAAACAATCTTCCCGACCGGAGAGGATACACTGGAGGTCGGAGACCAATTGCTGGTAACCACCTTACTACCAAATATCACCAAAATCTATGATTTGATTGAGAGGTAAGAAATGAATAAAAGTATGATTCGTTATCTCCTCTCCAAACTGCTCTTGATCGAGGCTGTTCTCCTCCTAGTTCCTGTCAGCGTAGCGACCTATTACCGAGAATCCAGCCAAGTATTTACAGCTCTTTTTACTACAATTGGAATTTTAGTCCTTCTCGGTGGGGTGGGAATCCTAAGAAAACCAAAGAATCAACGGATTTATGCCAAGGAGGGTGTCTTAATCGTTGCCCTCTGTTGGATTCTCTGGTCTTTCTTTGGTGGCTTACCCTTTGTCTTTTCAGGACAAATTCCTAGCATCATCGATGCATTTTTCGAGATCAGCTCTGGTTTTACAACGACTGGTGCTACTATCCTAACAGATGTTTCCGTTCTCAGTCGCTCTCTCCTCTTCTGGCGAAGTTTCACCCACTTGATAGGAGGGATGGGAGTGCTTGTTTTCGCACTTGCTATTATGGACAATGCTAAGAATAGTCACTTAGAGGTGATGAAAGCAGAAGTCCCTGGTCCTGTCTTTGGTAAGGTTGTATCCAAACTGAAAAATACTGCCCAGATCCTCTATCTCCTTTACCTCGGGCTCTTCTCCCTCTTTGTTGTCATCTACTATCTAGCCGGTATGCCCTTGTTTGATAGCTTTGTTATCGCTATGGGAACAGCGGGAACGGGGGGATTCACCGTTTACAACGATGGAATCGCCCACTACGGCAGTTCCCTAATTACCTATCTTGTCAGTTTTGGCGTTCTGGTTTTCGGTGTCAATTTTAACCTCTATTACTTCCTCATGCTCCGTCGGGTTAAGGCCTTCTTTGGAGATGAAGAACTACGAGCATATATCATCATTGTCCTAGTTTCTACCGGCTTGATTACGCTTAATACGCTCCACCTCTACCAAGGGGGTTCTAAAAGTGTTGAAATGGCCTTCTTTCAGGTTTCCAATATCATCACGACAACAGGTTTTGGATACGGAGATATTACCAACTGGCCCCTTTTCTCCCAGTTTATCCTCCTCTTCCTCATGGCAATCGGTGGATCAGCTGGCTCAACTGCAGGTGGTCTTAAGGTGATCAGAGGACTTATCCTCACAAAAATTGCTAAAAATCAAATTTTGTCCATCTTATCCCCTCACCGTGTCTTGACTCTCCACGTCAATAAAACTGTGATTGATAAGGATACCCAACACAAGATTCTTAAATATTTTGCTATCTATATGATGATTATTCTTTCTCTCATCTTTATCGTCAGTCTTGATAGCAATGATTTTCTAGTCGTGACCAGTGCTGTCTTCAGCTGTTTTAACAATATCGGACCTATTCTAGGTACAACCTCGAGTTTTGCCATCTTTAGTCCCATCTCTAAAATCCTCCTCTCCTTTGCAATGATTGCAGGTCGCTTAGAGATATACCCAATTTTGCTACTCTTTATGAAACGCACTTGGTCTAAACGCTAATTATAATACATTTCCCCTTTTACAAGCTAGTAGAAGGGGAATTTTTCTATTAAAAATGAGAAGACCTTTCGATCCTCTCCTAATTTGTTTATTCTTTAAGAGCTTTCTTGTAACGAGCAACTTCCGCTTGGTTAGCCCAAACATAGTGACCTGGACGAATTTCTACCATAGATGGCTTATCTGTCTCATAGTCATGTTGGTCAGGATCGTAAACTTTCAAGACCTTCTTGCGTTCCAAGATTGGATCTGGAATCGGTACAGCAGATAGAAGTGCTTGAGTGTATGGATGGACAGGATTGTTAAACAACTCCTCTGTCTCCGCCACTTCGACGATAACTCCCTTATAGATAACCGCGATACGATCTGAGATAAAGCGAACAACTGACAAATCATGCGCGATAAAGAGATAGGTCAAGCCCAACTCTTTTTGGAACTTCTTGAGCAAGTTCAAGACTTGCGCACGCACTGATACGTCCAAGGCTGAAATTGGCTCATCCGCAATAACGAAATCAGGTTCCATCACAAGGGCACGGGCAATCCCGATACGCTGACGTTGACCACCAGAAAACTCGTGTGGATAACGGGTCAAGTGTTCTTTCAAAAGTCCAACTTCATGAATCATCTTTTGAACTTTTTCTTTACGATCTTCTTCGTCTTTGAACAAGTGATAGTTGTAAAGACCTTCAGAGATGATATAGTCAACCGTCGCACGCTCATTCAAGCTGGCTGCAGGGTCCTGGAAAATCATCTGGATACGACGGATCAAGTCTGAGGATTCCTTATGAGATTTTTTTCCATTGATCTTATGACCATCAAAGATGATCTCACCTTTACTGGTATTATTTAGACCAATAATAGCACGACCAATCGTTGTTTTCCCACTACCAGACTCTCCTACAAGAGAGAAAGTTTCCCCCTTGTTGATAAAGAAGTTGGCGTTTTTAACCGCGACAAACTTCTTACTTCCTTCACCGAAGGAAATTTCTAAATCTTTAATTTCTACTAATTTTTCAGACATTTCCTTCCTCCTAGTCTTCTAGATGAGCAAAGCCCATTTTATCACGAATTTTGTCATGCAAATCTGCGATGACCCCAGGTTTTTCAACTTTAGGAGCATTCTCATGAAGCAACCAAGTCTTAGCCCAGTGAGTATCAGTGACTGAAAACTGAGGTGCTTTCTGTTCAAAGTCAATTTGCATCGCATAATCTGAACGAAGGGCAAAGGCATCACCTTTCAACTCAGTATAAAGAGACGGTGGTGTTCCTGGGATAGAGTACAATTCCCCTTTATCATCAGCAAGCTGAGGCAAGCTAGACAAGAGACTCCAAGTATATGGATGACGTGGGTCGTAGAAAACTTCCTCAACAGTTCCATATTCTACAATTTCTCCAGCATACATAACCGCTACCTTATCGGCAATACTTGCTACCACACCAAGGTCATGGGTGATAAAGATAATGGTAAAGTGGTACTCGTTCTGTAAAGTTTTAAGCAAATCAATGATTTGTGCTTGAATGGTTACATCAAGAGCCGTTGTTGGCTCGTCACAGATCAAGATATCTGGACGACAGGCAAGGGCAATCGCAATAACGATACGTTGGCGCATCCCTCCAGAATATTGGAAAGGATACTCTTCAAAACGTTTTTCAGCATCTGGGATTCCGACCTTGTTCATATAGTCGATTGCCATCTCTTTGGCTTCCTTAGCTGTTTTCCCTTGGTGTTTAACGATCACTTCAGTAATTTGACTACCGATTGTATTGATTGGGTCCAAACTTGTCATAGGATCTTGGAAGATGGTCGCAATTTTAGCACCACGAATCTTCTCCCATTCCTTGTTAGAAGTAAGAGCGGTCAAGTCTTGTCCACGATAGTCGATGCTTCCTTGAGCAATACGTCCATTGTCTTCCAACATCCCTGTAAAGGTTTTTGTTAAAACAGATTTACCAGAACCGGACTCACCTACCAAGGCAAGAACTTCTCCTTCGATCAGGTCCAGAGAAACTCCTCGGATAGCCGTCAGAACTTTGTCACGAACGTCAAATTCCACGACAATATCACGAGCAGTCAAAATTACATTTTTTCCTTTTATCATGTCTACTCCTATCTATGTGTACGTGGATCACTAGCATCCGCTAGATTTTGACCAACAACGAAAAGAGATAGGGATACCAAGATCAAGGTTGTCAACGGAATCCAGAATAAGTAAGCGTTGGTCGTAACGTTTTGTGAGTAATCTGAGATCAAACGTCCCAAACTTGGCACTGTTACAGGCAATCCCAATCCAAAGAAGGAAAGGAAGGCTTCATAAGAGATGAAGCTTGGCAACATCAAGGTCATTGTAGAAACAATAACAGATACCAATTGTGGCATGATGTTTTTAACAATGATTTTAAAGGTTGGTGTTCCAAGTGTTTGAGAAGCAAGGTTGTATTCCAAGTCACGGTAACGCATGATTTGGATACGAATCATATAAGCAATCCCAATCCAAGTTGTCACACTCATTGCAAAAATCAAATTCCAGAAACCAGCACCGATTGAGTAAGTCAAGACAATGACAATCAAGAGAGATGGAATGTTTGAAATAATGTTATAAACTTCCATCATGACACGGTCAACGGATTTTGAAATTCCCCAAATTCCACCAACAATAACCCCAATTACAAGGTTGATAAAAGTTGCAATTACAGAGATGAGGATAGAGTTACGCGCACCAAACCAAACCCCGTCAAACAAGGATTTACCATTGCTATCTGTACCAAACCAATGTTCAGCATTGGGCTTGATAAAACGAGCAGAGAAGTCATTGACCTTACTTACATCGTTGAAGTCAAAATCTGAGAACATTGGGTAAATAAAGCTCATCAAGATAATAGCAACCAAAATTCCTAGCATAAAGACGGTTGATTTTTTCTTTAGAAATTGTCTAAATACAGAACCCCAGTATGAATAGGCAGGAGCATCAATTGTTTCAGAGGCAAAATCGTCACGTTTTACGAACTGAAATTTTTCTTTATCGATTGTTGACATTATTTGCCTCCTTTCTCTGTCAATTTAATACGTGGGTCAAGCATGGTCATCCAGATATCACCTACAAAGAGTGAGAAGATAGAAATACATGTGAAGATGAAGACAAGACCAACTACCATTGAGTTGTTTGATGCCTTAACAGAGTCAATCAACATTTTACCCATACCTGGGAAAGCGAAGACCGTTTCTGTCAATGTTGCACCACCGATAACTCCGATTACGGCACCAGGAATACCTGAAACCAAAGGAACCATGGCATTTTTAAAGATGTGTTTATTTGAAATTTCTTTTTCAGACAAACCTTTTGCACGCGCAAAACGAACGAAGTCCTGAGATTGCAAGTCGATCATGTAACGACGAATCCAGATAGCTGTACTTGGTGCACCCAACAAACCTAGAATAACTGCTGGCAAGACATAAGAACGCCAATCTCCAGCCCCCAAGATAGGGAATGAATCAGGCAGACCAATAGATGATCCAATCAAACGCACGATGTAAACCAAGGCAATCGTTGGAAGAGCAAGCAAGAAGGTTAGAGCACCTGTCGAGAAGCTATCAATCCAAGTATTCTTGTGGCGAGCCATAGCAGATCCAAGTGGAATCGCAATCGCATAAGAAATAATCAAACCAATCAAACCAGCAACCGCTGAGCTTGCAATCATTGATGGGTATTGGTAATTGCTTTCTGTAGCTGTATATGGATCATCCTTACCATAGTTGGCTACCTCACGCGCATCTGCTTGACTTGGAGATTTGTAGGTACGAGAGTAGATATCTACAGATGAAGTCTTTTTACCTGTAGGGAATTGAACTTCTGATGTCTTAGTTTGTCCCTGACCTTGTGTGATAACTTGAAGCACTGGTGTGTTTGCATAAGTTGGGTAAGAGTCACCCAAGTTAATGTTCACAAAGTTTTGGTGTACAAATGGAAATTGATTGTTGAAATACAAAAGGTATTTATGTTTTGTACCTGAGCCAACCAATGACCAACCGATAGCAGGGTCATTTTCAAAACGAAGATAGCGTTCCAAGTTTGGATTTTCAGGGTCCTGGATCTTGTTTGGATGATCAATATCAATCAAGTTGGCATAGAATTTGAAAACACGTTCAAAAATTGGAATTTCACGCGTAGCATAGAATTGACCACTTTCTGAGAACACACCGAGTGTCCAACCATTTCCTAGTTGGTTGATGTATTTTTCGTAGATTGCCTTATTGGTATCATTGGCATCCACTGTTACAGACGAATCCATCGTGCTCGCTCTTTCTTGCAACTCTTTGGTATCGTAGTACTCGATATAGCCCATCCGTTCATAAACGGTATTTTCATAATTATCCCGCTTGTCCGGCGTCGTTGCAATCTTGTTATAGTTGGTATCCTGCTTGAAAATCAATTTTCGAGGAACCATCGTATAGATAATTGTGTAGGTCAAGGTTGTCACCAAGAAAATAGACAACAATGAACGCAATACACGCATAAAAATATATTTCTTCATATCGTTTCCTTTTAAAATCCCAAAAGAACCTTCTCCTCATGGAGAGAAAGTTCTCTTGAGAGTTATTTATTTAACGTGATTAGCCAATTCTTTTTGAACTTTTTCGTTTGATTCTTTTTTCTCTTTGAGCCATTTTTCACGAGCTTGTTCATAGTCAGCTTTGGTTACAACCTTGTCTTGTAACTGAATATACTTGAAGTATACGTCTGAGCCCTTATCTCCAGACTGGCTGTATGATGCTGTGAATGGTACAACACGAGAAATGAATGGTGCAGCACCACTTGATGACATAGCTGGCAAGAAGAGGGAGCTGTCTGTCAACCAAGCTTGAGCAGCCGCATATTTTTCATAACGCACATTCAAGTCATTGGTTTCTTTTGCAGCTTCATCAACTAACTTATCGTATTCCTTCAAACCAACTTGGGCAGCTGCTGCATTTGCTGGATCATCATAACCCATGTAAGTTTTTGTTTGTTCGCTGTTAGTTGTTTTCAAGATATCAAGGTAAGTTGATGGATCTTCATAGTCTGGGCTCCATCCAACTGCTCCTGAGAGATCCCAATCTTCTGCTGCAGCGTTTGCGGCATAGTATGTGATATTGTGCAACTCATCTTTAGAAATTTGTTGAATATCAATGACTACGTTTCCTTCACCAAGTACTGTTTCAACGGATTGTTTGAAGGATTGAATACGAGCAATAAGACCCTTATTTGTTTGGTCAACTGGAATATCCAAGTGGATAGGGAATTTCACACCTTCTGCTTCCAAAGCAGTCTTAGCTTTGGCAAATTCAGCTTTGGCTTTATCGGCGTTGAAGAGTCCATCTTGACCATCCGCAAAGTTAACATTCTTCCACTCATCACCGTAAGCAGCCATCTTTTCAGTTACCAAGTCACCGAAAGTTTTTTCACCTGCAGAGACAAAACCTGGTTTCACAAAGAGGTTACGAACTGCAAGAGGAGCACCTTCTTTACCATTAATTTGTGCTGAGTAAGAAGTACGCTCAAAGGCGAAGTTCAAAGCCTGACGGAAGTCCTTGTTAAGAAGGGCTTTCTTGGTAGAAGTCTTCTCTTCATCAGTTGTTTTAGAAGTGTATTTGTAACCTTGACGGTCAATATTCACACCCAAACCAGCAATACCAGGTCCTGATGGAGTGTAGTAGATATTGTCTTTGTATGTTTCTTCTACCTTAGAGTAGTTTGAACTTGTTGGGAAGAGACGAGCATAGCTATAGGCTCCACTTGTAAAGTTACGTTCAATTGACTCTTGGTCTGATCCATCATAGAAAGCAAGGGTTACTTTATCAATGTGAACATTATCTTTGTCCCAGTAATTTTCATTCTTAGCGAATTCAATAGAAGATTTAGCAGTCAAACCTTTCAGTAAGAACGGACCATTGTAAAGCAATGATGTAGGGTCAGTTGCTTTGGCAAAGTCAGCCCCTTTTGATTTTTCAAAATCTTCGTTCAATGGCCAGAAGATTGAGTAGGCTAGCTTAGAGTTCCAGTATGGTTCTGGTTTGTTCAAAGTGTATTCAAGGGTATAATCATCAACTGCTTTTACACCGACTGAAGCAAAATCTTTATTGTTTCCAGCTTTATAGTCAGCTAGACCTTTAACTGAATCTTCTGCTAGATAAAGTGCTTCAGACTTGTTATCAGTTGCGTGTTTCAAGCCATTTACAAAGTCTTTAGCTGTCACTTCAGCATACTCTTCGCCATCTGATGTCATCCATTTGACACCCTTACGAATCTTGTAGGTATAAGTCAAACCATCTTTTGAAACTGACCAGTCTTCTGCAACTGCAGGGACTAGGTTCCCATACTTGTCGTTTGTGAAAAGACCATCGATACCATTTGAAGTGGCAACCTTAGTACTTTGTTTCCCTGAAATGAGGTAATCCAAAGTTTCTGGGTCAGCTGAATAAATATAGCCATAATTTTTTGGCGCTGTAGAATCAGATGATTTTGAAGAACCACAAGCAGCTAAAACGCCAGTTGCTAATAGGGCAATTCCTGCTGCGACAAATACTCTACTTTTTTTCATATTGTTAACTCCTCTTTGAAAAATTTAGGCTTATTGGAAATTATAACATATATCTTTTAAAAAGTAAACGAATTTTCAGAATATTTAGGCGCATTTCTTCAAAAAACTTCTATTTGTCAAAATTCTTGCATTCTTTGTTTGTTTCTGCAAGAAATACTTTCTAGTCCGACCCTCTTTAGAACGGGATTTTTAAAAGCTTTTTCTCACTTCTTCGATCATCATCTGTTTTCTTAAATTGGATTTTAGAATAAGAAACTATTGACGGGAAATGATTTTCAAGGTATAATAATAAACGTTGAGGCGGTATAGCCAAGTGGTAAGGCACGGCTCTGCAAAAGCTTGATCGTCGGTTCAAATCCGTCTACCGCCTTATATATACTATTTTATAGTGATTTATCCGAAAATAAAGCCCGATTTTACGGGCTTTTTTATTTTTTTCTTCATATAAA